>JAZOML010000046.1:0-15271 GCA_045653945.1 Eubacteriales bacterium
GAGCTGATTAAGCTTTTGGAGTCTTTTAAGCGTAGCCTTTTCCATAAAGTACTCCTTAAATTATAAAAGCTTTAGTCTCTTACCTTTATATGAACCTCACGGAGCTGCAGCTCGGTAACCTCACCGGGCGCGCCCATCATAAGATCCTGTGCATTTCCGTTGAGCGGGAATGCGATAACGTCACGAATGGTCTCCTCCTCGGCGATAAGCATTATCATTCTGTCAACTCCGGGAGCCATACCTGCGTGAGGCGGTGCGCCGTAAGCAAACGCCGTATAGAGCGCTCCGAACTTCGCCTTGAGGTCCTCCTCGCCGTAGCCTGCAATCTCGAAAGCCTTTCTCATAATGTCGGGGTTGTGGTTTCTTACCGCACCCGAGGAAAGCTCAACACCATTACATACGATATCGTACTGATAAGCGAATATTTCAAGCGGATCCTTATTAAGGAGTGCGTCCATACCGCCCTGAGGCATTGAGAAGGGGTTGTGGGTGAAGTCAATCTTATTTGTTTCGGGGTTAAGCTCGTACATCGGGAAGTCAACGATAAAGCAGAAATCGTATCTGTCTTTTCTTACAAGACCAAGCTCGTTTCCGATCCAGGTACGCATCTGACCTGCAAGAGAGTTGATAACTGCGGGAGCATCGCTGATAAAGAAGATAGAGTCGCCCTCTTTTACTCCGCAAAGCTCGGTAAGCTCTGCCTTTTCAGCGTCAGAGAGGAACTTTGCGATAGGTCCCTTGTATTCGCCGTCCTCAAGGGTAATGTATCCGCATCCGAACTTCATACCGATACTTCTTGAATAGAGGTCGATAGCCTTTTCAAACGCCTTCTTACCGTCGCCCTCGCCGTCCTTCTTAACAAGGTAGTTTGCAACTATACCGCGTACAAGCTTGTTCTTGAAGGGAATTGTACGTCCGTTAACCTCAACGAACTCGTTCTTTGCAAAGAAATCGGTTAAGTCCTTGATTTCAAGGGGGTTACGAAGGTCAGGCTTATCAGAGCCGTATTTGAGCATAGCATCGGCAAAGGTTATACGTCTGAACGGAGGCTTTGATACCTCTTTATCAGTAAACTGCTTGAAGGTATTGTAGATAACCGTTTCAGCAACAGAGAAAACGTCCTCCTGAGTTGCAAAAGCCATCTCAAAGTCGAGCTGATAGAACTCTCCGGGGGAGCGATCCTGACGTGCGTCCTCATCACGGAAGCAGGGGGCTATCTGGAAATATCTGTCAAAGCCCGATGCCATAAGCAGCTGCTTGAACTGCTGGGGAGCCTGAGGAAGTGCATAGAACTTCCCCTTGTGCTTTCTACTGGGTACAAGGTAATCGCGTGCGCCCTCGGGTGATGAGGCGGTAAGGATAGGAGTCTGGATTTCAAGGAATCCGAGGCTCTCCATTTGGCTACGCAGGTAAGAAAGAATCTTAGAGCGAAGCACAATATTATTATGAATATGACCGTTACGAAGGTCAAGATAGCGGTACTTGAGTCTTACCTCTTCTCTTGTCTGAGTTGAGCTGTCGATTTCAAAGGGAAGTCCAAGCTGACAGGGACCGAGAACCTCGATACTCTCTGCTCTTACCTCTACCGTTCCCGTTGCTATCTTGGGGTTAACGGTGTCGGCATCTCTTTCGGTTACCTTTCCGACAATGGAAACAACGGTTTCCTTGGAAATTCCCGCAAGCATCTTGTCGTCAGAAAAAACAATTTGAGTTACGCCATAGTGGTCGCGAAGGTCAACGAAAAGTACGCCTCCGTGGTCGCGGACGGTATCTACCCAACCGCAAAGTGTAACGCTTTGTCCGATATGCTCGGCACGAAGCTCATTACAAGTGTGTGTTCTTAACATAGCATTTGTCCTCCAAATGATTTTAATACTTATTTAATAGTATTGGGGTGTTTTGTTGATTATCTTTTGCCTCTTTTTGCAAAAAAATAAACCCTTCGCCCCGAATATGGGACGAAAGGCTTTAATATCTTCCGTGGTACCACCCAAATTGGCACTTTCCTCGTCAAAGGAAAACACCCACTTTAAACGTATTTACGCAACGCAAACGTGCGGTTCTAATTACCTTAATAGGCTTTCTTCCGCCTGCTCCGAGGTGTTAATTCCCATATAGACCGTTACCGCGCTCACACCTATCGCGGCTCTCTTGAAACGGTTTACCTATCGGTACTGCCCTCATCAAAGCATTTTTACGGATATTAGTATATCACATTTTTTTATGCTTGTCAATAGTTTTTCTACAATTATTATATGTAAGATTTTCCCGTTAAAACAAATTTATCGGTAAAAACGCACACGCCACCGCCAAAATCAACGATGGAAGCAGGTTTGCAACCTTGATTTTCTTTCCGAAAACAAGATTAATGCCAACGCAAAAAATAAGTATATTACCAACAACGGAAAGATAAAGAAGTGCCGTTTCGGTCATTATGGGCTTGATTAATACCGAAAGTGCGGTAACGCCGCCCTGCAAAATTGCAACGGGAATAGCGGAAAAAATCGTACCCTTGCCAAGCGATGCTGCCATTACCATTAAAATAATAAAGTCAAGAATTGCCTTTGTTACAAGTATAGTGTAATCACCGTAAATTCCGTCATTTATCGAACCAACTATCGCCATAGCACCTATGCAAACGGTAAATGAGGCACTTACAAAGCCCTCAATAAAGCTACCGTCGCCGTCCGAGTGAGTTTTTTTCTTTAACCAGCCGCCAAAACGCTCAAAGCCGCCTTCAATATTTATTATCTCACCGATTAACGCCCCAAGAGTAAGACAAGCAATTATAAGAAAATCACCGCCATAAACAATTTTACCGTCAACAACGGAAAACATACCTTTGAGTGCCCCCGCCGAGCCGATAAATATAACGGAAAGCCCACAAGCCTTGCAAAGGGTATCCCTGTGCCTTTCCCCTATAAAGCGCCCGAAAAGTATTCCAAGAAGTCCGCCGAGAATAATTGCGGCAACGTTAATTATCGTACCAAGTCCGTGCATTTTTTGTTCGTCTTTCCTTATTATAATAGTTAGCAAGTAAATGCCACCGATTAAAAGTATAATTGATTTATCCTTAATTGTCAATATGTATCTTTAAAAGCTATACAAAAATAAAAAAATCATTACCAATTTTTGCGTTAAATCCAATGCGTTTTTCAAGGATTTCACTTGATTTTATGCACCTTTTGAAATCTTGCCAAATACTCCCATACCCACCATTGTCGAATTTTGGGTTGACAAATTCATATTTTTGTGGTATAATACAGGGCATAGTTCAAGTCGCATCAGTAAAAATTATAATATTATATAAATATGATGGAGTTTGTTCAATGAATTTTACATTGTCGATCACCGTTATTTTCGCAATATCACTGACGCTTTTGGGCGCATGTATTTTAGCGAAAATAAAAAAGTGGAAACTTAATATCCCAAGGAAAACAGTGGCGGGTGTACTTGCTTTATTATCTTTTGTTCGGTATATGTTTGCCAAAGAAGCCTTTTTGGTTATGGGAACACAAGGACAAAATATGTGGTCTCCCTTCGGCAGCGATATCTTCTCGACTGTTTTGTCTGTTTTTCTTATTTGGTTTACCTTATTGGCAATTCTGTCAATCGTTATGGATGCATTCCTCGAAGCAAGAGTGTTAAGGCACATTTCGATATTTTTCGGATTACCTGTGCTGCTCATTGATATATGCTTCTTCACTACTTACATAACAGGAGTTGTCGGTAATGATCCATACTCTACGGGCGATGTGCGAATCTTACTTATGGCAGTCGAAATCGGAATTGCTATTGCACTTGTTGTTTCCCGTATTATTGAGGAAGGAAAAAACAATCTTCCTACCTTAAAGGAATTGTGCAGATTCTTATTACTGCTTCCTTTAGCATTGATTGCTATTATGCCATCATTTGCTCCCTGGGTATTGGTCGGAGATCACTTTACACCAATATCAATGAAGCTTAAAGAATTCACTTTTGAACATAGAATCGTTCTCTACTGTTCAATTTTACTTCCTTATCTAATGTTCAGGATGCTAAAAGACAAACCGGAAAATCAAAAGCGTGCCGCTTTAATTTACATAACTATTTCATTTATGTTGATATATATGCGACACTGGGAGCTTGAGAATGTTCTGACACCTTGGCATTGGCCATTACACCTCTGCAATACGGCAATGTTTATTATTCCGCTATGCCTTATATTTAGAATGAAGCGTCTTTTTAACTTCACTTTGTTCATAAATGTAATGGGCGCATTTATTGCAATGTTAGTACCAAACACCTCTAATACAACTAACATAATGGAATTTTCTTCCGTACACTTCTGGTTAAACCACTTTGCGGCGTTCTTTATGCCGATTCTTATGATAGCTCTCGGTCTTTTCGAACGTCCTAAATTCAAACACTGGCTATATTCACAACTTGCATTTGCCGTTTATTTCTTATTAGTGGTATTTTGTAACACTTATTTTACAGCAATAGGACACGAAACAGACTATTTCTTCCTCAATTCGGATTTTATAGCTAACAAGCTCGGAAATTGGGCTGAGGGCATTTTCAAAATTTCTGCGACGTTTACAATAGGTGATGTTTCGTTTACGTTACGTCCGTTTTATCTGGTGTCGTTCTATGGCGTTTATGTGTTGTTATCTGTTGGAGTTTGGTTCGCATACGCACTGCTATTCAAGCTGTGGGACGAAGAAAAAGACAGAAGATTAAAGGAAAGAGATTATCAGAAAATGAAAAAAGAACTTGCAGCATTCCTTGGCGGAAAATCTATAAGCGAGCCTATTACCGGCGACTCCTCTCCAAGACTTACGCTTAAGAATTTTTCAAAAAGATACGGTTCAAACAAGCACTACTCCGTAGATAACGCATCTCTTGACGTCAGAGCCGGCGAAACATTTGGTTTCCTTGGTCCTAACGGCGCGGGAAAGTCTACAATTATCAAGAGTATTGTTGGAATACAGACGATAACCTCAGGAAACATTGAGGTTTGCGGATACGACGTTGAAAAACAGTCGGTACAAGCAAAGCACGAGCTTGGATTCGTTCCTGACCACTACGCACTTTATGAAAACCTGACGGGACGCGAATATATCAATTATATCGCAGACCTTTACGAGGTTTCCAAAGAAGATAGAGATGAACGAATCGAGCATTACGTTTCAGCCTTCCAGCTCACAGGCTCATTTGATAATCAAATGAAAACATATTCACACGGTATGAAGCAAAAGATCGCAATTATGGCGGCGCTGGTTCATAATCCGAAGCTATGGATACTCGACGAGCCCCTCACAGGTCTGGACCCCACGTCTATACACGAGGTAAAAGAATGTATGAAGGCACACGCAAAGGCCGGAAACATTGTATTCTTCTCTTCTCATATAATTGAAGTTGTAGAAAAAATTTGTGATAGAATTGCCATCATTAAAAAGGGCAAAATCCGCGCTTGCGTTTCCATTAAGGAGCTTGAGGAAAAAGGAATCGGTCTTGAAGATTTCTACCTTAGCATTATAAATTCCGAAGATGAAAACGAAGCACCCGATATGCTAAATGAAGAACTAAAGGTGGCTAAGACAAGCACATGAATACATTATTTACACTTGTAAAAATGCAGCTTCACGAGAAGATAAGCTTCAAGCGTATTGAAATTTCAAAAAACTCTGCGTTCAACTTTATCATAAATGTCCTTTTGACATTTTTAAAGTTTGCTTTCGTAGTTGCACTTTGCTACGTTTTTATTATGGTAGCAAAAATGTTCAGCCTTTTCAGCCTTATAGATATAGTACCTCAATCGGTAATGTCGTTTATCTTTATCGTTATGCTACTTGCATCTACATTCAGCTGTACGATAGGACTTACTAAATCGCTTTATTACTCCAAAGACAATGCGGTTCTTTTGACGTTGCCCGCAACGCCTATGCAGATTTTCTTATCTAAGATAATCATATTCTACATTTTTGAGCTTAAGCGTTCGTTCTCGTTCTTAGTTCCTCTCTTTTTGTCATATTTCTTCTTGCACGGATACGAGCCGGTATATTATTTTTGGATGCTTTTAAGCTTCTTATTTATTACGATGTTTACCGTCGCTCTCAGTGCCTTTCTCTCTATTCCGGGAATGTGGATAGGAAATATATTCAATCAATATAAGCTTTTACAAAATACTTGTATGGTATTGGTCGGTGGAGCCATTGTTTGGGCGGTTGTGTACGTAATCTCGCTAATTCCTACCAACATTGCCTTCTACGATCAAATAAGTATCATAAAGATACAACTGCAAACCTTCTTTAAGGGATATGCTTACTACAACCCAACCGCTACGGCAAGTGAGCGGCTACTTAAACCGGTTTACAATCTTACGTTACTTATACTTGGCGGTGATAATTTTGCCGCATTCAATCTTGGACAAAGTATGATACGCCTTCTTATTCTTGTTGGCGCTATTCTATGTCTTGCGTTTATTTCAGTATTTATCGTAAAGCCCCTCTTTTACAAGATGGCGTCTACACCATTTGAATACAAAAAGAAGCCGGTGAAAACTAAGAAGAATATCTTATTCAACAAAAAGCTTGCCTCTTTCATACACGAAATGAGGGTTGCTATAAAATCTCCCGATAGAATGTATTCTAACGTTTTAACCGCAATTTCAATTCCGGTGCTTATAATGCTTTTAAATAAGGTATTTGCAGCAATGAACGTAGCTCAACTCGGTGAATTTATGATAGTAACGTTTAACGTGCTTATAATTCTTCTTATTGCGCTCAACTCAAATGTTTACGCAGCAAGTATTTACTCTAAGGACGGACGTTCAAGCTATCTTATCAAGACTCAACCTACCGATCCAATATGGTTGATTCTTGCAAAGCTTATGCCTAATACAATTTTTGTAACAATTTCGCTTATCACAACGGCATTCGTTACAAAAAGTCTTACCACACTTTCAACCATTGATGTTGTTTTCCTCTTTTTCGGTATCTTTTTTATATATCTTACTCACTTATTCCTTTGCGCGGAAAGTGATATTATGAATCCGCAAATTGAGATTTACGCAACAATCGGAAATAACGAATCAAACCCCAACGAAATTAAAGCAACCGCATTCGCCTTCGGCGCATCCTTTGTCATTGCAATTATCGTAATGCTCTTGCTTATGGCGCGTGAAAATCACAGCGTATATTTCAGATTAGCGCTTGTTTCATTAGTGGCCCTTTGTTGGAAAGTCTATATTTTCATTTCAAAGGTAAAGTTATACTATAAGGAGAAATAAAATGAAAAAATCAGTAATAATTTTAATTTTCCTTATATACGTAGCGTCTATTACCGTCGTTGGTTTTCTTGGTCTTAAGGCCAGCACCTATAACGAGGTAATTTACGTAGAGTCGCTTGAAATTTTAAGCGATTATTCCGTAGACCGTGAAACCGGAAACAAGTATATGATTTTTAGAGCAAACGGAACCGAGAAATCATTTCAGTTAGAGTGTAAGATAACTCCCGATAACGCAAGCGATAAAAAGATTATATATGCTCTTGATAATAACACCAAGGTTGCTTCCATTGACGAAAACGGACTTCTGACATTTAACGTCAACGGCACTAACCCTGTTTCAGTAAAGGTTTACATCTACTCACATCAAAATCCGACAATTTCGGATGAAATAGTTGTATATTATATTCCCTGATGGGTTTATTATATAAAAAAATTAAAAAATACAACGGAGGTAAAAACAAATGAAAAAAAGAATATTTGTTTTATTTTTGATTGTAGTCTCAATTCTGGCGCTTTCTTCTTGTTCGATAGCAAACAAAAAGGTTGAAAGTCTTCAGATATTGAGCGGTGCGCCTGCCGAAGTGCAAATAGGCGATACCCCTGATTTTTCAGATCTCAAGGTCAAGGTTACATATAATGACGGCGAGACCAAAGAAGTAGGCTACTCAGACGTAACTATCAGTTCTATTGATACCTCAAAGGTAGGAAAAATAGAGTATACTGTAAGTTATGAGGGTGGCTCTGTTACAACAACGATTAACGTCAAGTCATCATCTGACGGCCCAAGTATAACCGACGTTACTCTTGCAAGCATAACCTATTTGTCAGGAATTCAGACAACGTTCTATGAGGGCGCAGATTTCCACCTGACAGACCTAAAGGTTACCGCACACTATTCGGACGGTTTAACTAAAACGGTTACCTCCGATAAGCTTACTGTGATACAAAACATAGACCCCGACACCGTAGGCGAACAAACACTTATTGTTGAGTACCTGGGCAAAAGATGTGAAATCAAAATCAACGTACTCAAGAAAGCTCCCTCAAAATTTACTTTCCAGCTTAATAGCTTCGATAAGCAAATTCTTGTGGGCGGCACACTAGATACCTCTGCTATCACAGGTGTCCTTCATTACAACAACTCCACCATCGAAAACATTTCAAACTCTGATATCACCTTCTCTACTGTTGATACTGCTACAACAGGCACAAAAACTCTCGTAGGTACATATAACGGTATGAGCGCAAAGTGTAACATTGAGGTTGTCGGTGTACAATCCATAGACTTCTCGGGCTTCGAACGATCTATTAAATTTAACGAAACGCTCGACCTTTCTAACCTCATAGCAACCGTAACCGCTACTAACGGCAAATCCTACACTATTCCTGCGGATAAAATAACCGTAGATAAGACGAAATTCGACCAGACTCTTAACCCTCTTGACGGCGTTCACGAAAAGACCACAAAAATAGCGTTCAGCTACTACGGTTCTTCGAAGGAATACAACATCACCGTCTATGCTGACCGCACAGACGCAGAGTTAATCAAGCTTGAATACGTATCAGGACTTGATAAGCAGATTTTCGTAACCGAGCCCTTTAACGGCTCCGGCATAAAAGCTAAGGCAAGCTTCACCTTCGGATATACCGAGATACTTACGATTGAAAGCCTTACGCTTGACGGTTCTGTTAACAATGCTGAAATAGGCTCTTATCCCCTTACCTATTCTTATACCGATACCGAAAATGGTATAACCAAGAGCTTTACGGTTAATATTGAGGTTATAGAGCCCAGCATTTCGGGACTTCTGCTTAGCGAAACAAATCTTGGATATCTAATAAAGGGAGAGACTCTTGATACCTCAAATATCACTGCATATCTCTATTATGAGTACGGCTCAACAAAGGACTCCGTTGAAAATGACGAACTCGTTTTCTCTGAAATAGATTCTACCGTAACAGGCCAGACTACTATTACCGTTACTCACCCTGAATCAGGTATGACTGCAACTGCAACGATCACTGTTGTAGAAATAGCAAGTGTTGAATTTACTGGAATCAATAACAGCTATAGATTAAACACTACTTTTGATACCTCTAAAATAAAAGTAACTATTACTGATACTAACGGTAATATACACGAGCGTAGCTTTAACGCCAACGTAACACTCCCCACTCTCACTCTTGATATCACCAAATCAGAGGAAACCAAGGAGTACGTTTTCACCTACTGTGGCGTTGAATTCAAGAAAGATATTGAGGTCTACGCTGAGTTTGAGGATGCAGAGCTCATAAACATTGAATATAACGGCGCTCTAACCGTATTCAAGGGAGATGCTATTGTCGTTTCCGTAAAAGCAAACTACACTTACGGCTTTACAAAGATTTATTCAACGGAAGACGGTGTAACTACTTCCGACTTCACCTCGGCTTCTCTTGGTGATTATGAGCTTACAGTTACCTATATGGATAAAACCGACACTGTAACCGTTTCGGTAATAATGCCTAAGGTTACCGATATCGTTGTTAACTCCGCTCCCTACGGTATCAAGGGAGAAGCTTATAACTTCAACAAGATTAACCTTACTCTTTATCTTGAAAACGGTAAAACGGTAGAGTCAGAGCTTGAAAATCTCGTAGATTACGGTATAACCGCAAATCTTGACGTTACAGTAGCGGGTAATAAAACTCTTACTATTACTGCAAACGGAGTGAGCGAAACTAAGCAAATCACCGTTTACGAAATAGAAAAGATTGTTATCAACACCGATAATTTCAAAAATATTGTTCAGCTTGGCAGCACATTCTCCACCGAAGGACTTGGTAAGATTTACGTTTACCTCGTTGGTATGCAGGAGCCCACTATCAGAGAAGTAACCGAGTTTACTCACAACGTGGATACCTCTGTTACGGGCAATGACTATACGATTACCACTACTTATCTCGGTATTGTATCCGAGCCTGTAAAGGTAACTGTTGCAGACCAGAACTTCATCATCACCGGCGTTGCAGACCCTGCAAGCATCGTTGCTTGGAAGAATAAAACCTATTCTTCTAAATTCCTTGATTCAGGATACTACTACTTCGTTGGCGATGACAACCCCTTCAAATATGAATTGAACTTCCAAATGTTCGATATTATCAACGAAGTTCCAGAACTAAAAGGACTTAAGTACGTAAGTAAGTCAACTGTTACACTTGACGGTGTAGAGGTCGGCGAGGAGTACGTAAAAATCGATGAGGTTAACCACACCTTCGATTTTACCGAAAATGCTATAGGTAAAAACTTTATTATTACTACGGCTCACAAGGATTATCCCGATTACGTAACCTCTATTCATATAACTGTTGTTGATGCTTATAACATAAGCGAAAACAATGCTATTGAGCTTAACCTGTTGACTAACTACAATGCTGAATTAGGTAATTCCGGCAAAACTATGCTCACACTGCTTCATCCCTTCCTTGCATCTAACAACGTAGCAGGAATTGAAAATATGTCTTATGAGCAGTACACAGAATACGTAAACAGTATCAACGGAATCGTAATACACAGTAATCTTATACTTAACCAATCTGACTTCCCTTCTGAATACTTCTTTACCGCAAAAGATGGCACTAAGTATATATGGGACCACCAGTCAATCTTCTACCGTGTATTTACAGAGTCTAAGTCTGCTGACTCAGCTACCGAGGTATTCAATCTCTACGGTAACTATTTCACTATCGTTTCTAACAACATCCCAACCGTTGCGCTTAAGGGTACCATCGATGTAAACGGCGTTGCTTCAAACGACGACAACGAAATTTCTTCCTCTGAGCTTATAAGAATAAATGCTTCCGGCACTCTACTCGACAACGTAAGCACTTTCTACTCGGATAAATACGTATGCAACATATATGCTCTCGGATTCCACGACAACGACCCGTCAGTACCCGTACAAAGTGAGCTTGCAGCTATCCGTTCCAAGCTTGGTATAATGGCTATAAAGGTTGCTCACGCTACCTACAATTTGAATGCAGTTAACATCGAGGCGTACTTCTCTGCTTTAATGGCAGAATACGACGACCTTACCGTTAATTTGAATTACTGTACCTTCTACAATTCTTGGAACAACCATATTTCCACTTGGTCTTCAAACATTCTTGACCAAAATGACAATGATGATTACGACGGAAGTATACACGAAGGATATAGACCTATCACTGTAAACATTAACAAATCCTTTATTAGTAAGTGCGGCGGCCCTGTTATTATGTCTATGTGTAAGAATCCCACATCGGAGTTTAATACCAAAGCAGGAAGCAAATCCATAATAAAAATTGATAACGAAAGCACCGTATTCTCTTATGTCAAGGGAGATGAGTCTTGGTTTAAATCATACGGCGCAACAAATATTTTAGAAAAGGCTAAACAGTGGAATTTACTGTTTGAATCATTCACACCAAAATCATCATTCGAAATAAATATTGGCGGCGATAAGTTCTTTAATTTGATAGCACTTAATATGGATGCTGATTTCAATCCCTTATCTATGTCAAATATCACATCGGATATTGACGGTACTGTAACCATCGGGGATAAAATACTCCTTGATATGGACGATACCTATGGAAGCTACGGACACAACGGTATCGTTGATGCAATTCATGCCGCTGCTCAGGGTCAACCAGCAATGCCTCCTATATTTGTCAGCGACGTTGGTGGTGCAAGCTATACCGACGATAGCAACCTGTTCATAGCAGATCTTCCCGATTACAATGATGCTATGGATAAAGCAGCAGCTCTTACCGGCGAATATCTATCCGGCTATCTCTACAACCTTGGTTTCCTCTTTGGATTCAACGAGGAGCCTCTTGAAAAAGAGCCCACTATTGCAGACTGCACAGTGGTTAGAATTACCGAGCCACACGGCATAAACTAATCTATTCGGTTTTCCTAACCGAAATCAAACACTAAGCATAAGCTTAGTAAATAAAAAAGCGACAGCTTTTTACCGAAAGGTATTTAGCTGTCGCTTTTAACTTATATCAAGTCAAACCGCAGAGGTCCGAATTGGCAGGATTCCGCCTTCGGCGGAATAGGTCCCGACGCGCCTTACGGCGCTCGGACTCTAACTTAGGAGGGCGGGACGCACTAAAGTCCACTCCGTGACGAAAAAGAACAGGACACCCGATTGGGTGGGTGAAATCGGGTTATCTGCCATTCGGGTTTATTGTTTTATTAGACCTACACACATTGATTAAAATCAAACCGCATAGGTCCGAATTGGCAGGATTCCGCCTTTGGCGGAATAGGTACCGACGCGCCTTACGGCGCTCGGACTCTAACTTAGGAGGGTAGGACGCACTAAAGTCCACTTCGTAACGAAAAAGAACAGACTCCCGATTGGGTGTCTGTTCTTTTTGGTTGCGGGGAGGGGATTTGAACCTCCTGACCTCCGGGTTATGAGCCCGACGAGCTAACCGAGCTGCTCTACCCCGCGATATTAACTTTGTGGCTTTGGTGCCGGAGACCGGAATCGAACCGGCACGAGGGATTAGCTCGCGGGATTTTAAGTCCCGTGCGTCTGCCAGTTCCGCCACTCCGGCATTCTCATACACCGTATGACTTTGCCACGCTAATTATTATAGCATATATTTTAGCGTTTGTCAACCCCTATTTTTCACTTTTTTCAGTTTTTTACTTCTCATCGCTTATCGCCGCAAGAATTTTCTTTTTCGCCTTCTCCCAAATCTCAATTCTTTTAAGCTCTTTTACTACCGCATTATGTCTTTCGGGATAGCCCTTGATAAGGTCTTTTCGTAAATTTATCTGATAGTCAAGCGCCGCTGCGATTGCCATTTTTTCGTTATCGCTGTTAGACATTCTGAAAGAAAACGCCTGCGTCGCCCTCGCTCTTTCAAGGTACACTCTATGCTTTTCCTCAAGACTGAGTGGCGAGGTCATTCCGATTGCCTCGTACACTGCATAGTATTCCTTTCTCGTCCATCTTTGCATTGTGTCTTCCCTACCATTATATGTTACTTTCTTAAAATTATACACACAAAACGCATTTTTGTCAAGGCGCGTTACCTTTGCATACAATATAATAAAAAAACAAAGGTAGAGTTATGCTTACGGATATAATTAAAATTATTTTGATACCGTTTCTTGGAACTTTTATAGGCTCGGCTTGTGTATTTTTTGTTGGCAAATCCTGTAACGCCCTGCTTTGCAAGTCAATGAACGGCTTTGCGGCAGGGGTTATGATAGCCTCGGCGGTGTGGAGCCTTATAATCCCCTCGATAGAACTTGCACAGGACGGCTTTTTGCCACCGTTTATCGTCGCCGCCATTGGACTTTGGCTTGGGATAATCTTCTTTTTTGCGCTCGACAAAATTCTCGCAAAAATCAGTTCAATCACACCCACAAAGCCTCAAAACGGCAATTTACTCACGTTACTTGCTATCATAATACACAATTTTCCCGAGGGTATGGCACTTGGTGTTATGTGCGCAGCATACCTTACAGGCGAGCCGCTTGTTTCACTGTCGGGAATACTCGCACTTGCTCTTGGCATCGGAGTACAAAATCTCCCCGAGGGCGCTATTATCTCTTTGCCGATTTATATTGACGGAAAAAGCCGCACGTATGCGTTTTTTATAGGCATAGTATCGGCTATAACCGAGACGCTCGGCAGTATTTTAATGATTCTCGCTGCCCCTCTCGTAATTCCGATACTGCCGTATATGATGTGCTTTGCGGCAGGAGCTATGATTTACGTGGTTATCAGTGAGCTTTGCCCTGAAATCTCCGAGGGCAAATACACCGACGTCGCGACTCTTATGTTTTGTATAGGTTTTTCCCTGATGATGATACTTGACGTGGCACTGGGTTAAAAACGGACTGATTCAACTGAATCAGTCCGTTTTTAAAGGATATAAGCGTTTTTTTATGCAAAAAGGTTCAAGAGAAAAAAGCAGTTTATTTTGAAGCACGTATGCAGATATAATTTTACCATCCAACCAATGTTCTTTGCGTAAACGTTCTATATCAAACCAAGTAATTACACCGTTTCTATCCAATATAGAATTTAATTTATCTTCAAGCTTTACGTTTATTTTTATACTCTTTATTTGAAATATAGTTCTAAAATGTGTGTCGCAAACAATATAACCGTATCCGTTTTCCTTGCAAAAATTATGAAGCTCATTAAATCTATTAACGTTGTAAAATAAAGACATCCTTTCAATCGCAACAATAACCAGCAAAATACATTTTCCTTCTTCGGTTACAACAAAAAAATTGGGGCGATGCTCCGTTTGAGTGGAAGTATAATAGATAATATCAGGATATTCCACAAAATTAATACAAGGAGAAAGTTTTTCAAGCTTCGTTTTGACTGCCTCATAATATTCTAATTTGACATCACCTTCATATTTTTTAATAGGTGCTGACGGCATCCCTGCAAAATCAGCTGGAAAACAAGTTTTCGACAGTAAAGCTTCTACTATTTCGCGTTTTTTAGATAGTATTTTTTCTTGTTTATTATTTTCTTTTAATGACAATGCATTGGCTTTTCGTAACTCGTCTAATCTTGGCAAAAATGATTTATTAAATAAAAATTTGATAAAAAAATCAATCTTTCGTCTACTAAGTTCAACACATTCACAAATCAACAAGCCTAAAATTTCTCCATCGCTTAGGCTTTCAAATATATCGTATATGCAATTTATGTAACAGGAAAGCTCTTCATCGTTTTTATGTTTACTGTAAAGCTTTAAAAAACTTTTTTCTCCTCTTTCACGTAGTTGAAGCATTCTTTGACGAGTCAAATTGTACTTTTGCGAGAGAAGTTCGTATGTGTTTTTATCATTTTCTATATAATAGACAAAGATGTTAATCTTTCGTATATCTGCGTAATTTTTGGTTAATTCTATAATGTGTTCAAAAATATTTGTTATTATATCATTAATCTTGCTTGAATATTCACTTTGTTCATAAAACTCAATGCT
>JAZOML010000047.1:0-29044 GCA_045653945.1 Eubacteriales bacterium
TTTTCTTCATTTTATTCAATTGTTTATGTATTTTTATGCAAAACTATTGAATAACATTGTTTATATTTGTTGAAAATAACACTTGTTTTTTTATTAAAAGAGTATTATAATATTAAAAGAATATAAAATGCGATAGCTTTATGCGAAAGGATCTGTGAATATGCAGAGCAAAAAAATGTGGGAGGGACGCTTCAAAAAGGCGCTCGACTCCAAGGTAAACGATTTCAACTCCTCTATATCATTTGACCAAAGAATGTATAAAGAGGATATAACGGGAAGCATAGCTCACGCCGCTATGCTTGGCAGACAGGGAATTATCCCCAAAGAGGACTCCGAGCTTATCATAAAGACGCTTGGTGAAATTCTTGCTGATATAGAAAGCGGTGTGCTTCCGTTTGATAATGAGGCTGAGGATATACATATGTTTATCGAGGCGGAGCTTACCGCCCGTATAGGCGATGCGGGTAAACGTTTGCACACAGCAAGAAGCCGCAACGACCAAGTTGCTCTTGATACAAGAATGTACGTGCGCTCCTACCTTGCCGATATTAAAAATTCGGTGCTTACACTTATCGACGCAATAGCGAATAAGGCGGATATGCATCTTGAATCGGTAATGCCCGGATATACACATCTTCAAAGAGCGCAACCTGTAACCTTTGCGCACTACGTTATGGCTTATGCGCAAATGCTTATGCGAGATGTAACGAGAATAGAGGACGCACTCGTCCGTATGAATACTCTCCCTCTCGGCTCGGGCGCTCTTGCTACTACTACCTACAATATTGACCGCGAAAGCGTTGCCGCCGAGCTTGGCTTCGACTCGGTTATGCAAAACTCTATGGACGGCGTTTCCGACAGAGATTTTTGCCTTGAGGCTGCTTCAGTTCTCGCTATTCTTATGACGCATATGAGCCGTTTTTCGGAGGAAATTATCCTTTGGTGCTCGTCCGAATACGGATTTATCGAGCTTGATGATGCCTTCTCAACCGGCTCGTCTATTATGCCGCAGAAGAAAAATCCCGATATTGCGGAGCTTGTACGAGGAAAAAGCGGACGTGTATATGGCTCACTTATCACCCTGCTTACCGTTATGAAGGGACTTCCCCTTGCATACAACAAGGATATGCAGGAGGATAAAGAGGCAATTTTTGATGCACTTGACAACACCAAGCTTTGCATTGATATATTTACAAAGATGTTTGAAACGATGACTGTCCGTGTAAACGTACTTCGCCGTGCCGCATCAAAGGGCTTTATAAATGCGACAGACTGTGCAGACTATCTTGTTAAAAATGGACTTCCCTTCCGTGATGCCTACAAGATTACGGGACAGATTATCGCATACTGCATAGACAACGACAAGACACTCGAAACGCTTACCATCGACGAATACAAGAGCTTCTCGCCTATATTTGATAACGGTGTTTACGAGGCGGTTGACCTTATGAACTGTGTGAACGGACGTAAGGTAACGGGCGGTCCTGCCGCCGAATCGGTAAAAAAGCAACTCGCTCTCTGCCGTGAATTTCTTAACGCAAGAAAGGAATTTTAAACAATGGATAAAAAGATAAAAGCAGGTATTATAGGTGCTACGGGTTATGCGGGCGCAGAGCTTGTAAAGATACTTTTAAACCACCCGTACGTTGAAATAGCGGCGGTTTCATCAGTTTCCTTTGAGGGTAAAAAGCTCTCCGAGGTTTACCCGAATTTCAAAAAGATTGCGGACTACACGCTTGTTAACGCCGATGCGGTAATTGACGAAAGCGACGTTATCTTTGCATCGCTTCCTCACGGTTTAAGTGAGCCACTTGCAGAACAGTGCCTTGCAAAAAATAAGCTCCTTATCGACCTTGGAGCAGACTTCCGTATGTACGACGGTCAGGCTTACGCAGAGTGGTACAAGAGAGAATATTCTCACCCCGAAATACACAAGTACGCAAGATACTGCCTTCCTGAGCTTTATAGAGATACCGTAAAGCAGGCAAAGATTATCGGCAATCCCGGTTGCTATCCTACCTCTATCGCTCTTGCGGCATTTCCTGCGCTTAAAAACGGACTTGTTAAGACTGAGGGTATCATAATCGACTCCAAGTCGGGTGTTACGGGAGCTGGAAGAGGTCTTACTCAGGGCACTCACTACCCCGATACCAACGAGGCGTTTGCCGCATACAAGGCAGGCGAGCATAGACATACCCCCGAAATTGAGCAAACGCTCTCCGACATTGCAGGCGAGCCTCTCACCGTAACCTTTGTACCTCATCTTCTCCCCGTCAACAGAGGAATTGAATCCTCGGTTTATATGACCTTAAAGGACGGAGTTACCAAGGAGCAGGTTATCGAGTACTATGAAAAAACTTACGCAGATGAAAGATTTGTCCGTCTTGAGCCTATCGGCAGTTATGCAAACATCAAAAACGTTCGCGGCTCTAACTACTGCGACATATCACTTCACTTCGATATGAGAAACAACCGACTTATCGTTTCCTCAGTTATCGACAATATGGTCAAGGGTGCGGCAGGTCAGGCTATTCAAAATATGAATATTTGGTTTAATTTACCTGAGGATGCGGGACTTAATATGGCTCCGCAGGAATTCTAATTATAAAAAGGTGTTATTATGAATACTAACAACATTGAACAAACTCCCGAAGAGGTAACTAAGCTCTCTAATCTTGAAAAGGCTTATGCACTCTCACGTGCGCTACCCTACATACAAAAATACAGCGGAAAAACCGTTGTTATCAAATACGGCGGTAACGCAATGATTAACGAGGAGCTTAAAGAGGCGGTTATCTCCGACCTCGTGCTTCTATCCTGTATCGGTATCAACATCGTGCTTGTTCACGGCGGCGGTCCTGAAATCAACGATATGCTTGACAAAATCGGCAAGGAATCAAAATTCGTAAACGGACTTCGCTATACAGACGACGAAACTATGGACGTTGTTGAAATGGTACTCTGCGGAAAGGTCAACAAGGGGCTTGTAAACTACATTCAGAAAATCGGCGGCAAGGCTGTCGGTCTTAGCGGCGTTGACGGCTCTATGCTTGTCGCAAGAAAGCTTTCGGGCGACGGATACGATTACGGTAACGTTGGTGAGATAATAGGTTGCAACGCCGAAATTCTCCGAGCAAACATCAAAAACGGATTTATCCCCGTTGTAAGCACCGTTGCCGCAGGTATCGACGAAAATCCCATTTATAATATTAACGCAGACACTGCTGCGGCAAAGATTGCGGCGGCTCTTGGAGCTACCAACCTCATATTACTCACCGATATTGCGGGTGTTATGAAAGACCCCAAGGACCCTGCAACGCTTATTCCTCATATCAAGCTTGACGAAATTGAGCCAATGATTGAGCAGGGAGTTATCAAGGGCGGTATGATTCCTAAAATCCGTTGCTGTGCCGACGCGCTTAAAGAGGGCGTCGAAAACGCTTGTATCATCGACGGACGTTTCCCTCACTCCATCCTACTCGAAATGCTCTCCGACGAGGGCGCAGGTACACTTTTCAGTATGTAAAACGAGGTTAGTTACAAAATGAATTCAAATGAAATTATCGGTATTGACAAGGAATATATTGCCGCGACCTACGGCAGACTAAATCTTATACCCGATCACGGAAAAAACGCAACGCTTGTTGACACTGACGGCAAAGAATATATCGACTTCACCTCAGGTATCGGAGTAAACTCCCTTGGAATTGCGCCCGACGAATGGGCAAAGGCAGTATACTCTCAGCTTTGCAAAATTCAGCACATATCGAACTATTACTATTCTGAGCCAAGCTCTGCTCTTGCAAAAAAGATAGTAAATACAAGCGGAATGAAAAAGGTTATCTTCCAAAATAGCGGCGCTGAGGCTAACGAGGCGGCAATCAAGGTTGCAAGAAAGTACAGCTTTGATAAATACGGCGAGGGACGAGCAAAGATTATCACCCTTGTAAACTCCTTTCACGGAAGAACAGTTACCACGCTTTCCGCAACAGGTCAAGACGTCTTTCACAAGTATTTCTTCCCCTTTACCGAAGGCTTTGTATACGTTCCCGCAGGAAACTTAGAGGCACTTACAAAGGAGCTTGATAATACCGTTTGCGCCATTATGTGCGAGGTCGTGCAGGGCGAGGGCGGTGTTAATATCCTTGATAGCAATTACATAAAGAATTTAAGAGAGATTTGCACTAACAACGATATATTGCTTATATTTGACGAGGTTCAGACAGGAATCGCAAGAACAGGCAAGATTTTCGCTTTCCAAAATTACGAAGTAATCCCAGACGTTATGACTTTAGCTAAAGGTCTTGGCGGAGGACTTCCAATCGGTGCGTGTGTTCTTGGCGAAAAGGTAGAAGCAGTTCTCGGTGCAGGAGATCACGGCACAACCTTTGGCGGAAACCCCGCCGTTTGTGCAGGCGCAAACGTTGTTATGGATAAGGTTTGCTCTCCCGATTTTATAAAAGAAGTAAATGAAAAGGGCGAATACATAAAAAATACCGTTAAGTCTTGGGGCGCTCCCTGTGTTACGGACGTGCGCGGACTTGGACTTATGATAGGTATCGAGGTAAGCATTTCTCACAAGGATACAGTAAAGAAATGTCTTGAAAACGGACTTATGATGCTCACCGCAGGAAAAAATGTTCTTCGTATGCTTCCACCTCTTACTATCACTTATGATGAAATAAACAAAGGTCTTGAAATCCTTAAAAAAATTCTACTAGGTTAATAATATTTGATAAAATTATGGCATACACTATTTAAAAAGCGTATGCCATTAGCATTATTTTTCGGAAAGGAGGCGTAGTCAACTTGAAAAAAAGCAAAAGCGGTACTTTTCTTGGCGGTGTACTGGTGCTAACCGTTGCAAACCTGCTTACAAAGGTTATCGGACTTGTATTTAAAATTCCGCTAACTAATATGCTCGGAGATGAGGGTATGGGATATTTTAATACCGCATACCAAATATACACTTGGCTTTATATGCTCTCAACCGCAGGCGTACCCGTTGCTCTCTCGATGATGATTTCGGAGTACAATTCAAAAGGCAATCCCGCAACTGAAAAAAAGCTTTTTAAACTAACTCTTACCGTATTTTCAGCCATAGGACTGCTCGGCACTGCTCTGATGCTTGTTTTTTCAAGAGGAATTTCCGCATTTATTTCGGCTGATAAAGCCTTCCTTTGCATTATGGCTATTGCTCCTGCACTGTTTTTTGTTTGCGTTACAAGCACTGTACGCGGATATTTCCAAGGCCGCAGGCAAATGGCTCCAACTGCAATTTCCGAGATAATCGAATCACTGTTAAAGCTTATAATCGGTATTCTTCTCGGCTCTTATGCGCTTTCCAAGGGCTATGAGCTTTACAAGGTCGCCGCCTACGCAATTCTCGGCGTAACCGTAGGTATGGGCGCAAGTGCTGCGTTTCTTTCTATATCGGCATTTGCTTCAAGGTGTCTTGCCCATAAAGACGAGCCTATCACAGCTGAGAGTGAAAGCTCCTCAAGGCTGCTTGGAGCTTTCTTTAAAATCGCAATTCCCGTAATGCTTTCTTCGTCCCTACTTTCTATGTCATCTATGTTTGATACGCTTATCGTAATCAGTCGTTTGCAGGATATCGGAATAAGCGAAACAGCATCTATGGCAGCATACGGCAACTATACCGCATATTGCGTTACACTGTTTAACCTGCCGCCAGTATTAATCTACCCGATAGTAAATACGCTTATACCGTCCTTGATTTCGGCAAAAACGCTTGGCGACCAAAAACGAACAAATCTACTGACCGAAAAATCGCTTAAGCTCTCGGCTATAATTTCTACTCCCTGCTCTCTTGGACTTGCCGTTATGAGTCTGCCTATACTAAAGCTTATTTTTTCAAGCGACTCAAATACCCAGCTTGCAAGCGTTAAAATGGCTGCTCCGCTTCTCAGCACACTCGCACCGTCGGTTTTCCTTATAGGAGTTATGGCAGTAACAAACGGTATGCTTCAGGCAATGAAGCTGCAAAAATATTCAATTATTTCAATGGTTGCAGGAGCTGCCGTCAAGGGTATAGGCGCATATCTTTTACCTGCCGTAAAAATCGGCGAAACGTATCTTGGTATCTATGCTTCCCCCATTAGCACCTTCCTTTTCTATTTTACCATAACCACACTTAATTTTTACTTCCTTGTCAAGTACGCTTCGCTTCGCTTTTCCTGTATTCGCACGTTTGTTCGTCCAATCATTGCGGCGGCAATATGCTCGCTTACTGCGGCAGGAATTTACAAGGCATCTGTGTTTTTGTTTGGCGAAATAAAGCTGATGGTTCTGGTTTCAATCGGCGTTGCGGCTGTTGTTTACGCTCTTGCACTGCTTGTGCTCGGTGCTATCACAAAATCGGATGTGGAACTTATCCCGAAGGGCGAAAAAATAATTTCAAAAATACCTCTTGTGCGCTTTCTTGTGCGTGAGGATAAATAAAAAGGCGGTTTTAAAACCGCCTTTTTTGGGTGTAATCCAGCGCCCTAAAATTAAACTCAACGATTTAAGGCAACGAAATTTTATGCAGAACCGTTGCTTTGCGCCGAGACGTACTTGCTGTACGGCGAGAAGCAATCGGCGGTAAAAAAAGGCGGTATTAAACCGCCTTTTTTGGTCTGCTTAAAATTTATAAGCCTTAAACGTTGAGAGGATCGTATGCCGCCTTCACTGCATCCTTTATTTCCTGCTTGGTTGCTGCGCTAAGGTCAAGGAAGGGAAGGAAGGGGAACTTAACATACTTGCTCTCGCCTGCAAGCTTTGTGCCTGCATTTACAGCAAGCTCTTCAATCTTCTTACCGGTTGCCTCGTTGCAGCCGAATATGAAGAGAACGTTCTGAGCTCTGCTCTTGGTGAGGTCGCCGATAAAATTCTTAAGCTCTGCTTTCATTTCTCCGCCGGTCTTAATGATAGCGACAAGAAGCTTCTCGTTTTCACAGGGGTATGCAGGGGGAATTTTGTCATACTTTACGTTCTCGTATGCGGAGCTGATGTCCTTACAAAGTGCGGAAAGCTTGGGGGTGTCGGGGTAGTGAAGTACTCTTAATTTGATTGCCATTTTATGTATCCTCCGTATGTTGTATTTATTACTTCAATATAATTGTATCATACTTTTTTAAATTAATAAATACTATTTTGGGTATTTTAAAAAATTTGGCTATTTGCACAACTCTATTCTTCCTTAATTATTGATTTTGACGGTTGTTTTTTTGCTTTTTCTATTTACAAATAAGTTTTTGTGTTGTATAATAATATAAATAATTATTAAGGGGATAACCAAAATGCTAACCGTTTTTAGCCAGGTGCTGATTTTAATACTGTTTTCGGGTGCAGGATTTTTGCTAGGAAAAATGGGACTCATAAAAAACGAGCACTCAACCGCGCTTTCTCGTTTGCTCGTTTATATATTCCTGCCCAGCAACATTATAAAGACCTTTTGGGGCAATTTCAACATACCGTATATCAAAGAAAACTATTTGCTCTTACTTGCCGCACTCGGAGCTTTTGGCGTTATTGCAATACTTGCGCATTTTGGCGGAATACTGCTCAGCAAGGATAATTACGAGAAAAAGGTTTGTGAGTATTCACTTGCAATTCCAAACTCGGGATATATGGGCTATCCCATAGCTCTTGCCCTGCTCGGACCTTTGGCGGCAACCTCGCTTCTAACATTTTCAATAATTCCCAACTTTTACATCTACACCATCGGATATTGGTTACTCACCAAAAAGCCTCTTTCCTTTAAATCGCTTATCAATCCCGTAATGATTTCGCTCGCGCTCGGCGTTGTTTTAGGACTAACGGGTGTGCCTATGCCTGATTTTGCTAAAAATCTTCTTGAAACCTCGGCAGTCTGTATGGCGCCGACAAGTATGATAATGGCAGGAATTGTAGTTTCGGGTTTCAGCTTCAAAACTCTGCTTTCAAGGTGGAACGTCTACGTCATTTCCGCTATGCGTTTGCTTATTATTCCGCTTTCGGTAGGTCTTGTGCTTTCATTTATCTGCCCTGCGTCCGTTGTAAAAACCGCTGTAATTTATTTTTCTATGCCCTGCGGACTTAACGCAGTGGTTTTCCCTCGCAGTATCGGACAAAGCTGTGAAACGGGCGCATCCATTGCATTTATTTCAACTCTTGCGTCCTGCGTTACAATCCCGATTATTTTCACAATTTTTGGTATCGGTGGTATATTATGATGATTTTAGCTCCAAGCTACTACAAGGATTTTTCTTGTATAGCCGATAAGTGCAAGAATTCCTGCTGTGTCGGGTGGGAAATTGATATTGATGAAAATACTATTCGCAAATATTCCGAGCTTTCAGGCGGATATGCCGAAAAAATAAAATCAAGCATTACGGGTAAAAGCGTTCCTCATTTCAAGCTTTGCAAAAACGCTAAATGTCCGCACCTTGACGGGCGTGGACTTTGCAAAATCATAACCGAGCTTGGAGAAAATTATCTATGTGATATTTGCCGTGAGCATCCAAGATTTTACCTTGATACCGCAAAAGGCAAAGAGGTCGGGCTTGGTATGTCGTGCGAAGAGGCGTGTCGCATCATTTTAAGCTATGACGGGTATGACATTTTCGACGTAATAGACGAGCTTGAAGATGAGCCTTGCGTTTGTGATTTTGACGCAACTGAAATGCGTACCGAAATTTACAAAATTCTTTCCAACCGTACCGTATCTTACAGTGAGCGTCTAAACAAAATTTCAGCGTTTTGCTCCGTTACACCAAAGGATAAAAGCGATAACGATTGGCGTGAAATTTTAGGTGGACTTGAATACCTTGATGATGCACACAGGAAGCTGTTTTCGCATTTTCAATCTAACCCACAGGTTGCAAAAAATCTTGAAACACCACTTGAACGCGCCCTTGCGTATTTTGTTTTCCGACACTGCACCGAGGCAAAAAGTGAAAACGAATTTTCATCATCACTTGGCTTTGCTCTCTTGCTTGAAAGACTGCTCGCATCGGTTTCAACGCCTGAAAATATTCACGAAATGGCAAGGATAATCTCCGAGGAAATCGAATACTCCGAGGATAATACCGAAAGCTTAAAATTTGAGTTTATATAAAAAGTTCCCCACTTCCGTGGGGAACTTTTTTGTTATTTTGTCAGCGTAATTTTCACGCTAAGCTTGGTTTAGCGATGTTTGATGTGTTAGCACAAGGCTCGCATCGCCTTTTGCCTGCGGGTGCTACCCGCTTATTTTACAACAATATTTACAATCTTACCGGGGACGTAGATTTCCTTTACAACGGTCTTGCCGTCAAAGAACTGTGCAAGTTCTTCTCTTACCTTGGCAAATACTGTTTCCTTATCTGCGTCCTTTGCGATTGTTACAGTGCCTCTTACCTTACCGTTAAACTGTACCGCAATCTCAATAGTTGAGTCAACGGTCTTGCTTTCGTCGTATTCGGGCCACTTAGCAAGGGCTATCATACCCTCTTTACCCATATTCTCCCAAATTTCCTCGCAAAGGTGAGGAGTAAAGGGGGAAAGCAGGCGAACAAATACAGAAAGCTCATCGCTTGTAAGGCTACCCTTAGACTCAATCTCATTGATAAGAGTCATAAGAGATGCAACCGCAGTATTGAATTTAAGTTCCTCAATATCCTGAGTTACCTTTTTAACGGTTTTATGGAAGAGTGCCTCCATACCGTCGGTTACACCGCTTCCCTTAACCATTGCAGGAAGGTCAGCTACTCTTTCAAGGAATCTCTTACAGCCCTTAACGGAGCTTTCCGACCAAGGTGCAGCAGATGCGTAATCACCCATAAAGAGGATATAAACGCGGAGTACGTCGGCGCCGTATTGGTCAACGGTATCGTTAGGGTCAACAACGTTACCCTTGGATTTGGACATCTTGTCGCCGTCAGGACCGAGAATAAGTCCCTGAGCGGTACGCTTTGCATACGGCTCTTCGCAGGGAACAAGTCCGAGGTCATAGAGGAATTTATGCCAGAAGCGAGAATAAATCATATGGCGGGTAACGTGCTCCATACCGCCGTTATACCAGTCAACGGGCAGCCAATAATTAAGCTTTTCGGGTGCAGCAAGCATATCGTCGTTTTTGGGATCAATATAGCGAAGGAAGTACCACGACGAGCCTGCCCACTGAGGCATCGTATCGGTTTCACGCTTTGCGGCTCTGCCACACTTAGGGCAGGAGCAGTTTACGTATTCGGGTATCTTTGCAAGTGGACTTTCGCCACCCTCACCGGGCTCGAAATTCTTAACCTCGGGCAAACGGAGAGGAAGCTCCTCATAGGGTACTGCTACCATACCGCAGTGCTCACAGTGAACTATCGGGATAGGCTCACCCCAATATCTCTGGCGGTTAAATGCCCAGTCCTTCATCTTGAACTGAACGCCTGCCTCACCGATTCCCTTGCTTTCAAGGTGTGCTATCATCTTTTCAATAGAGGTTTTCTTGTCGGTAAGTCCGTTTAAGAAATCGGAGTTTACCATTTCACCGCTTTCAGTATAAGCAGCCTTAGAAATGTCGCCACCCTTGATAACCTCAACGATATCAATGCCGAACTTCTTTGCAAAGTCATAGTCGCGGTCATCGTGCGCGGGAACTGCCATAATTGCACCCGTACCGTAGCCCATCATAACGTAGTCGGAAATATAAATCGGGATTTCCTTACCTGTTACGGGGTTAATAGCGGAAAGTCCGTCAATTCTTACGCCCGTTTTCTCTTTTACAAGCTGAGTACGTTCAAATTCAGTCTTCTTTGCACACTCTTCTCTATATGCAACAACTGCGTCATAGTTTGCAATCTTGTCTGCATACTTTTCAAGCATCGGGTGCTCAGGAGCCATAACCATAAAGGTTACACCAAAGAGGGTGTCGGGACGTGTGGTGTAAATACGGAGAGTTTCGCCAACCTCTTTTACGGTGAAGTTTACAAAAGCACCGGTGGATTTACCTATCCAGTTTACCTGCTGCATCTTGATATTGGGCAGGTAGTCAACGTCTTCAAGTCCCGAAAGGAGTCTGTCGGCATACTTAGTAATACGGAGATACCAAACGTCCTTTGACTTTTGAACTATATCGCTCTTACAAATATCACATTTACCGCCTTGGCTATCCTCGTTGGAAAGAACAACCTTACAGCTAGGGCAATAGTTTACAAGCGCAGTATCACGGAAAACAAGTCCCTTTTCAAACATTTTGAGGAATATCCACTGTGTCCATTTGTAATAGCTTTCCTCAGTGGTATCAACTACTCTTGACCAGTCAAAGGAAAATCCGACTCTTTTAAGCTGCTCGGTAAAGTGAGCGATATTATCGTCGGTTACCTTTCTTGGGTGAGTACCTGTCTTGATTGCATAGTTTTCGGTAGGAAGACCGAACGCATCAAAGCCGATAGGGAACAGAACGTTATAGCCCTGCATCCTTCTCTTTCGGCTAATAACCTCAAGTCCGCTATATGCCTTGATGTGTCCAACGTGCATACCTGCGCCCGAAGGGTACGGGAATTCTATGAGTCCGTAGAATTTGGGCAGAGTAAAATCGTCCTTTGCCTCAAATACCTTGGCGTCTTCCCACTTTTTTTGCCATTTTGCTTCAACCTTAGAAAAATCGTATTTCATAGTCTTTGCCTTTCAAAGAAATATAGTATTATATTTTATTAAAGTATAGTATATCATACATAAATGAACATATAATGAACATTTCCTTATTTTATAAAATTTTTTCTATTTTACACGCGGTTTACAAAAAGGAAATTATTAAGAAAAATTAATAAGATATAATTTTTAAAGAGTTAACTGTTTTTTAGAGGTACGAAATGAAAAATATTCTTATTAGCAGTGTTTTTCGTGATGAAATTTCCGAAATGCTTTCAGGTAAATATGAAATTGTAGACGGCGTTGCCGAGCTTGTTATCTTTGACGGAGAGTGTGAGTGTGTGCCCTCAGGAAAAAGCCTTGCCATCTTCAAAAGTACTGTTTCGAGGGGGACGTATAGCGATTTTATCACTTATCCTTTTAGATGTGATGAGCTGCTTTTACGTTTGGAACGACTTCTTTGTGAGGATAAATTATTTGAAAACGGAGCGCTTGTTATCGACACCTCGCGTTGTACGGTACTGCTTAACGGTGTGCAAGTGCACCTGACTATGCTTGAATATAAGCTACTGTGTTTACTTGCTGACAGCTGTGGTGAAACGGTGGACTATCAAACTATTATGCGTGAGCTTTGGGGAAGTCCGATTGGAAGTGAAATTCGCTCCGTCAGAGTTTTCGTAAATGCACTTCGCAAAAAGCTGGGGAGTGCCGAGCTTATTAAAAATTCAATGGGCAAGGGCTACGTTATGCCTAAAATATCAAAATAAGCATACACGTATGCCTTGTAAGTACAAAAAACGGCTGATTTTCATCAGCCGTTTTATTTATTTTTCTTTTGCTTAACTAATTAGTTACCCTTAACCATATTAGCGATTTCTTCAGCGAAGTTGTCCTCACGCTTTTCGATACCCTCACCCTTGGTGTAGATAACAAAGCTCTTGATAGCGATGCTGCCGCCGAGCTCCTTTGCGGTCTTCTCGGTGTACTTAGCAACGGACATCTTCTCGTCAGCCTTGAAGTACTCCTGATCTACGAGGCAGTGGTCCTCAAAGTACTTACCAAGCTTACCCTGTGCCATCTTCTCGATGATTTGATCGGGCTTGTTTGCGTTCTTGGGATCATTCTTGATTTGTCCCATAACAATCTCAAGCTCTCTATCAATAACTTCCTTGGGAACCTCAGTTCTGTCAACGTACTCGCAGGGGAAAGCTGCTGCTTGAAGTGCAACGTTGTTTGCATACTCAGCAAAGCCGTCCTTATCTGCAACGTCGCTTTCGAACTTAACGATAACACCCTGTGCACCGTTACCGTGAATATAGGTAGCGAGAACTCCCTCTACGATAACGAAACGGCGGATGCTGATCTTCTCGCCGATCTTAAAGATTTGCTCCTTAAGAACAACCTCTACGCTATCCTCAGTTCCGTCAAATGCACAAGCATTGAGTGCCTCAACGTCAGCAGGCTTGTTAGCAAGTATAGTGCGAAGAAGTCCCTTAACGAACTCCTTGAACTTCTCGTTCTTTGCAACGAAGTCGGTCTCGGTGTTAACCTCGATCATAACAGCGGTGTTCTTGTCATCGGTGAGCATAATGTCAACGATACCCTCAGCTGCAATTCTGCTCTGCTTGGAGTCAGCCTTTGCAAGTCCCTTCTCACGAAGAACCTTTATAGCTGCCTGGAAATCACCGTCGGCCTCAACGAGAGCCTTTTTGCAGTCCATCATTCCGCAACCGGTTTGAGCACGGAGGTCTGCAACCATTTTAGCTGTAATAACTGCCATTTTCTTTATCTCCTAATCGTATTATTTATAAATGTTGGAAAATACGCTTACTCAGCGTCCTCAGCCTCTTCAGCTGCGGTATCCTCTACCTGCTCACCCTGCTTGCCCTCGAGCATTGCGTCAGCAAGAACAGAAGCGATAAGCTTAATAGCACGGATAGCATCGTCGTTACCGGGGATTACGTAGTCTGCATCGTCAGGATCACAGTTGGTGTCAACGATTGCAACAACGGGAATACCAAGTCTCTTTGCCTCGCGAACAGCAGTTGCTTCCTTGCGGGGGTCAACGATGAAGAGTGCGGAAGGAAGGGTTTCCATAGTCTTAATTCCGCCGTAATCTCTTTCGAGGTCTGCCTTCTCCTTAAGGAGCTTAGCAACCTCCTTCTTGGTTAGTGCGTCGAAGATACCCTCTTCCTGCATCTTTTCAATCTGATGCAGACGAGCGATGCTCTTCTTGATGGTCTTGAAGTTGGTGAGCATACCGCCGGGCCAACGGCTGTTTACGTAGTACATACCGCAGCGGAGTGCCTCCTCCTTGATTGCGTCTGCCGCCTGCTTCTTGGTACCAACGAAAAGCATAGTACCGTTTGCAAGGGAGAGGTCGCGAACGAACATATAGGCTTCTTCAAACTTCTTAACCCTCTTTGCGAGGTCGGTGATGTAGATGCCGTCACGCTCTTGGAAGATGTAGGGAGCCATTTTGGGGTTCCATCTTCTGGTGTGGTGTCCGAAGTGAACACCTGCTTCGAGAAGCTGCTTAATAGAAATTACTGACATTTTTAATGTCCTCCTTTGGTTTTTTCCTCCACGCCCCGTTCATTTATGGCTTTCGCCAAACCAAAGCCGAATGCGTGTGTGGATTTGATACTCAAATATAATATCATAGTAGAAACTTTTTTTCAAGCGCTTTCTTCATTGTTTACATATTATTTACAACTTATTTTTTCGGACTTACGGAATATCGTATTTTTCGTCCTTATATCGGAAATTTATACTTGATATTTTACAGCCCTTATGATACAATACATTTAGCTATTATTTTGTCAGGGAGTTACCGTAATGTATAAAATTTCAGTACCGATAATGCTTTCAACACTTAACAGAAGCGGCGGGCACAGCAGAGTTCTTTCAGACCTGAAAAAGCTCGGCACGGAGCGTGTTTTTCTTGCGCTCGATCAAATAGATACAAACACAAAAAACCGTACGGAGCTACTTGCCTTACTTAAAGACGAGTGTGCCTTTTTCAAAGCAAACGGCTTTGAGGTTGGTGCTTGGCTTTGGACCTTTATGTTTAGGGGAAAGGACAATTTTACAAGGATGACCGCAGCAAGTGGCGAAGAGCATCCGACGGTTGCCTGTCCGCTTGACGAGGATTTCAAGGCGCTTATGTGTGGGTACATCAAGGATATAGCAAAAACAGGCGTTGATATAATATTATTTGACGACGATTTCCGCTACGGATTTTTAATAAATTCGGGTATTGTTTGCACCTGCAAGCTCCATATGAATAAAATATGCGATATTCTTGGCGAGCAAATAACCCCCGCTGAGCTTCAAGCAAGAGCAATTTCGGGAGAGAAAAACAAGTACCGAGATGCTTGGCTAAAGGTAAACGGCGATGCTCTCCGTGAATACGCAAGGGCTATGAGAGATGCTCTTGACGAGATTTCTCCCGACACACGTCTTGGTCTTTGCTCGTGTATGTCGGCGTGGGATAACGACGGCGTTGACGGACAAACTCTTTGCCGCATACTTGCAGGGAAAACAAAGCCATTTTTAAGACTTATAGGAGCGGCGTATTGGGCGGCGTTCAAGTCTTGGGGAAACCGTTTGCAAAACGTTGTGGAGCTTGAACGTATGGAGCGCAGCTGGTGTGATGATGATATTGAAATTATCGCCGAGGGAGATGCTTGGCCAAGACCGAGAACCAATTGTCCTGCGGCTTACCTTGAGCTTTTCGATATGGCTATGCGTGTAGACGGCAGCGTCGACGGTATACTTAAATATCCGATAGATTACGTTTCAAGCTTTGATTACGAAACGGGATACGTTGCAAGACACATAAGAAACGCTCCGATTTATAAAGGCATACACGAGATTTTCGACGGAAAAACTGCGTGCGGAGTACGAATTTACGAGGCAATGAACAAGCTTTCCGATATGAAAATTCCCAAAGAGGTCGAAAACAGCGGCAAAATCGAGGATATATTCTTTTCCCCTGCCGCAAGATTTCTTTCGGATAACTCTATACCGTCAGTTTACGAGGGACAGGGCGTTTGCGGTATGGCGTTTGGCGAAAATATCAAGTATGTACCCCAAAATGCACTGAGTAACGGTATGATAATTGACCTACGTGCCGCCGAAATTCTTGCCGAGCGTGGCATTGACACCGGTATTTTAAGTGTCGGCAACACCGTAAGAGTTAGCGAGGAGCATTTTATTACACAACACGAGTATACGAATATTTGTTTTGGCGCAAACGTACCTATCGTAAGCGTTAGTCCGAAAGCCGTCATTTGCAGCGCCTTCATAACCGATGGCGGCGAAATTCCCTCTGCGTATTTTTACGAAAACAAAAACGGACAAAAATTCTTTGTTTTCACCTTTAACGCATATTTTTGCAGTGAATATCTTTACCGCAGCTATGCTCGTTCACGGCAGCTTACAAACGCCGTCAAGGTGCTTACGGGAAATGACTTGCCTGCATACACAAGCGGAAATCCCGACCTTTATCTTATTGCTAAAAAAGGTGATAATTCTATGTCAGTTGGACTTTTCAATATCTTCCCTGACACCGCATTTGAACCACAAATCCAGCTTGATAGCGAGTACGTCAGCATAAAAACGGTAAACTGCACAGGTAAAATCGAGGGGAAAACAGTTACCCTTTCCGATATTCCGCCGTTTGCGTTTGCAGGATTTGAAATAACTAAATAACAAAAAAGCCGATTCAAGCGAATCGGCTTTTTCATTTCACTGTTAAGCTTTTTTAAGAACGGTGGAATTTGCGGTGATTTTGTTTATCCAGTCAACTCCAAGGGTAATTCCGTTTTCGTCAATTTCAGCAGCGGTGAGCATTTTGCCGTCTACAACGTAGCTTGCATTTTCATCAAGTGCGGGGTATACGGTAATATCATTCTGGATAGCGTACTTTGCGTAAGAGAAAATCTTGATTTCGTTATAGTCTATATCGTTAAACTGTAGAACTAGCATTGTATCGGTATCGCAAAGGATATGGCACTCACTCTTTGCCCAGAATTCTCTGTCGCGCTTAAACTCCTCAAACTTTTCCTTTAAGGTTGCGATAAGATTGGCGGAAAGCTTGGTGAGGTTGCAGGACATACCGATAGGACCGCCGAACATTACGCTACGCAGGTAGCTTTCCTGTATTGCCTCAAGGTGTGTCCAGTCGTGGTTTCCGCTTGCAAGTATCTTTTCGCCATACTCCTTACCGTAAACGGGAGTAAAGCCTTCAAGGCTCGATATGGTGAGCCAGGTTTCAAGCGCACGGGAGGGCATACGGATAAGGGTATTCTTGAAAATTTCAAGCTGAGTATAAAGGCTATGGTTATCGCTTATCCAGAAGGAGTCAAAGCCTTCAAGACTTGCAAGGGACATACGAAGTCCACCGCTTGCGCAGTTTTCGAGGTAAACCTCGGGGTGCTCACGGTTTATACGGTGTAAAAATTCGTGGTAACCCTTGAAAAATTCAATAAACGAGTGATTGGTGGAATCGTAAGTAAGGTCATCGTTATAGTCGAATTTGATGTACTCAATTCCGTACTTTACTATGTTATCCTCAAGTTTTTTGTAAATGTATTCACGGGTGTCGGGGTTTGCGAAGTTTACAAACGCATATCCTCCCTCAACAATATAGTGCTCGGGGTGCTCCTTGAAGGTTTTCGAGGTGAGCGAGGCTCTTTCAATTTCAAACCAAAGACCGAATTTAAGACCTGCCTTACGAACCTCATCGGCAAATTCCTTCATTCTGCCCGCCATTGAATCCTCAGTTTCCTCAGTCCAGTCGCCAAGGTTATCCCAAACCTTATAGGGCTTATCGTACCAGCCTGCGTCTATGGTAAAGTATTCAAGACCGAGCTCCTTTGCCTTTTCAAGCTGAGCCATAAGCTCATCAAAGTTAACGTTATCAAATTTGGAAAGCCAGGTATCATAAGCAAGAGGCATAAGTCTCGCAGGCTTTATATCGTTATAGTAGCGATGGAGCTTGTATGCGTCCATATCCACCTTGTTTTTGAATTCATAGTAAAGAATTGTTGGCATTTCAAGGCTTTTGCCTGCTTCAAGGGTATACGCAAAACCCTTTTCGCTTATACCGATTTCAACATCAATTGTCTTTTTGTGGTCGGAGGTGTAGTCCTTTCTTGCCTTCATTTGCCAAGTTCCCTCGGCAAGAATATGGAACGCCATACCTCTGCCGTTTTGAGTGTTGTAAATTGCAAGGAAGGGAGCTGTTCCCGTATTGGTTCTTATATCCGCATTGCCAACACCGGTTTCGGTAATAAGGGTGTGCCAAGCACCGATGCTCTCGTGTGTCCACTCGCTATACTGTGTATATACCTCGTATTCGCCGCCGTTAAAACGGAATTTTGAAAGAACTGCACGAAGGTCGATAGCCTTATCGGATACGTTTTTAAAAACGTCCTTTCTTACGCATACGCCGGAGGGGTGCTTGGTTATAGTGGTAGTAACCTCGTAGCCTTCGTCCTTGTAAATTGCACCGTTTTCGGTCTTTTCAATCTCACCCGTAGGCATAGCAAAGCTACCTCTGAGGGTATACATATCGTGTACCTTATTCATTCTGAAATTCATAGTCATTTTTCCTTATTTTAAAGAATTATCAGTTCTTTTTTTGCTTTTGTTAAGTTTTCACAGCCGTTCTCTGTAACGTATACCATATCCTCAATTCGCACACCAAAGCGTCCTTCAAGGTATATCCCCGGTTCAACCGTTACAACGTTTCCTTTTTCAAGAGCTGCCTGTGAGCGAGGGGACAGGCTTATACCCTCGTGGATATAAAGTCCGACACCGTGTCCGAGACTATGCGAAAAGCATTTGCCGTAGCTAGCAGATGCGATTATATCCCTTGCGACCTTATCGGCATCGGAACACTTTTTGCCTGCCGAGATATATTCAAGCGCCGATTTCTGAGCTTTAAGTACAGTATCGTATACCTTTTTCATCTCGTCGGTTGGCTTACCTATACAAACAGTTCTTGTCATATCAGCGCAGTAGCCGTTGAATTTAGCGCCGAAATCCATAGTTAAAAATCCCTTTTGGAGCTTAATATCTCTTGGCACTCCGTGAGGAAGCGATGATGCGCTACCCGACACGGCAATAGTATCAAATGCTATACCGTCCGCCCCATTTTTACGCATAAAATATTCAATTTCAAGTGCCACGTCCCTCTCGGTAACGTCAGGGGATATAAAGTCAAGGATATGCTCAAATGCCGCCTCGGTTATCCTTTGCGCCTTTATGATATTTTGCTTTTCACCCTCGTCCTTTACGTTGCGTAAGCCCTCAACGAGAGCCCCCATAGGTAAAAAGGTAGCGTTTTCAAGTCCGCGAAGATAAGAGCTAAGCTCCGAGCAGGTTACCGTGTTATCCTCATAAAACACAGTTGACTTCTCTGGTATACAGGCTTTAATAAGCTCTGTTCTTTTTCTATCAAGCAAAACTACCTCAAAGCCCTTGGCTGCATCTCTTTTTGCAACCTCGATATATCTACCGTCGGCAAAAAGGTATGCATTTTTTCGTGTTATCAGCAAAAAGCCGTCGCTGAAGTCCACTCCGCCAAGATATTTGACGTTAAGCTCGTTTGTTATAAGCAGTGCATCGGCTTTTTGCGGGAATATTTTTCTTAGATTTTCAAGTCTGCTCATTTGCTAAGATACTCCGCAAGTGCCTGCACGCCGTATTTATATACGCTTTCGCCAAAGCCTGAAATTTGTCCTACGCAAACAGGTGCGATTACCTGCTTATGACGAAATTCCTCTCTTGCGTAAACATTGGTTATATGCACGTCAACAGCAGGAAGTGTGCAGCCTGCCACCGCATCGCGAATACCTATTGAATAGTGCGACCAAGCGCCGCAGTTCATAACAATTCCGTCGTAGACTCCACGTGCCGCATAGAGCTTTTCAACGAATTCACCCTCAAAATTGGTGGTAAAGGTATCAATTTCAATATCATTTTCATTGCCCCATTTTTTCACGTCGGAAAGAATATCGTCAAGTGTTCTGTTTCCGTACTTTGCAGGCTCACGGGTGCCGAGCATACAAAGGTTTATGCCGTTCATTATAAGTATTTTCATTATCCTTTTGCCCTTTCGTAAATTTGCTTCATAGCAAGAGCATCACGTGCCTGAGTGCCGTCGCTCTCACATATTATCGTGGGAGCATATCCGCACTTTGCAATAACCTCAGCAAGAGGCTCAAATTCGGGGCCGTAAACGGTGTCCTCAAAGGTAAGGTGCTTCTTTTCGCCTGAGCCCGTGTATTCAATTTTGGAAAAATGGCAGTGCAAATTCCTTGCGTAATCATCACCTAGCTGCTCTCCGATATAATCAAAAACTCTCTTATAATCGTCCTCACTTACAAAAAGCGACCCTATATTTCTTGCGTTAAGGTGTCCGAAATCAACAACGGGGCGAAGTCTTTTATCTATTTTACAAATCTCAACTACCTCTTCAAGTGTGCCAAGCTGATTTACCTTGCCCATTGTTTCAAGCCCAAAACCAACCTTGGTATCAGGGAGTGCTGCAAGAGTACGATACATTGTATCCTTTGCAAGTGCAACCGCCTCCGCTCTTGTTATCTTTGATGCCGAGCCGGTATGAATTACAATGACGTTTGCCCTCATAACCTCTGCGGCGTGCACAGACTGTCTGATATATTCAATGCTTTTAAGGCGGGTTTCCTCAACCGTTCCAGAAAGGGAAATAAAATACGGTGCGTGAAGAGAAAGCGCTATACCGTTTTTTCTTGCCTCGTCGCCTATTTTGGCAAAAGCCTCGTCCGAGCCACGCACACCCTGACCGCACTGATACTCGTAGGCGTCAAGTCCGTATTCCTTTAACCAAGCAGGCGCTTGGTAGGTGCTTTTAAGCTTTGCGGCGGCAAAATCAAGTCCGTTACCCGCAGGTCCGAATTTTGCAAACATATCTTATTTTTCCTTTTTTCTTTGTCTTCTTTTATACGCAGCAATTATAGGCTTTTCAAGAAGTCTTTTACTCTTAAAAAACAGGTTTGTTTTATCCTTTATCGGCTTTACTAAAATTGCAAGTTTTAATTTTGCATTTCTGCCGCAAAGCACGTCGGTAAATACCTGGTCGCCGATAATTGCGGTTTCCTCAGCCTTAAGTCCCATTGCATCAAGTGCTCGCTTACACGCCTTTTTAAAAGGCTTTCCGCTATCAAAAAATGCAGGACAGCCGAGAGTACTGTTATAAAGCTCTACTCTACCCTTATGATTGTTAGACACAAACGACGTTTTTATACCGTTTTCGTGCATAAGGCTAAGCCAAGCGAGGTTTTCCTCGGTAGGCTCGGGAATTTCATAGGGAACGAGCGTATTATCAATATCGAGAATAAGCCCCTTTACGCCGTGTTTTTTTAACAGCTCGGGTTTTACCTCATATACAGTATCAAAATAATAATCAGGTACAAAAAGTCCCATTTATTTTTCCTTTCCTTGTGATAGCAAGGCGGTTTCGCACCGCTTTTGAATTATTTTCAAGCATTTTATTTGCCTGCTATCCTATCGTAATATCAAAGCTCATTGTGTGGCTTTCGCCCTCTTTTAAGCAAAACATTTGCTTTTTGGTTTCAATGTCGTCAATAACTCCGTCAAATGCAGGCACCGACGTCCAAGGCTCTATGCAAATAAACGGCGCTTCCGAGCCTGTGGTATGCCAAAGCCCGAGATTTTTAAATTCGGGGTATTCCACTCTTACAAACACGTCGTTCTTCTTACTTCTTAAAGTAATAGCCTTACTCATATCCGTATAGAAAAGTCCGTCGTTGTCAAACATTTTATGGTACATTTCGATTATTCTACCGTTTGTAAGGCAAACAGGCTCGGTTTTTCCCGTATCATAAAGTGGAGTAAAAACAAGCCTTTTAATTGACGTTACACCATCAAATTCAAGGTAATAATCATCAAAGCTCTCGTTTTCGCAAAGCGGAACGTTAAAGCCGGGGTGTCCGCCAAGCGAAAAATACATTGGGGCGTTTCCCGTGTTTTTAACCGTATATTCGGTGGTTACGGTGGTATCCTTAATTATATATCTTACATTGTAGACAAAATCAAAGGGGTATTGCGACTTAATCATCTCATCGGGCACAAGAGTAAAAAGCATTTCGCTATCATTTACAACCTCACCCTTAATTTCAGTCTTACGGACAAAGCCGTGAGAGCCCATTTCGTATTCTTTGCCCTTATATGTATACTTACCGTTTGTAAGTCTTCCGCAAATCGGAAAAAGATTATAGGCCTTGCCGTCCCAATAAGGAGCTGTTCCCTGCCAAAGATATTCCTTGCCGTTTTTCTTTAAAACAATACTTTGAAGCTCGGCGCCCTTTTCGGCAGCGCTTACCTTTATTTTATCATTTTCAATGGTATATAGCATTTCTTATCACCCAAATTACCAAATAGGCTCGCCGTCGGGGGTAAACAAGGGAAGCTTCTCAAGATAAATTATATCCTTGCGCTCGGTTGCATCACCCTCGGCAAGAATTGCCATTTTTGCAACTGTAATACCGCCAGCCGCCTCAACCAGCTTTTCAAGTGCATTAAGCGACTCACCTGTTGAGATAACGTCATCAACAATAACTATTCTCTTACCCTTCATAAGCTCAGCATCAACAGTGTCAAGATAAAGCTTTTGTGTGCCTGCGGTGGTTATGGAGTTTACCGCAACCTCAAAAACACCCGTCATATAAGCCTTGGTATTTTTTCTTGCAAGCATATATTTTTTGTCGCCGTTAAGTCTTGCCATTTCGTGTACAAGCGGAATTCCCTTTGCCTCGGCAGTGATAAGGTAATCGTATTCAGGTGCTTTCTCAAGAAGCGCCTGAGCTGCCGCAGTAGTCAGCTCACAATCTCCGAAAATAACAAATGCTCCGATTGAGAGCTTGTCATTGATAGGACAAATAGGAAGTGCACGCTCCACTCCGGCGATAGTCATTTCATAGTATTTCATAAATAGCAACCTCCGTGCATAAATATTTATAATATTCCACAAACATTATACAACTAATTTATTTATTTGTCAATTAAAATAACGCCGATTTTTTATTTTTTGAACTTTCCGCCGTTTTTAACAAAAGTACTGCTATTTTTTTGATATTTATGACGGCATATTCCGCTTAAATACAGTAATTCACACTTAAAATGACAGAAAATTCATTTTATTTCGCATTAAAAAGGAATATATTCACTAAATATTCATTTTAAAATCCAAAATACGGCATTTGTTCATTATATATCGAACGCTTTTACATTTTTTGTTAATTAGTTGCAATAATTATACATAAAACCAATTTAAATGACGATTATCTCCAAAAAAATCAATATTTTCCGATTTGCAAATCAGGTAATTTTTTGTTAAAATGCTCTTTACCGAAATAAAACGACAAGGAGGGTGTCATTTTTGTTAACAAGGAAAAAGACAAAAACTGCGTTTCAGTTAATTGAAACTCCTGCAATCGACGGGCTCAGTAAAACGGTATTTTCGGTTATTGCGCTTTACATAGAGGGTGATATAACGGTCAGCCGTCTTGCATACGATATTTCAAGAAATGAAAAAAGAGCCAAGCTTATACTCGGCTTACTTAACAGTAATCCACCCGACAAGGATTGCTTTCTTGACAGCGTTTGTGATTTAGTATAAAAAAACGAGCCACACGGCTCGTTTTTTTATATTCCGATTTTACATACGAAGGTATTGTAGGGTAATTTTTTTGCAGCTGCCTTAGCCTCATATTCGCTTTGGAAGATTCCGCATACGGTAGGTCCGCTGCCGCAAAGGAACACCTTTTGACAGCCTGAGCCTTCAAGAGCCGATTTAACCTCGTTAAAGGTCGGACAAACAAGCTCAAAATCATTTTCAATCTCACCCATAATCGCAAAAAAATCATTTTCAGCTATCGCTCGGGCTATTTTATCGCACGTTTTAAGCGGCACATTTTCACCTCTGAGGGTATCAAGCATACCGTACACCGAGCCCGTAGATTGCTTTTCGCCGTAGCAAACAAATACACCGTAAATATCAAAATTTATCCTTCCGATTTCCAAAAGCTCAATACCCGTTCCCCGCCCAAGCATAACCTTATCGCCGTAAAGGAAAAAAGGCACGTCCGCCCCAAGCGATGCGGCTATTTCGGAAAGGGTGGCAAAATCAAGTGCTCCGTATATTTCGTTCATCGCTTCAAGGACAGCTGCGGCATCAGTGCTACCGCCTGCCATACCCCCCTTTACTGGTATGCGTTTTTCAATTTTTATATCCACGCCCCCCGCAATACACGTTTTTTCAAGGTATCGCTTGGCGGCAAGGTATGCTATGTTATCCTCGTTTAAAGGCAGACTAACATTTTCACACGTAATACGGATTTCGGGTGTATCCGACACCGTAACCGTTACCGTATCGTAAATACCGACACGGCACATAACGTTTTCAACGTCGTGCCTGCCGTCGGGACGCTTTTTACCCACCGACAGGAATAAATTAACCTTACCGTAAGCCTTTTTCGTAACGCTTTTCATATTTTTCCTCATTTTAAAAACACTGTTACCGTTTTATAGTTTTCGTAAATTACAAAGCCAAGGCGTGAGCCTGAGGGCTTTTTTACGTTTTTAACTCTTGTGTAGTCAACCTCGGCTCTGTCCTGCTCCGCAGCCTTACTGTTTTTAGCCGCCAAAACCGCTGCCTCGGTCAGGTCGGTATCGCCGGGTTCTCTTCCCTCGCAAAGCAAGATTGTATGTGAGCCGGGAATATTCTTGACGTGAAACCAATAATCATTTTTTGACGCCACTTTAAAGGTAAGGTGATCGTTTTGCAGGTTATTTTTACCGACAAGGACTGTAAAGCCCCCCGTCGTTATAAATTTATGTGGCTCACCTATCTTCTTTTTTTGCGGATTTTTGTTACCTTGATTTTTCTTTTCATCTTTTTTGGGTTTGATATAACCCATTTCGGTAAGCTCGGCTCTTATCTCGTCAAGCTCCGACTGACCGTTTACTCTTTCAAGTGCGTCAAGCACTGAGCGAATATATACAAGCTCGTTTTCACCCTTTTCAATTTGCACGGTAATTTCACGCTCGGCGTTCTTTGCCTTTGCATACTTTTTATATAGTTTTTGAGCCGCTAAGGGTGCGCTTATTCCTTTTTCAATAACTATTTCAACCTCTTTTTCGGTATAGCCGCCCTGACCGTCTTCAATATAATCTATAACCGTTACCTTGTCCGTTTTTCCGCTGAAGCGGTAGATATTTGCGGTTATCAGGTCTGCCTTTTGCTTATACTCCGCCTTTCTCTCTGTATCGGCAAGTTCTTTTCTTTGAAGCGTGAGCTTTTTTTCTATTCTTGCCTCAGCATTTTTTAATAGGCGTATCGTTTCGTAGGCTCTTGATTTTTCTCTTTCCTTGCGCTCGTTTTCGGCAAAAAAGAAATCGGTAAGAGCTCCAAAGCTATCCATTTTTACTGTTTTAAAGCCATTTGGCACATCTGAAATATCAAAGCAGGAAAAGTCCTTTACACGTCCGTCCTCACGAATAAGTGCAGTGGGGGTAAATTTGCCGTTTTGTGTATCCAAAATTAATGCTTCAATCGCACCCGCAAGCGAGCAAACGGTGATATGACCGTCTTTTTTTGCCCTTGCTACTACCTCTCTTGCAGTGAGCGGAGAAAAGCCGCAATAGGTATCCGTAACAGTTTTCTCGGTTAGCTCTTTACCCTCAAGAACAGCAAGAAATTCCTCCCTTGTTTTAGTGAGAGGATTTATTTTGTCCTGCGAGGGCGGAAGCTCGTATTTCATACCTGCAAGCACCTGTCTTTTACTGCTCGTAGTAAAATCAACAGGGCGCAAAACACCTAAAATTTTATATTCGTCATCGCACAAGATGGCGTTTGAATATCTACCCATAATCTCGGTAATTACACGCCGTTTTGTGTAAAAGCCCATTTCATCGTAGGTTTCAAATTCTATTTCGATTACTCTCTCAAAATCCCTTTGAAGCACCCGCATCAGCTTTGCGCCGGTCAAGTGCTTGCGCAGTAGCATACAAAGCATAGGCGCAACCTTTGGGTTTTCGGGATTTTCACGTGTTATACCTATTCGCGGTGCTCTGCCGCCTGCGTTAATTTGCAAACGGAAATGCTCACTGCCCTTATGCAGTGCCAAAAATATTTCGTCTTTTGAGGGTTGCAGCACCTTTTCGACTCTTGCGCCCGAAAGCACTGTATTCAGTTCCATCGCGACAGCGCGACTCATAAATGCATCAAAGCTCATTTTTATTCTCCAAAATCTTCAAACCCGTCTATTCCGATTTTCTCAATTGCCCGGAATATTCGGTGGGTTACTCCTTTGTTTTCCTTTTCAATTCTATTTATTATATCCTCTACTTCACGTCTTTTGGTATTTTTATCCATTGGACAGTTGTTTACTAAAACAGGAATTTCGTTCTTTTTACAAAATGCGCTTATAACCCTCTCGGTTGTATAAATAAGCGGTCTGATAAGAGTCATATCCTTATCATCGGGGGTATTTTTGGGCCAAAACACTTCTATTTTTCCTGCATAAAATAGGTTAAGAAGCAGAGTTTCGGCAACGTCATCCTTTGTATGTCCGAGCGCAACTTTATTACAACCCAACCTTTTTGCCTCGCTGTGAAGCGCACCTCGACGCAGTCGTGAGCAAAGCGAGCAGCCCTCATTTTTTTCCTCAAAAACTATTTGCTTAATTGACGTTTTTAAGACAAGATATTCAACCTCAAGCTCCTCGCAAAGCCTTGCAATTTCGCCGTAAAGCATACCCTCAAAGCCGATATCTACCGTTATAGCTACAACCTCGTATTTTACCGGGTAAAATCTACGCATCATAGCAAGTGCGCAAAGAAGCGCAAGCGAGTCCTTGCCACCTGAAACACCAACGGCAATCCTGTCGCCCTCCTCTATCATATTATAATTTTGAGCGCACCTGCGCACTGAGCTGAGCAGTGAAGAAAAGGATGTAAATTCTTTCATATTATCTATTTAGTGCTCCATAAAAAAATATCTTGAAAAAAACAAAAAAATATGCTATAATTAATTGTAATCCTAAGACGAAAGGAAGATTTTAACCTTGAACCACATTATTACAATAAGCCGTCAACACGGTAGCGGCGGAAAAGAAATAGGCGAGCTTGTCGCCAAAAAGCTCGGAATTCCCTGCTATGATAACGCACTTATTCAGATTGCCGCCGAGCAGAGCGGATTCAGCGAGGAGCATTTCCGCGACTACGACAAGCAGGCAACAAACAGCTTTTTATATTCCCTTGTCAGGGGTTTTCAATATCATCAAAACGCAACAGGCACTTGGTCGCTTGAGGACAAAATCTACGCAACACAAGCCTCTGTAATTAAGGAACTTGGCGAAAAAGGTCCTTGCATAATCATCGGAAGATGCGCCGACTATGTTCTTGCAGAAAACCCGAATTTATTTAAAATTTTTATCTACGGCTCGCTTGAAAGCCGAGCAAAGCGTGTCGCCGAGCGCGAAGGAATAACCGAGGCTAAGGCTCTTGATAGCATAAAGCTTACCGATAAGCGTCGCCAAAATTATTACAACTACCACGCAGACGGAAAATGGGGAGATGCCCGAAACTATAATCTTTGTATTGACAGCAGCTTTTGCGGAATTGAAAAGGCGGCGCAGATAATCTGCGATTTCATAAACTAAATATAAATACAAGTACTATGCTCCCCTCGGGGGAGCATTTTATTTTACAAAATACGCTCTCATATAATCAAAATAATCCCACAGCGACATAAACGCAGACGCCATAAGCTTATTCGTTTTTGAAAACGGCAAAAATGCCTTTATGATAAGCTCCCCATCGGCGGTTACGTGCGCACTTGTGCCGACGTCAATAAGACGCATAAATTCACCAAAAATTTTGAGGTAATACTCATCGCTACGTCCTGTTTCGGAGTCCACTTTATCAACTAGCACTATCATAAAGCAGTTATTGGCGCAACCGATTTGCAAGGTCGGTTTTTCGCTTTTGCCATAGTATTCGCACATAGCAAGTAGTTCACCAAGGACGTATTCGATTTGCGTAAATCCAACACACGAGGTCGACGTTTTGCACTTTTTGTCTACCAAAACGGTCAGTTTCTTTTTCATAACAGTTTGTGAAAGCTTATGAACAATCAAATCAACCGCCGAAGAAACGGTAAACAAGTCATTTCTATCAAAGCTCTCAAAGAATGACCTATCTGCAGAATATGATGCCCCGTAATGCGCTATATCACCGTTGTCAGCAGCATGCAACAGTCCGATTACATTTTTACTGTGTCTTGCAAGAAGGCTTTTAAGTCTGAAATAGTTTTTGCCGAGGTAAAGTGCCGACAAGAGTGGATGAAAAAGCAAAAGAATATTCCCGTCGTTTTCAACAAAGCCTATCACGTTACGGGAAACGTTTTCTGTCTTTACTCGGGCAATCGAAACACGTGATTTGCCAAGCTCCGAAAGAAAATCCTCGCAATTTTCAAAATAACCCTTAAGGCTGCTTCCTCTTTGAGGAAGCATTATAACTGCCTCCGCCATTTCGTTCTTGTCAATAAGAGTCAAATCGGGAGAAAGTCGGACGAGTCCGTATTTCATTTTTCTTAGTGTAGGGCTAAAGCCTTTTTCTATCGTTTTCATTTTTTCTTACCGCAAATCAAAAATTGTTATGTTAATTATATCATTTTTTGTGTTTCAAATCAAGTGTTTTGGTTGAAATGTAACAAAAAATAAAATTTTCACAAAAAACACTTGTAAAAAAAGGGAAAATAGTGTAAAATAGACGATGGTAAATTAAAAATTTAATTTTTTGGAGGATATTCATCATGGCAAACGTAAAAGTTGCAATCAACGGCTTTGGCCGTATCGGACGTCTTGCATTCCGTCAGATGTTCGGAGCTAAGGGTTATCAGGTAGTTGCTATCAACGACCTCACCAAGCCCTCTATGCTCGCTCACCTTCTCAAGTATGACACCGCTCAGGGTCGCTACGACGGCCACACCGTTGAGGCTGACGACGAGGCAGGCACCATCACCGTAGACGGCAAGACCATCAAGATCTACGCTGAAAAGGACGCTGCAAACTGCCCTTGGAAGAAGAACAAGGTTGACGTTGTTCTCGAGTGCACCGGCTTCTACTGCTCTACTGAGAAGTCTATGGCTCACATCAAGGCAGGCGCAAAGAAGGTAGTTATTTCTGCTCCCGCCGGTAACGACCTCAAGACCATCGTTTTCGGTACTAACCACGAGACTCTTACTGCAGATGACAAGATCATTTCCGCTGCGTCCTGCACCACCAACTGCCTCGCTCCTATGGCTAAGGCTCTTAACGATTACGCTCCTATCCAGAGCGGTATTATGACCACTGTTCACGCT
>JAZOML010000048.1:0-58994 GCA_045653945.1 Eubacteriales bacterium
CTTGACAAAGTTCTGATTCTAAGTTACAATACGACACCGGCGGAAGAAGAAAAAGCCCTTGAGATGGGAGTTCGCTTCCCTGCTCTCAAAGGCTTCTGACCACATGGCTTGACCACGCGGTTTAGGTTCTTTATGACCACATATTTCAGTCGTCTGCTTTCGGGCTGACCACATTGCGTTTTTCTCTGTCGGTTTTCTTCTTGCGGCTGCTACTGCCGTCCTGATGCTTTGACCGATTTATTGGTGACCACATTTTCGTTTTCGAGGTACGAGTTTTGACCACATTCTTGACCATAGTGCGGAGTGGACTACATGGAAACAGTAGTACACGAGAGCACGGAAATGTACGGTTTGGTTGACAGAATAGCACTAAAAAACACTATTTAGCACTAGAAAAACATAAAAATCGGTCTTGGGGTGGTAGAGGCCGCAAGTTCAAGTCTTGCGTTCAGACGAAAATCGGAGGTTCGGTTGAACCTCCGATTTTCGTCTTTTTAACATTTTTATATAAACAAGGCGACGGATTTCTCCGTCGCCTTAAGGTCATCTAATTATAATTTATTTACGCCTTTAAATCAAAAGCACAAGCTATCCGTTTTTTCAAGAAGTATCGTCAGCATTTCCTTACATCTTGCAATCTTTACGGGGCTATCTGCCTCGTTTGGACGGCGAATAGCGCGGCGAAGCATACGGGTATAGCCTATTATCATTGCTTTTTCCGCAACGCTTTGGCATATCGATTCATCATCTGTACCAAGGTACATTTTAAGCGACATATCCCAAAATTTCTCTGCCGTTTCGTGAGTATAGCCAAAGAAGTTTAACGTTACCTGGTGGTCAAGCTCGGAATAGCCGATAAATGCATTAAACATTGAGCCGAGCTCAAATACAGGGTGTCCCATACATAGCGTATCCATATCAATAAGCAGCGGTTCTCCGTTTTGCACCATAATATTGTTGGTATGATAATCACCGTGCATCAAGGTATTTTGTTTCGGTACAGCCTCAATGAGAGTGCGGAGCTTTTTACCCTGTTCTTCCGGAAGATGAGGGGCTACAAAGTCTGCCCAAGCAAGAGCCGTTTCCTTCATATCGGGAACCTCGCCGTCCTCAACCTCGATAGCGTGGATGCTTTTAAGCATATCTATATAATATTTTGCCGCCTCAGACATATCATCGGGGTTATTGCGAATTAATTTGGTTACGCTTACTGCATTTAAAAGCTCGGTTACTGTACCGTAGCCGTCATCTACACGAACGATTCCGTAAGGAATTGCAGTATTGATGCCGAGAACAAATGCTTTTCTTGCATTTTCGCGTTCTTGTTTAATTTCAGGTAGAGCGTCCTTTGCAAAATAAGTTTTAAGGATTGTTTCAGCATCGTAGCGGTAAACGGCACCGTTAGCGCCCTTTGCAATAAACTCGCATCCTTCAACGCTCATTATCGGATAAGCCTTTTCAACTGTAACCATATCGGTAAAGCCGGTCATATCAAAGACCTCGTACACGTCGGAAGCCACGTTAATGATTGCAAGCTTGGGTTCTTCTTTTCTGAGTCGCAAAATCACGCGGAGTCCTGCTGATGATATGTACTCGAGCTTATCAGCATCAACAACGGTATGTTTTTCGGGATTACCGTTTTTAATGCTGAAAATTTTTTCTTCCGCCTCCGCTGCGTTGGAGGCATCAATTCTACCTTCTATGGCAATATACATAATATCTTTGTCTATACGGTAAGTAACGTTCATTTTTAATTTTCCTTTCCAAATACAAGCTCTGTAAGTGTTTTGTATTCAAGCCACGCTGAGGTATGAGACAAACGCTCGGTCAATTTAACAATTGAACGGTAGTACCAGGCTTGCTCGTCAACGTTCTTTTGATTGAATCTTTGCCACATTTGTACGCCTTCTACCTTGTAATCACGATAGATAGAGCGCATATTGGCAAGCTTATCGCCAAGCCAAACCATAAGCACGGCGATATCGTTTGTGTTCCTTAACACATTTAGGGATTCTTCCTTGCGAATTCGCCACGTTGATTGAGGTGGTAGTTCAGCTCTTTTATCTTCTGTTTCAGACTCAACTAGCTCTCGGACACGCTTTCCAAATCTTTCTTCAATTTCCAAAATAGTAATACCCGCATCCTCAACAACGTCGTGTAAGGCGGCTGCGGCGATCAAATCCTGATCATCCGTCATCGTACCGACAATAACGGCTGCTTCCATTGGATGCAGTATGTATGGGGACTCACTTTTTTTGCGTCGCATTCCGTCGTGCGCCTTCACCGCAAATGCGATAGCTTCGCTTACAAGCTCCATTATTCAATCTCCAAAATATCGGCAAAGCCTGTCATTTCAAATACCTCCATAACCGCTTCGCAAACGTTTGTTACCTTCATAGAACCTATTTTTTGCATCTTCTTTTGTGCGCCGAGAAGAACTCGAAGACCTGCGCTGGAGATATACTCCAAGCTCTTAAAATCAAGAACAAGGTTTTTAGTACCTTCAATATCGTTGTTTATAGTTTTATCAAGAGCGGGAGCTGTGGTGGTATCAAGTCTTCCTACAAGGACGATAGTGGTTTGTTCTGCGTTTCTCTTAATTTCGATTGTCATAACTGTAAATCTCCTTAAAATTTATATTTTTTTAATCATAGTCAGAATATTTTCGCCGTTTTCGTAGGCGTAGGTTAACGTATCCATCGTTTGCTTAGCTATGAAGATACCAAGCCCGCCGATCTCACGCTCCTCGGCTGATAGGGTGATGTCCGGATCAGGTTTTTTAAGCGGATCAAAAGGTATACCTTTGTCTTTCATTTGGAAGGTAAGCTCTCGGCTTTCGGCATCAAATCCGATGCCCAGCGTCATATCTCCCTCACCGTTTCCGTAGGCATAGTGCGCAACATTGACGAACACTTCTTCAATGGCAACACAAATTGCGGTTTGAATTTTCATTGGGCATTCGTACCCTTCCAGAGTTTGATCCACAAATCCAAGAACATCCGATAATGCTTCTACCTTTGCAGGAAACGTTTTATTCATCATAGGCACACCTCCTTGTTTCAGTTTATAATCGAACATCAGCATTGTAATATCGTCAAACTGTGGCGCTTCGCCTACAAATTCATCGATATTAGCTTTTAATGCCGGTAAAAATTCAGTTGCTTTTGTTAAAGCATTTTGGTTCATAAAGGCTAAGAGTCTATCCTCGCCGTAAAGTTTATTTTCTATGTTTGTTGCCTCAGGCACACCGTCTGTGTATAGGAATAATCTATCTCCGGGATATAGTATAAGTTCACCTATGCGGTAACGTACACCTTCCATCCCCGCAAGAACAAATCCCGCACGCGTCCTAAGATATTCAAATTCCCCGTTTGCGCGTTTGAGCAGGGGCGGATTGTGTCCGGCGTTTGCGTACTGCAATTTTCCTGTTGTCAAATCAAGGATACCCATCCACGCAGTAACAAACATACCCGATTCATTGTTTTCACAAAGCTTTTCGTTTGCTTTTGTGAAAATATCGTTTACTGCCATACCGCTTTCCGCCAGGTCCTTGATTATAGTTTTCGCGGTCATCATAAACATCGCGGCAGGAATTCCCTTACCCGATACGTCGGCGGCAAGAAACGCTACCGTTGTATCGTTTAGCTTATAGAAATCATAGAAATCTCCGCCGACCTCTTTTGCTGCAATCATTTGTGCGTAGATTTCAAAATCTTCGTTTTTAGGAAAGTTTGTCGGAAGTGCCGAAAGCTGAATTTGCTTTGCATATTCAAGCTCCTTATCAATACGTGCGGCTGCTTCCGAAATATACCGTTTAAGAGTTGATACGGTAGAGTTAATATCGTCCGACAAAGAGGAGAATTCTCGACTTGATCGCACGTCCACCGTAACGTTAAGGTCGCCCTTGGTAATACGTCCAAGCGTATCGTTGATTTTTTGAAGGTTGCTGATTATAACCTTCTTTATGAGTATGTAAATGAATACGAACAGGGTTGCAAATATGATAACCTGCATAAATATACTCGTGTACAGCGAAGCATCTCGCATAAACGCTGCCTCTGCCTCCGGCATTGCCGCAATTACGCAATATCCCTCGATAAATTTGAAAACGTACAAATAGCGTTCGCCGTTGATTTCCGCATCATCATAAAGTGCAGTTGCGTTTATATCGTTCTCCATTTCGTATGAGGGGGAAATTCCGATTTTGGAAACAGGTGCGCCAATGTAATTTACATCATAGGTTACGATTTTGAGCTCCTCATCGCAAACCGCAACGAAACCACTTGTACCTACGTGACGGTTTTTAGTAAAATCAATAACGTATTCATCCAGAATATCGTGGAACTGCTCGGCGTCGTAGCCGACCTGAATAAATCCGCCACCCTCAATATCAAGGTTTACGGCGGCATACTTTCTCAACACCGTATTGTCTTTTCCTCTTGGACCGTACTTCTGAACGAAGTCATTTTGTACCATTAGCTTATCAACGAACTCTCTTGACTGATCCTTTGTCGTCATATCGTAACCCTTGACGCCGCTTTCCGTGGAGGCTTGTATTTTACCTGCCTTATCAACGACGTTTATCTCCACGATTCCGTGCTTATCGGCAAGCTCTTGCAGTTCTATACTTGGATTCTCCTCATATTCTTCCTCGTATTCTTCCTTTACCTTGTATGCAATTTCAAGAAGATGTGCATCGGATTTACCCATAATATCAGCTTCAACGTCATTTATTGCAGTCGTAAAAACTTCAATCGTTTCAATCTTCACCATACCGTTTTGAAGAATATAAGTAAAGGAGCTTGTAACAAGATATGCGATGACTATACACGCCAAAAGCCACCGTTGAAAGGTATTTGAAATCTGCTGATTTGACTTTTTTACTCTTAATCTTTCGTGGCTTAGCAGCGAAACGATGACAAGAGCCGCTCCAACTGCAACGGCGTTACCAACTATCATTGGAATAGTTGCACCTTTAACGAATTCAAAAGCCTTCGAGGAATTATCCATATTCGTAACAAATATCAAAATCATATGGATAACCTCGCACGCTACGGCAATACATACGCCGTATCCCCACGTAGGCTTTTTATTGTCAAACATTAATTTTCTGAGTCCTGCCGCCATAATTCCTGCAAGAATAGTTGCGATGCTGCACGCAAGACGTGTATAAGTTCCGCCACCCCAATATACCGAGAACCAGCGGTAAAGACCGCCGATAAATCCGGAAATAATACCTGCGGGTGCTCCAAATATAAGTCCTGCGGAAAGCGGTGCAGCATCACGGACGTTTACAACGGCACCAAGCCACTCTACGCCGTAGCTTGAAGCAAAGGACGATACACCACCGAAAAGAACACCGATAATGATTTGTTTTGTCATATACGGTAATTTCTTTGCAGGAGTGTATTTATCGGCTAAATAAACTCCAAGCACAAGAATACAGTTAATCAATATTGGAACAATTAATTCCATTTATTTACACTCCTATAAAAATAGTTTGATAAAGTCGTATACGCCGCTTGCAAGAAGATTTCCCGCAACACCTATCACCGTAAGTAATAGCATATACAAAAACATACTGCCTCGGCTAATCGAATTTTTGGTAACGTTATAATAAAAATTAAATTGCCCTTGAAAATTATATTCTCTGTTTTGTTGCCACTGATAAGTAATAACATCCTCGCATTTATAATTTTCAGGAAGATATGACTTATACAAATTTTCTTCCAAGCGGCGAATACGATAACACCCTGAATCATTGATTTCATAGCTTTCATCAATGGAAAGTACAATAACCGCCTTTTTTAATTTTTGGCGATGAAAGACACCGATTCTGGTAATTTCCTCGGGCAAAAGTCTTGATTCATTGATTCGGATAGAGTATCCGTATTTTTCAGAAATCACCGGAGTAGTCAGCAAATCGCGAAGTCTTCCAAGGGCACTTCCCATATTGACACGGGGCTTAAATATCTCGTCCAAAGATTTATGCGGCATACGCCAAATAAAATATGCCTCGTCATTATCCAAAAACTGATGCAGTGCTTCGATTTGAATACTTATAAGGGTTCCGTCAGCCAATGTCTGAGTTTTATAATCAAGTGTGCTTATATGTACAATATCTACTGTTTTCCCGTTATATGCTATTTCAGAGGTATGAGCGTTCTTTTTATAATCAATGATACACGCCGCACTGAAAATCGCCTGCAAAATTTTAGTATCGTTAAAAAGCAACGATATATCCTCTATTTCATCGCGAGAAACGGCAAAAGGAACATACATATTCAATACCCTGCTCGATTTAACACCTCGTATACGCAGTGCTATATCTACGTAACTCTTGCCTTTTGGATTAAGCCAATCGTTGATGTATACAGTGCTGGTATCATCACCGTCAATCCAAACTGCCCAACCGTCATCGGCAAATTTTCTTTCTTTTTTAGACATAGGTTTTCTACCTCTCTATAACTTCTTTCTTATCTGCACCAATCAATGGGAGATATTTACCTTTATTGTTTTTCATAAATCGGATTTCTCACCATAGCATAATGCGTAACGGGTGTTTTCGGTATCAGTTCTTCCTTCATCAACTCAAAGCCGTAGTGCTTATAAAGACCAACGTTAGCCTCTTTATTGGTTTCAAGGTATGCTACCATACGCTCGTCATCGCAAAATTGCAGCATCGGACGCATCAGCTTGTTTGCAATTCCCTTACCCTGTGCATCCTTTTTTATGGAAAGGTTATATAAATACCAATCGTAGTTATCCGTAAACTCTTTTTTTAAGTTCATAGCATAGGTTTCGTAGGTTAAAAGTCTGCCGATAATACCAAATCCCGAGTGAAGTATAAGGCTGAGTCCACCGTTCATTAAAAAAGGAATAGTTTTGCTTCCCGAAAATCCAAATGGCAGCCACGCCGCAAAGCCGTTAATCTCCTCGCTGTCGGCGTAGATAACTGCATCCTTTGTCATAGTTTTCAGGGATATTTGCATAATGAGCTTAGATGCCTTGGCATCATATTTTCCCTTGGTAAGCCAATTATGCAAGGGATAGTCGCGGTAGGCATCCGCCGCAACCTCAGCCAAGCGATCAAGCTCATTTTCACCAACTATATATAGGCCCGCTCTTTCTATTGCCTTTTTAGCAAGCGGAATTTCTATCTTTCTAACTAATTTATCCATCATAAGTTTGCCTCAAATAATGCGTTCTTATTTTTCTTTCCGAGTTTATCAAGTCCAAAAAATGCAAATCCAACCGCAACAAAAGTCACGGAAAGAATACCTATCCACATCAAAACTACGCCTATTCCCTGCGTGTCAAGGTTCACAAAGAAGTAAGGGTATATCAAAGGGGTAGTAGTGGTTGGAATCAATATAGAAGAATCAAAGCCTAAAATAGCCGCTTGAATAAGAAGGAAAATAACGTATGCGATAGGGAAAACGATAGAAGCAATTGGGTAATACCACTTAGTCTTTCCGCGTTCACGGAACATAAACCAATCCGCTATGTACATAATAGGAAGAACAACGTGGAAGCACAAGCTACCTATACGCCAGTTTGCCTGAGGATCACGTCCCTCGGCACCTGCGAGCATTATGTTAAATACAAGAAAGGTCAAAAGAATACCGAGCATTCCGATAAATTTAAGCATAGGATTAGCGGTAACGTAGCCATCTTCTTTCTTTTTTGCCGTTTGTATCAACGAGGTAAGCATCACCCCGATACAAAGAAAATTACTGATGTTGGTAAAGTGAACGTAAAAATCCCAACGGATTGTTTTAACGTTATCAAAAATTCCAAGACTTGCAATAAAGCCTACAAGTCCAAGCGTACAATAAATTGTTTGGAAAATAAGCTGTGCCGTTCTGTTTTTAATCATAATTTTCCCCTTTCATTGCTCTATTTTATACTTGTATTCATCTTAACAAATTCGGCGTTACAAAGGTGTTACAAATATGACGCATTCCTTATTTTTATTTTTTATTTTTTATTTAAAATAAATAATTGTAACACCTTTGTAACGCTATAAGTGATAATATATGTAATAAAGATATAATGGCTGAAGGAGGGAATATAGTATGAAAGAGCGTTCTTTGCAGTTACGGTTTCTTTTTACTGTTTTGTCTGCAATACTTATCATCACGATTTTTATCGGAGGCATTAGTATTTTCGAGGTAGACAACTATATTCAAAAGGAAACGCAAAATCTTATTAAGGTTACCTGTGAAAACGAAGCAACAAAGATTAATGCTACCTTCAGTAATATGGAAAAATCCGTCAGGATTATGGAAAACTATACGCTCTCGTTTTTTGAAAGCGCCGACGATATCAAAAACCCGAACAAGCAAAACGAAGCCATTCAATTTGCAGACGAAATGTTTGTTAACGTTGCAAAGGATACCGAGGGAGCAATCGCATATTATTTACGCTTAAATCCTGAAATATCAAACAGTACCGCAGGCATATTTTTCAGTAAGGTAAACGGCGGAGATGAATATATCCGATTTGAGCCTACGGATTTAAGCCTTTACGATAAAAATGACACGGAGCACGTCGGTTGGTATTGGCAGCCTTATGAAGCGGGTGTTCCAATTTGGATGACTCCGTACTTCAATCAAAACAACAATGTTCTTATGATATCATACGTTGTACCGTTGTATCACGAAAGCTCTTTTATCGGCATCGTAGGTATGGATTTTGATTACACGGTTTTAACCGAAATAATTCAAAATATCAAAATTTACGAAAACGGATTTGCACGGCTTGTGCTTAACAATGAAATAATACTTAACGGTTCCGAAAATACGGGAAGTGCAGGCTCAGGTGATAATTCAAAAGAATATTTTAGTGTTTCCGAGGTTTTGGTTAACGGGATGACGCTCGTTCTCTTCGCCGACTATGACGACATAAGGCTTATCCGTTATGATATAGGCTTTAAAATACTGTTTATCGTTCTTTTATTTGCGTTTGTATTTTCTTTGCTTGTAATTTTTATGGTCAAAAGGATAGTAAAGCCCTTGAAAAGGCTGACTGATGCTTCAATCAAGCTATCAAACGGTAATTATGACGTTCAAATCGAACATAGCAACATACGAGAAATCAACCTGCTCAGCTCTGCATTTGAAAATATGATAGTAAATTTGCGTGAGTACAAAAATCTCCAACACCGTTTAGCACACCGCGATTCCTTGACGGGACTAAGAAACACAACCTCTTACAATGGATGGACACTTGAATTTGATTCTAAAATCAAAGAGGGTGGTGTTTCATTTGGAATTGCCGTATTTGATATAAACGATTTAAAGAAAACAAACGATATATACGGTCATATTCTCGGCAACGAGCTCATTGTAACCGCTGCCAAAATCATTTGCGACACCTTCAAAAAAAGCCCTGTTTTCAGAATTGGGGGCGATGAATTTTGTGTTATACTTCAAAACAAGGATCTAGACGATATAAAAACACTCTTTGAACACTTTGATTTAGAATGCTCAACCGCCTACATAGGCAACGACAACGCAAGATTTTCCATAAGTATCGCTAAAGGCTTTGCAAAATTTGAGCCCGATAAGGATACTCGGTTTTCAGACGTTTTTGAGCGCGCGGATAACGAAATGTACAAAAATAAAAGGCTTATGAAGGAAACAAACAACTAAAAAAATACGAGAACTCATTTTGATATGCACTTTACCAAATTTAACTTTTTGGGAAGTGCATATCTTTTTAATGTTCTCGTATTTTTAATTATATATTTATTTTCTGTATGCAAGAATAACAAAGGCGTTCCTTTGTTATTTAAACATAAGCATAGCGCAGGTTTCCTCTGCCCAGCTGTACTGTGTCATATATTCACCGCGAAATTCCGGTTTTCCGCTTTCAAGATAGCTGATATAATCACACTTTATCAAGCCCGTATCAACACGGTAACACGGTGTTTCGTGGCATAAAATCGCCTCCGCCCCCACCGATTTCAAGGTGTTTTTCAAATCCATAAAGAGTTGGCGCAAATACGCCGAGTTTTTTGTATCATCCGTATCATCGGGAAACAGCACGGCGCAAATTTGCTTTGCCGTCATACCTGCCCCCCTTCGGTCTATTAGAAACGCAAACAGCTCTTTTGTTTTCAGTCGCTTGAATACAAGCTTTTCCTCCTTTACGTAAACCTCGAAATTACCAAAGCAGTTTACTCTGAGAAGTTTTTCCTTTTGACGAACCCCCTTAATATTATCGATTTCACTTTGCACATCTTCAGCCGCAATAGGCTTCATCAAATAACCGGAGGCGTGAAGCTTGAACGCGGGGATAGCGTATTCTTCGTAGCCGGTACAAAATACAATCTTACAGTTCGGGCGGGATGCGATAATTCTTTCGGCAAGTGCAAGTCCTCCCATACCGCGCATATTGATATCCAAAAATGCAATATCGATAGGATGCTCCTTAACAAATTCAAGAGCTTTTTCACAGTCGGAAAACCTTGCAACCTCCGTAATATCAGGCGAAGCTTCAATTGCCGCCACCAATGCACCGAGCATCAATGCTTCGTCATCAACTGCTATTGCAATCATTTTTTCACCTCCTTGGGAATTGTTACCAGCACCTTAGTACCGACACCTACGGTGCTTTCAATTTCCAGTTTACCATTTACCATTACTTTAAGTCTTTCACGGATATTACGAAGTCCAACGTGCTTTCTTTCATCTATTAGCACACTTGTATCAAATCCTACACCGTCATCCTCCACCGAAATACAATAATCCGTGTCGGTTTCGTAGGAAAGTACGCGAATTGTTCCTCCTTTGGGAAGCTTCATCAAGCCGTGCTTGATGGCGTTTTCAACGATTGGCTGAACAGTCAGTGCAGGAATATGGAAATCCTCGGAGTTCATTTCAAACGTGAAGGTCATATCGGGGAATCGCACGTTTTCAATACTGATGTAGTGGTGTACGTGCTCCATTTCCTGCGACATAAGTATCGGCCTCGGGTTATCAAGCTCTCCAAAATTTCCTCGAAGATATTTAGCAAAATTATGTACGAGCTCGCCTGCCTTTTGGGGCTCAAGTTTACATAGTTGCTCGATACTGCCAAGCGTATTATAAATAAAATGAGGACGTATCTGACTCATCATCGTGGAAATTCTGCTTTCGGCAAGCTCTGCGCCCAAAACTATTTTTTCCATTTCAAGCTCTTTTGCCTTAGTTGTTGCATTTATGCTATTAGGAATAAGCTTGAGCACCATAATCATTGCTACGGCAAATAAAACTATGAAAACATACCTGGAAACAACACCGCCTTTCCAAGCACCTACCCACGTACCCACAACGTCAACGGCAAATGCAAGCAAGGGAAGAGATACACCTATATAGAGCAAATGCTCCTTTTTCCTACTATTTAAACACTCTTTTACAATGCAAAAAACAAGCACGGCGTTGGCAAGAATTTGTACTAACGCCCAAAAACTCCAAGTATCATAAAAAAATACATCGGTTACAATCGGCAAAATAAAGAATACTGCGTTTGTCGCAGACAAAAAAATCACCGTTAGCTCGCCGATTTTTTTTGTTCTTTTGAGAAAATATGAGATACTCATTGATAAGAAAAGCATATAGAACATCATTGAGAAGCCAAGAACGGTGGTATTCGAAACTATGGATTCACTCCAAAATGAAACGCCGTCCGCACTATAAACAATGTAGGCTCCAGCAAACAAAACTACAAGCCCGATAAGCCAGATAAGCCTATTACTTTTTATGTGTATCAAGCTTGAAAACAGTGCAATACCAAGGAATACGAGAGAAACGAGCATCAAAAGCATACCCGCATTTCTTTGCGTCTCGCCGCTGTTCATTACTTCCTTCTCAAAATCCATATTCGCCCAAATGGACACGTTTGAGAGCATTTCATCAATCGCAGTCTCATTTCCAAATCGGTGAGGGTTATGAACAATTATCTCAAGTGGCTCTGTTACACCTGTCTTAATGGGTTGCATAGTCCAGCTCTCGCCACAAGCAGACGCTCCGATAATAGGATTTTCATTATCAACCACGCGAATTTGTTTGCCGCCAGAATAAAATGTAAGACCGATATGGTCTGTATAAAGCGCAATCGGTACAATGCGTTCCATATCATCCATAGGATTTCCGTCAGGATCCATCAGGTGAAAATTGATACGCAGGGTTACGTACCCTTTTGGTGTCGGGATATGCTTTCCCGATTCGATTGGTTGCCACTCGCCGTCTTCGATACGGTATTCGCCGTCAAAATAAACCGTTGCGGCAGTTACGCCTGATGCTTGCGTGCTGGTACTATTATTAAACCACAACAAAAAAAGTGCAAGGAAAATCAAAAACAAAACGCCTACAATCGGGAAATATCTTTTTTTGAATATTTGAAATTTATTTTTGATATCAGGCATTTTATACCTCCATTTTAAAATTCGGATTATAGTATTTTACGGTGCAGCAGCGGATTTTTAACAGTCCTGCCGCAACACAATCACATAAAGCTTTTCTATTATCAAATTTATTATAGCATATATTTTCAAAAGTTTCAATCCCTATCAAAATTAAAAAGCAAACATAATACAATAATTTTATTGGTTGCTATTTTAGTATATTTGACTTTACTTTTGAATACAAATATTTATAAGTAACTATTTTGAGGTGAGTATGAAAAAATCAATTGGTATCTGGCAGCTTATGGGGTTTGCTATAACCTCGTTTGGCGGCACGCTTTTACATTTTCTTTACGACCTGCTCTCGCAGGCGGTATGGATAGCTCCATTTTCCGGTGTTAACGAATCAACCTGGGAACATATGAAGCTACTGTTTTGGCCGATGTTTATTTATGCTATCGTGCAAAGCTTTTTCTTTAATGAACGAAAGGATTTTTGGTGTATAAAGCTACGGGGAATTTTGCTTGGACTTATTCTTATTCCTGTTATTTTCTACACATATAACGGTGTAATTGGAAAATCTCCCGACTTTATAAATATAGCGATTTTCTTTATAACTGCCGCTATTGTTTACATCTATGAAACAAGGCAATTCAACAAAGAAATGACATCCTGTAAAAGTCAAAAGGTTGCGTTTTTGAGTCTTTTAGTTATTGCCGTTTTGTTTGTTTTGTTTACCTTTTTTACACCCGAAATCGGTATTTTCAAGGACCCCGTAACGCAAAATTTCGGAATATAGCAAAAGCCGCCGATTACATCGGTGGCTTTTTTATTATACAATCCTATGCTTCACTTCAAAATTTTCTTTATCACGAATAGCTGAAGGCGCTTCGGAAGTGCGTTAAGCAGCAAAAGCAGTGGATTGCGGTTTATACTATACGCGAATTTAGGGTGTCTTTTTTCAATAATCTTAGCGCTTTTTCTTGCTATTTTTTCGGGTGGCACACATCTCGCTTCTACCCTCTCGACAATATTTTTAAAGCGTTTGGAATTGCAGGAGTAAAGCTCGGTTTTTTCACAAAAGCTATCAAGCGCATCGGTTGACACGCCAAGCATACCCGTTTTTACAGCCCCTGCACGAAGCACCGACACATTAATTTCAAGGAGCTGAAGCTCCATTGCTAGTGAGTAGGCGTATTTATCAAGTGCCGCCTTTGTTACGGCGTAAATTCCCGTAAACGGGAGTGGGTCAAGTGTCGCCAGTTCACTTGTAGTTATAAGAATTTTACTACCCTTATCAAGTAACGGTAAAAATAGCCTATTTACAAGGTAAACACCGACCACGTTTATATCAAAAATGCGCTCAAAGGCTTCTTTTTTCATTTCCACCAATGAGTCAAGCATATATATTCCGGCGTAATGGACTATTGCGTCAAGGCTATCCGTATATCTCTCTACTATTTCAAACGCCTCAGTTACACTTTGCTCATCGGTAACGTCCGTTTTTATCGGGATGACGTTATCCTCTGCCTCTCCCACGTTCAAATCAAGAGCAAATACACGGTATCCAAGATTTGTAAAGTACTCAGTTGCCGCTTTTCCCATACCGCCGTATGCGCCCGTTATAAGTATATTTTTCATTATTATTTCGCCTTTAATTTATCTACGTACATTGGAAAATGTCTTTTAAACGAGTCGGTGTATTCAAGTCCGAGGGTGGTTACCGCATCAATCTCAACAAATTGGCTATCCGCCACCTCTTCCTCTTGCAGTGTAAGCTTTACCTCGCTTGCGGGCAGTGGCAGTTTAACACCGTAAACGTCAACGAGGCAATTTTCAGCCTTAATTCTGCCAAATAATTCTATTTCGGAAAGTGGGACAGTTATTCCTATTTCTTCAATAAGCTCTCTTTGTGCCGTTTCGAGGGAGGTTTCTCCCCATATTGCCGAGCCGCAGGTTGGCTCCCACTGTAATTCTCTTTTTCTCCCCTTTTGTCTTTTTGTGAGCAAAAGCAGTCCGTCAGCAGTTTTCACCCAAACCTCAACGGCGATATGGTAAAGTCCCTTAGGTATGGGTACAGACGAGCCTCTTTCGTATTTTATACCCGTTGGACTACCGTTTTCATCAAGTAATTCCCAAATTTCAGCCAAAGTATTATTCCTCCGATAATATACCAAAAAAGCAGACATAGTTAAAACGTATGCCTGCTTTAAAATTATTAATCAATTATGCTCTTAATGAAATCGGCAATCTCAATTTCACCCTTATTAAGTGCTGCAAGCTTGTCGTTATATTCATCAACTATACAGCAGGCAACATCTACCATATTGCTGAATACATCCTTACTTACAAGGCTTCCTCTATAGCTTGTCGTCATCCTATAGAGTATAGTACCGTCTCCGAGCGACAAATCAAAGCTACCGTCAGCAAGCATATAGTTTATAAAGCAGGTTGCAAGAGCTGCCTCTACTCTCTTTTCCTTTGCAATATCAAAGGGAAGGAAGGAAAGCAGTGATATAAGCTGTCTGTCTGCATCAACCTGTATAATGAAATTCATAGGAATATCATCGCCGTTGAAGTTGATACGTATCTGAAGGTCTTCTTCGTTTCCGTTGTATTTCCAGTTCCTTAAATCCAGGGATTTGCATACGTTTTCATATACACTTTTGGCAAGTGCAAATTCTTTTTCGTTAGCCATTTCTTTTTACCTCCCTTAATCTCTGGTTAAAAGCTCGGCAAGCTCGCCAAGTGTCATTTCGCCGTTTGCAATCTTTGAGAGCTTATCGTTATAATCGTCTACGGTTTTACACGAAACGTAGAACATATACTGGATAAGGTCGTCGCCAATAAGGCTATCAATAAAGCTGGAGGTCATTCTGAATACAATTCTTCCGTTAATGAAGTCATAGTCGAAGCTACCGTCTACAAGAAGATAGTTTACCATTGTTACGGCAAGAGCCATATCAACACGCTTATCCTCGGGAATTTCAAAAGGCATTTGAGAATAGAAAACTACTATCTTTGTATTGGGATTTACCATCATCCTTATATCAACGGGAATATCCTCGCCTACTGCCCCAGACTCAATTGAAAGCTCTTCCTCGTTCTTTTCATATTTAAGACCCATATCGTCAAGAGCCTTGCACAGTGTTTTATAAACCGACTGTGCTTGTTTTAAATACTTTTCTTCTGCCATTTTAGTTCCTCCAAATTAAATTATTCTCAGAAGCCTATCTTTCCGCTCTTCTTCTTTTCATTTATATTCGCAAATTCTTTTTCGGATACCGAGCGCTCGAAGTCTTCCTTTGTAAGCGTAATAGTGGTACACTTTGCGAGCTGACATCTCATTGCCGCCTTTGCCCACACTCTTTCAAAGAGGTTACGTACAAATCTTGCATTGCTGAATTCCTTTGCCCTTATGTACTCGTCGGAAAGCGTACTAAAGTAATTCTTTGCCGCCTCAAGCAATGCATCATCGTACTTAAACTGCTTTTTAACCATTGAAACGAATATATCAAACAGCTGCTCTCTTGTAAAGTTAGGAAATTCTATAACGTAGGGCATTCTGCTTGCAAGACCTGCGTTACCCTGCATAAGCTTTTCCATATCGTCGGTGTAACCCGCCATAATTACAACAAAGTCAGTGCGGTGGTTTTCCATTTCCGCTATAAGGGTATCAAGTGCTTCTCTACCGTAGTCCTTGCTATCACCATCACCCTTATAGAGCGAGTATGCCTCGTCTATAAAGAGAACAGAGCCGTATGCATCACGGCAAATACTTGCGGTCTTAGGAGCCGTTTCACCAATATATCTACCGCAAAGGTCGCGTCCTGCGTGTTCGTGGAAGTCGCCTATACGGAGAACTCCTCTTTCGCGAAGTATCTTACCTACAATTCTTGCAACTGTGGTTTTTCCCGTACCCGGGTTACCAACGAAGCGCATATGAATACAGGGAGCCTGCATACCCGGATTGGCACGAGCAAGTTCTATTTGTGAAACTATCTCGTTTATGCGCTCCTTGAAATACTGTCCACCGATCATTGAATCAAGCATTTCGTAGCCACTAAGTCCAATAACCTCAACCGAGGTACAAAGTGCACTTGCATCCTTTTTGGTGATATTAAGGTCATTTTTACCCTTATTGGCATTTGAAAGCTGCTTCTTGTAAAGTAGCTCACGTACAACCTTCTTAACTGTATTAAGACCGTAGAATTTTCCGTCGCTTTTTTCTTCGTTTAAGCGCTCGTAAAAGCACTCCCAAGCGCCTGACGACATCTTAAATCCAAATCGGTTAAGCTCATTTTCAGCATATCTTCTAAGCTCTTCCTTTGTAAACGGAGGAAAGCTTACAGAACGAACAAAGACAAGGTCGTTGAGTGATTTTCTTACTCTGTCAAGAACCTCTTTATCGACAAAGGGTATTTTGAAAACTATTATATTTGCACCGCCGCATTTTTGAAGCTCCATAAGAAAATTCTTAAAGAGGTGGCTGCTTGTATTATTCATCCACTCGCTGATGTCAATACATACCACTTTGAGTTTGCGTCCCCCTCTCTCAATCTCTCTCATAGCCTTAGCAAAAGGCTCCATTGAGCCATCCTTTGAGGGTTCAATCTTCAACTCGGCAATATCGTTGCTTACGTCAAAGCCAAATCTTGAGAAAAGTGCGGCGAGCGCTTGAAGGTAGGTGGTAAGCCCGCATCCGTCGTTTATAGAGAAAAGGTATGATTGGCAAAAAATAGTTTCAAAGCTCTTGTTTTGCTCGACTATCGGAAGAAGCTTACAAAGCTCTGAGGCAAGATTCTTGAACTCCTCAGCGCCGACAAGTCCTTTGATATCGTTTAAGCATTTTTCGATATTTTCAAGCTTTCCCTTTGCTCTTTTCTCTTCGTTTTCCTTTTCAAGCGTTTGCTGCTTTTCTTTTTCCTCCTGGCTGATTTCAGCCTTATCCTCGGACTCCTTATCGGTTCCAAAGAAGCCTGAAAGTGTTGAGAGAGTTTTCTTTGCAAGGCGCTCGTCTCTTTCTTTTACGGGAGCATCCTCGCTCTTTGCGTCGTCAATCAGGTTTACGGTCAATACGCCGTCGCCTGCTTTAATTTGATAGCGTTCCTCGATAGCTTCCTTGATTTCCTTTGCTATCTTTGCGCCATCAGCATCCGAAGCAACAACATAGATAACCTCGGTAAAGGATTCGTCTTCAATCTCAAGCGCTCCATTGAAGCGTTCTCTTACAAGTGCTCCGACAAACGCTATGGGAAGCACTAAATCTTCACGGCGTTCAAGCACCCAATCGGAATTAAAGGATATTGTTAGTTTTTTACTCATTGTCTTTCAACCGCTTTCTTTAAATATTAGAAAAAATCTACGTCATCATCGTCAGAGTTATTATCGTTTGATACCTTAGCGAACGGAGCAGGTATCTCGCCGTTTTCAACTCTTTCGTGTATCATTGCTGCAGTTACTACCGATACGGTGGGCAGTTCAAAGGGCTTAAGCTCCTTAGGTGCGAATCCCTTGAACATTTCATAATCGTCAATATCTGCAATTTCAGTTATGATAGGATACTGTCTTGCGTGCATTATGAGGGTTTCACCCTTTTGCTTATCAAGTCGCTGAAGCTCGGATACCGAAATAAGTCTGCGCTCTACGTGGTTTTCAAGGTGAAGCGTTCCGCAAAGCTCACTGATTTCACGAAGAAGGTCAAGCTCCTTTGAGGTTAAGAATATCCAGTTATCACAGTTACCCTTTATGGTATCAGCGTCCTCACCGTATTTTCCCTTTAACTGGTGTAAGCTTTGTGCAACAAGGAAAAATCTCATATTTCTACTTCTGGATGCGGAAATCATCGAGGGCATATCGCTAAATTTAGGAAGATTACAAAACTCGTCAAGAACAAAGTTTACTCTTACGGGAAGTCTAAATCCGGGGCATTTTTGAGCCTCGCCAATCATAAGCTCGTAAACCTGCTTTACAAACGAGGTTATGAGGAAGTGATACGTTGTTTTTTCATCGGGAACAATAAGATATACAGCGGTCTTTTTCTTGCCGAAGCTTCTGATATCTACCGTATTACCTGAAAGCATACGCGCAAGGCTCTTTTGAGATGTAAAGATTCTGACAAGTCCGAAAAGTGTTGCGTAAACACTCTGCTTTGTACTCGTCGCGCCTGAGAATATACCGTTATAGTTAAGTGCCGCTATGCAATCCGGTTGCATCTTCTCGGTAAGCTCTTTAAGGTAATATTCATTATCAAGTCCACAAAGTGAGGCAAGACTTGCTACGTTTACCTCCTCCTCCTTTGCGCTTTCGAGAAGCAGGAGCAGGTGAGCAAGTCCGAGCGACTGTGCCATTTCCGGCCAAAAAAGGTCCTTTGTATTTGCCTTTAGCGGCGCCGCCATACCCTCCATAAAGTCGTTAAGCATAGCGGTTGCGCTATCTATATCGCCTTCCTTGTACTTTTCATAAGGTATAGCAAGAGGGTTCCACATATCTCCGCAGCCTATATCACGGAAGTTAAGAACTACCGTATCATAGCCGTTTTTATCCGCAAGTCCTGATGTTCTTGCGTAGATTTCACCCTTAGGGTCGGTTACAACGAATGACTCACCTGCTTTAATAAAGAAATTTACCGTCGGCATACAAAAGAGTCTTGTTTTCTTGGAGCCTGTCGCACCGAAAATCAGGGTGTGCGTATCCTGTCCGTCAACATACGCTTCCTTACCGTCGGAAAGAAGCGGAATTCCGCCGACAGGGTAGGTGTCGGCATAAAGGTCAACGTACGTGCCCGCCTTTTTCATTTCATCGTTGGTCGCCCATCTTGTCTCTTGATTTAAATTTATATATCTACCGTATTTATATGTACTTTTCATATCCGTTACACCTCCGCATTAAAATCCTATACGTTGCTTTGCAGCGGCTATATTCTTAAGGGTACGGGTTACGTACTCACTTTCCTCGGAAAATTCCTTAACGTCCTCTGCGGTAACAGTAGCCTTATTCTTAGCCTTACTGAACACGGAATAAACTATATCCTGTGCAAGTAATTTTACCGTCTTATAGCCGTCGAAGTACTTGGTTTTACCAAGAACCTTAACGGTCTTTACTAGAATATCTCTTGCTTCCTGCTCAACCTCAAGTCCATAGGCAAAAATCATATCGTAAAGATACTGTGCAAATTCATCGGCAGAGGGCGCATTTATCGTAATGCTTTCCGTTCTAAGGAAGGCGGATACTACGCCGCGAAGCTCATCCATTTTTTCCTTTTTACCCTTTGAGATTGACAATACGACAAGCCACTTATCGCTGTTATCCGAAAGGTATTCAAGGAAATCAAGAAAGTGCTTTTCCTGACAGTGTTCTATCCACTCGTCAATTTCTATGTAGGCAATTCCTCTGTATTCGTTGCGGAAGCCCGCCGCAATCCTAACCTCGGACATAAGTCTTAAAATTTCGGAAAAGGGCTGATCAGGCTTACAGTAATTGAGCTTGAACTCAAAATATCTTACGTCGCCGTAAAAGTCCATCAGATTTTCTTTATGGTAGAGAAAGTCCGAAAGAACCTCAAGAAGAGATGTTCTTCCCATACCTGAATCGGATATAAGGAAAATATCAGGTAGCATTATCGGAGCGTTAAAAATTGACTTTTGAAGATTTTCGGAGAGCGCAGTCCATTTTTCAATGAGTGCCTTAAATTCCTTGAAGCTTTTTTGCCCCATTACTTTATCGTACAGTTTAATTGGCATTTTGTTATCTCCTTTTAATATTATTAGTTATATAATATCATACTTTAACTGATATTTCAAGTAGTTTTGTACTTTTTTTACAAAAAACACCGAGTTACATTTAAAACTCGGCGTTTTGATATTGATTTTGTTATATAGCGGTTTAGATTATTTTTAGACAAAGTCCGAAAACTCGGCAAGTTTTTTATTTATAGCCTCAATCGCCGCTTCGGGATTGGTTATTCCCCTGACTGCCTGCTCCATTGGGCAAACGCCGTCGCCTGTGCGATTAACAATATACGGAGATATGCTTTCATATTCAAAATCTATACCGTAATCGGCAAAGACCTGCGCTGCGCCCTCGCTAATATTTATGGCGTAGCAGTATTTCACACCGCCCTGCACCATAACGAGCGCAGCGGCACGTCCAACCACCTTATCGATTACTTCAGAGCCAAAAAGAACATTTTCGTTAAACGCTTCAAGTATAGGTTTTATTCCTCTAGAAAGTATGTTTTTGACCACTTTACCGTCATTTAAAACAATACAAGACGATTTGTTGTTTTTAATTTCATCTATTGCACTCAATATCAGCTTTTTCATAGCTTATTCCTTTTAGTGTAGTCCTGCATCATTTCACTTATCTTTATATTTTGCGGACATACCTGCTCGCACGCCCGACAACCTATACAAGCGCTTGGACGTTTATTTTCATCAAGAGCAAGGATTTTATCCTCGGCAATCCTACCTCTTATCGGGTCTCCAGTATTGTAAAGGCTGATAATATACGGAATATCAAGCTCCATAGGGCATTTAGTCGTACAGTAGCGGCAAGAGGTGCAGGGAAGGGATTTTGATGCTATCATCTCGTCCGCAATGCCGTAAAGAAGCGAAAGCTCGTCAGCAGATAACGGTCCATCTTCACTGAATATGCTTATATTCTCTTTTAATTGGTCAATATTTGACATTCCCGACAAGGTTACTCCTATTCCACCTATACTTTGAATATAGCGGAAGCACCACTCAGCAAGGCTACGGTCAGGCACAGCCATTTTAAGCTTGTTCTCATATTTTTTAGGCAAGGTACAAAGCGCTCCGCCACGCACAGGCTCCATAATCCAAAGCGGAATATTGAGCGATTTAAAATAATCAACCTTTGCCTTTGCATCCTGAAGCGTATAATCAAGCCAGTTAAGCTGAATTTGACAAAATTCAATAACGTCGCCATAGGCATCCATAAAACGCTTAGTGGTTTCAAGAGTTCCGTGTGTGGAAAATCCGATATGACGTATTCTTCCTGCCTGCTTTTGAGCCTTCAGGTAGTCGTAAATACGGTGGCTACGGTCAAGATACGCATCAATATTACCCTCGCTTATACTATGAAAAAGATAAAAATCAAAGTATTCAACACCGCATTTTTGGAGTTGCTTTTCAAAAATTTCCTCCACCTTATCTATATTTGAAAGCTCATATCCAGGGAATTTCGAGGTCAGGTAAAAGCTTTCTCTTGGGTACTTCGAGAGTATCTCACCAATAACGTATTCAGACTGACCGTTATGGTATCCCCAAGCGGTATCAAAATAATTTATTCCGCTTTTTATAGCCAAATCAACCATTTCAGCAGTTTTTTCCTTATCAATCTCACCGTAATTCCCATTTTTTGTAGGGAGACGCATACAACCAAGACCAAGCTTCGATATTTTTGTATTTCCTAAATCAAAATAAAGCATATTTTCTCCATATTTAAAAATTTATTTGATATATTCGCGTATTTTAAGCGGAACTCCCGATTTATCTGCAATTTCCTTGCATTTTTCAATATCATCATCGGGTATCGAGCCGTGCACAACGCTAAATGCCACGTTTTTTACGTAAGGCTTCACCTTTTTTGCGAAGTCTATAAGGGCATAAAAGGCTTCTTCTCCAAAATCGGGGTGGCAAACGTTCACGTAGTCCTTTGCGGTAGCCGTATTGAGGCTCACCGAAACGTTATCAAATTTCCCTGCAAAATCAGGTGTAACATCTCGTCCGTAAATAAGGCAGGCGTGTCCGTTCGTATTAACTCTTATCGGAATTTGGCTTTGCTTTTTTACCTGCTCCGCTACGTATAAAATATCGTAAAGGCGAAGAGTCGGTTCACCGTAGCCGCAAAAAACTATTTCGGTGTAGTCGTTTAAATTTCTTGCGAGAATATCCGCAAGAATTTCCTCTTTTGTGGGCTCAGCATCAAGCCACAATTCTCCGTAGGTACCGTCCGCCACACTTCTTACGCAAAATTCACAAGCATTTGTGCACCTATTGGTTACATTTACGTAAAGTCCGCTTCCAACCTCATAAGTTATAGTCATATTATCCCTCATAATCAGTTATTACACATTTATTATAAAGCAAAATCCCTTGCACTGTCAAGGGATTTTGAAATATTGGTTTTAGCAATCGTTTAAAATTCGGCTTACTTTGTACGTTTGGCTCTTACTCTAGTAAAGAAATCCTGCATTAGCTCTCTTATTTCGTTTCCCATTACACCAAACGTCAGATGCACCTTATGGTTCAGCGGATAGCTATTGAAATTAAGCACCGAGCCAAGCGCTCCGCTTTTTGCATCGTGAAGTCCTATAACCGCCTTTTCAATACGGGAATTTATTATTGCGCCTGCACACATTGGACAAGGCTCAAGCGTTACGTACATTGTGCAATCGGGAAGCCGCCAGCCACCAAGAGTGGCGCAAGCCTCATTAATAGCCACAATTTCGGCGTGAGCAAGTGCGTTTTTCCCAGCCTCTCTTCGGTTACATCCCTTGCCGACAATCTCGCCCTTGTGCACTATAACGCACCCAACTGGCACTTCACCGTTATTTGCAGCCTCTTTTGCAAGCTCAAGTGCGATTTTCATAAATTTTTCGTCCATTTGATATCCTCTTTGATTTGGTAATATTTTACGGGAATTTCAGTGAAAATCCGCTTATATATTGAGTTTTCCTTCCTGAAATGATATAATTATACAGTCTTGTGTGGCAAGACAAATATCATAAAGGAAAGGAGAAAACAAGCTATGATATTTAAAAAATTTTTGCCATTTTTATTATTTGCGGTAGCTATGCTGACGTTTGCCGCCTGTTCCGAACAGCCGATAGGCGAGGGAAACACCGACGCATACATAATAAAAATAGATGGCAAGGACGTCGGTTACGTCAAGAGCAAAGATGAAGTCAGCACGGTTATCACCGAGCTGCAGCTCAGCAAGGAAAAAGAGCTTGAGGGCAGTGATTTTGAGGTCATCCGAGTTAGCGTAAACAGCAAAATCGAGGGAACATCCGCACTATGTGATGAGGAAGACCTGCTATCTCCTGAGCAAATTGCCAAAAAGTATATTGATAGCGGCGGTAAAATTTCATTTTCGGTAACGGTTAGCGAAAAAGAAACTAAGTATTTGTCCTTTGAAACTGTTTACAAAAATTCATCCTCGCACTATGAAGGTACAAGAGTTGTGCAGACCAAAGGACAAAAAGGTGAGAGTGAGCTTATCCACGAGGTTACCTATACCGACGGAAAGGAAAGCGAGCGCAAGCTGGTATCCGAAAAAGAGGTAAAGAAGGCAGTAAACGAGGTGGTTTTAATAGGAACTAAAAAGTCAACCGCCTCTACGGGCAAATACGCTTGGCCACTAAAAAGCGTTACCGTAACATCATCCTACGGCAACAGGTATTTAAACGGATCATACAATTTTCACCTTGGCGTTGACCTTCGCGCCGCAAACGGCACGTCTGTATATGCGGCAGACGGCGGAAAGGTTACCCACGCAGGCTGGCTCAGCAGCTACGGTTATCTTGTAAAAATCGTTCACGACAACGGAGATTACACATATTACGCTCATTTAAGTAAGATAAGCGTAAGCGTTGGAAGTCGCGTTTACAAGGGACAGGAAATTGCCAAAAGCGGCTCAACGGGTAACGTAACGGGACCGCATTTGCATTTTGAAATACGCAAAAACGGCTCTACCGTCAACCCCGTAAGCTATCTTCCAAGCACAAAGAACGTCAATTTTGCGCGTGGCGTATCCCTTGATAGCTGTTCCTTGCAAACAAACACTTGTCTATCTCGTTTTGGACAATCAGCTTTTTTAAGCTCCAAGCGGGAGCAAGAAGAGTATCCTTCGCTCCGTCGCCCGTAACTCTTTCAATTACGGTATCGGGCGGGAGCACCTCAAGCTGGTCGCAAACAACGTTTACGTACTCCTCTAAGCTCATAACGGGCAGCTCACCCGCAAGGTAAGATTTTGCGATTTCAGTACCTTCAATTACGTGCAAAAGGTGAATTTTGACGGCACTTGGATTAAGAAGCGAAATTTTTCTTGCGTTTTCAAGCATCATTTCAGCGCTTTCGCCGGGAAGACCGTTAATCAGGTGAACACAAACAAAAAGTCCCTCAAGAAGATGCCAAGCCTCAAGAAATTCGCTATACGTATAGCCTCTGTTTATGATTTTCGCAGTTTCGTCAAAGGTGCTTTGAAGTCCTAGCTCCACCATAACGAAATGCTCTTTTGCCAATTCTTTAAGGTAATCGGCAATTTCGGGAGTGATGCAGTCGGGACGGGTAGCTATACAAATACCACTCGCCATAGGATGCGCAAGCGCCTCACCGAAGCGTTTTTTAAGTATTTCTATGGGAGCGTAGGTGCTTGTGTAGGCTTGAAAGTACGGAATAAGCACCGCATCGGCCCATTTTTTGCGCATCATACTTGCGCCTGCATCTATTTGCTCGGTTATTGAAAGATGAGCGCCTGCGGTAAATTCACCGCTACCGTTTGCTGAACAAAACGTACATCCGCCCACTCCTTTTGTGCCATCTCGGTTAGGACAGGTAAAGCCGCCGTCTATTGGTACTTTACACGCTTTTTTACCAAAAACCGAGCGCATATAGTAGTCCATTGTATAATACCGCTTATTTGTATCGGTATTTTTGAAAGGATTTATTTCTCTTTGTGTTTTCATATTTACCAAAACAAGCCGTCGCCATAAAGCGACGGCTTTTATTTCGTTTAATTAAAGCTCTACTCCAAGAAGCTTTGCAATATTATAAAGCGCAAGAGTTGTGTCGTCATCTGCGCCTACAAGCTTGGTATTTATTACATCGCTTGCCTCTGCCTTATCCTCTTCGGAAAGATTCATATCAAATGGGTCAAATACAAATTCAGTTTCAATAAGTGCAGCAATTACCGATTCACTACTCATAAAGGAGTCTATCATTTCCTCAGCATTAATTTCATATCCTTCTTCGCTTGAATTAAATGCGAGCTCAAGAATGTTCTTAAATGCAGCCTTTTCAGCGTCATCAGACTTTGAAATGTTGGAAAGAAGCGAATTAAAGAAAGAGGATACAGTGTTAAGCTGCTCGTCGGAAAGTCCGTCAAAGCCAAGCTCAACAAGTTTTTCGGGGGTAAAGAGTGCCGCAATAACACTTCCACAATTATCTTCACTGAGGTTGTCGATAAGTGCGCCTACCGTTTCCTCAGTAAGTCCCTCCGGACCGTCAATAGAGCCAAGTATCTGAGACATACTCGATACACCGTTCATAATCGTTGTATAGCTGGCGTTAACATCCTTCTTTGCCTGAAGAATATTATCAATGTCATTTTGAGTTAAGCCAACCATTCCGGATACTGCCTCAGCTTGGAATAAAGCGCCTACAAGCTGCTCAGTCTTTTCCTCGCCGTAGATAGCGTCATTCGTCGCAAGGCTGTCGAGCAAACTGCCAATTCCGGTACAAAAGATATCCATAGTCTCGCTTTCGTCTGCATCACTGAGTGAGGTAAATGCATCAAACGCAGTGGAAACACCGCCGATAAATTCGAGCATTTCAGACTCGCCAACGTTAGCGTTCTCAAACGCAACAACATCTATTAAAAGCACATCGGCGGTATTCTTAAACGCTGTGTTTTCACCCGTCGGAATGAGTCCCGAAATGCTGCTAAATGCCGCTTGTGAGCTTACCGCAGGGCGCTCTATATCGATTATTACAAGTACCTTTATAGAATCAAGAGCATCGCTTGAAACGGTTGCGTTGGTAAATAACGAGTTATCATTTATAAGAGATGAAATCTGATCTTGCTTTTCGTCAGGGGTAAGATTTGAGTTGTTTTGAACTGCGTAGATATTAGCAAGAAGCTGACCTGCAAGCTGCGCCGAGCTTTCTCCCGTTCCAAGAAGCTTGAAACCATACTCTCCGTCTGCCGAAACAGGTGTTTGAGCACCGTCCTGAGTGGTCATTACAGTAGTCATTTCATCAAGGAACTGTGCAATATCCTGCGCAGTTACCTCATCTGCATTCTTACCGTTTGTTCCGTCAAAGTGAGAAATTACTGCCATTGCAATAATAGCAACCTCGGAATCTCCAAGGTTCGTTATTCCCTGCTTTGCAAGAGCAGAATCAATTGCATTAACCATATTCTGCTGACGGGTATCTGCATCAAGCGAGGCACTTGCCTTGATCTCTGCCGCTATATCCTCGGTAAGCTTATTATACGCCGCCTGCGAGTCTGCAGGAATACCAAGACTTTCGGTTACAAGCTTAAGTCCTATATTGGTAATTACAGGAATAAGGGGACGCATTCTCGGATTGGAATTAACGGTTAACAGTAGTTCCTTAACAAGCCCTTTAGCAAGAAGCGCATTTTGAGCACCCTCTCCCTCCGGAGCAGATGAGCCACTGTCCTCAGGAAGATTGTCTACTATCTTGGTTAACATTGTAGCAAGGGTATTTAGGTCTTGCTTTAAATATTCTATATTACCTGCATCCTTGCCTATAATTGATATAGTTTTGTGTATAATAGGATCAAATGTGGGTTCAAACGAAGGCTTTTCTATACCCATATATGCCTGACCGTTATCCCACGCATTTGCGGCATTTTTTATAACGTCGGAAACAATTGCCGCAAGTACCTTGGACTCGGTAATCGAAGTTCCTATATTGGAAAGCACTGCACTTTCCTTATCAGTATACTGTTCAAGCGGAGTTGAGGTCAAGGTCGTTATATCGCTAAAGAATTCCAGTATTGCCGTAATCTCGGAATCAAGATTGGTGTCAACCTCCTCCTCACCTATGCTGACCTGCAGTCCCATTAGAGCCTTGTCTATAAATTTACCGCCAAGAGTTCTATAAGTCTGGATAGCCATAGAATCATTTACGTCAGCTACAGCCTGCTCTACAACAGCGTAATCCTCCTCGCCAACCATATCGCTATCCTTAAGTGCCGGAAGCACCTCGGATGCGAGCGACGAATAAGAAGAAATAGGAGCAAGTATGCATATTACAATTATAATTCCCTGCAAAAATCCAAGAAGAAGTCGTGTGCGGAATTTAGGACCTTTAAGCTTAGGCAGAAATATCTTTGCCAAAATAGCAAGAACAGTTCTGACAACAAGCAGAACAACTCTAAGCACATAAAATGCTACAAGGAAGATAATGGGAGCGCTGACCGCACATATGATACTGATAAGCAGCTGAGCTACCACCGGAGAACCTGACACAAGTTCACTTACGGGGTTTTCGGTACCAAGCGAGGTAATAAGAGCTGCATTTACCTCATCTGTGTATAACGCAAGTGTTTTCTTCATAACGATTGTTCCTGCAAAAGCAAGAACCGCACTTGTTACAGCACAAATAAATCGAGTAAAAGCTCTCTTTCTAAATAGAAGAGCCCAAAGCAACGACAGTATTATAATGCCGACAGCACCAATGTTGATTATCGCACTTAAATCCATTTCGAATTCTCCATTCTGCCCTAAGGCTAAAAATTATAAATTAAAATCAGGATTGTTAAAGCCTCGAGCTATCCCGAGGTTACATTTATATTATAACACTGCGACAAGTCTTTGTCAATAGCCATATTTGGCGCAAAATACCACTACATTTCTCCCAAATAAAGGAAAAAATGTAAAAAATTACGCAAAAAACTTGCAAAGAGCTTTGTTTTGTGTTATCATAACAATATTAGCAGACGGACAAAATAATTCCGACCTGCAGCGAAAGGAACATTATGAACGGTTTTATCAGTGTGGCAAAAAACGTATATTATCTTCCGCCTCCTACCTCTGATTTCGGTGGTGGTGTAACTCTTATAACAGGACTATCGAATAACTCCGCCAACGTCCTTATTGACTGCGGAGCATTTGATTATTCCGTTACTCGATATATATTGCCTGCACTTAAGGAGCTTAAGCTTGATATAAAGAGTATAGGTTATCTTGTTTTCACGCACTGCTCAACCGATAATATGGGCGGCGTTCATAAAATCAAGCAGCTTAACCCCGATATCAAGGTTTTATATTTCGGCACAAACCAAGCCGATAAGCTAAAAAATCCCTCTCATTTCTTTATTGAAAAATGGTCTGAATATCTTGATCACAGCCCACCTTTCCGCGAAATAAGAGGAATTTTACCTACAAGCTCCGTTGATTTGAATAGCCGTGTTTTTTCCGAAATAGTTCCATTCAATGCAATCGGACACGATGACGACTGTATATATTGGTTACACGTTCCTTCCAAAACTATAATATGCGGAGATGCCGTACAGGGCAACGGTACACACAGTACGGGTATCGCTTTTATTACGGAATTTGAGGCTTATCAGAACACACTTCTCTCATTAATCAGTAAAAAACCTAACAATTTAGTATGCTCAAAGGATTTCAGACTTTGTCCTTCTATCGTAATCGGAGCAGAAAACTGTCTTTCCGTGCTCGAAGCAAGCCTTGAAAAATCTAATGAATACTCTGCGTTTGTTGACAAATATTCAAAAATGTATCGAAGAAAAAAAGAAAATCTTGATATCGAAGCGCTTGTGCGCGCATATTTTGAGGATAAAGAACAGCCTACATTCTACGGATACGCAATAAAAACCTTTAAATCAATAATATTTAAAAATAAGTGATGTTCGTTTTTGACATTTAAAAGTTTATTTTACACATCTACAATCACTTGATTTTCCATTTCAAGTGTGCTATAATAACTAATGTTGAGAAATTACCCACTCATCACTGAGCCGCACCTTTAGCTCAGCTGGTAGAGCAACTGACTCTTAATCAGTGGGTCCAGGGTTCGAGTCCCTGAAGGTGCACCATAACACAAAAAGAGAGGCAAACGCCTCTCTTTTTGTGTTATGACGTACTTTAGCTTAATCTCGAACCCTCGAATTTCACAAGAAATTCTAAAGATTTGCGCCAACTGTGAATACACCTTACATCACGCAAATCAAGGGTTCAGAGTCCCTGAACACCTAAGCTAAGAGAGGCAAACGCGTCTCTTTTTGTGTTATGACGTACTTTAGCTTAATCTCGAACCCTCGAATTTATTTTATTTGATGCAAAACCGTAAAAAAAATCGCTTGTTCAAAAGCAAGCGATTTTTTATTTTATTTATCGGTAAAAAGTGTGCTACCTTCACTCTTTTTTTTGCCACGCTTTCCTGAAAACTGAGAAATGTATTCATCTTTCTTTTCTTTTTTACGTTTGATAATAAACGCCACTACGCAAGCGGTGATGAATACCGCAAGATACACGGAATAAAATATAACAATTGATGCTATACGCATACCCTCAAGCTCATAAAAATATGGCATCTGAACATACCACAATCCAAAAAATGCAGCAGAACAGATAATCAAATTCAAAATTCCCTTTGCAACCTTTTGAAGATTGGTTTTAAACACTGAAAGAGAGAGAACAAGCATTGCAGCCGAGCCAAGGTAACGAAGGAAATTTTGCAGGGTGTGAGCAATCGGCGCGGTAAGAGTTTCAAAGCTTTCAATAAGATTTGGATTCCATTGATCAGGCAACGGAATTTCAACGTTTGTAGCTGCAAAAAGAGATACGAATGCGGTAACAAACACCGTCAAGGTGAATATCACAAGTGTAGGCCCTACGTAGTCATAAATAAATTTCCCAAGCTTTCTTTTTATTAGCCTTAACGGAACAGTTAAAACAAATTTTGTAGCCAATGAAAAGAAATAAACAATAGCAACAACTACCATAGCAACCATAACCAACCCAAAGGTAACGGTGGCGCCCGATATGTAGTCGGAAAATAACATAACAAATATCGCAAAAGCGAACTCTGTTCCTACAAAATGTATTATTCTTTTAGTAGGCTTACTAAAGTCCGACTTCAAAAAATAGTTAAGAGCAAAAATAGACAAACTAAATAGAAAAATGCCGATAAGCATACCTATTCCCAATGCCTGAGATTCACCTATTAGCCAATCCTCATTTAAATTAGTACCGTCTTTATTATATTTTACGGTATATCTGTCCCGCACCTCAGTAACGTTCGCTCCAAGCAGCCACATAAGGCTAAACATACCGAGCAAAATAGCAGTAAATACCGCAGATGCAGGGTACAAAACATCGCGTTTGAATTTAAACGGTGAGAGCGCTTCCGTCTTTTTGTTAGTCATTATATTCTCCCAAAATACAGTTTCTTTCCTACAATTATATCACTTTTCCCCACATACTTTGTGAATTTATACCGAAATATTTTTTAATTATTTTGTTATTCAGCAAAAAGTGTAAAAATATTCAAAAAATGCGGTTTTGTTATTGACAAAAGGTAAAAAATATAATATAATATAAAAAATATTCATTAAAATTATGGTTATACATTAAGAAAGAGCAAAAATTATGAAAAGAAGACTTGCAAGAGAATACGCATTTAAATTACTTTACGAGGCTGCAGTACAGCCCGACAAGGACAGCGCCGAGCTTATAAGCGACACCGCTGCCGAGCAGGAATTTGAGCCTGATGAGTACATAGAAAAGGTAGTCGGCGGCGTAAAAGAAAATTTAAGTGAGCTTGACGCTCTTATTTCAGATTGCACCACAACCGACTGGAAATTTGAAAGACTTTCACTTACCTCGCTTTCCATTATGCGTTTATCTATTTTTGAAATGCTTTACCTTGACGACGTGCCCTTCCCAGTTTCAATCAACGAGGCAGTTGAACTTGCTAAAAAGTACGATGACGACAAAGCACCGAAATTCATCAACGGTATTTTAAATGCAATAGCGGAGAAAAAAGGGCTTAAGAAAAAGCCTCGTTAAGAATATAAGCAATGAAATACTTTCTTGGTATCGATACCTCAAATTACAGAACGAGTGTGGCACTTTGCGACGAAAACGGCACACCCGTAAAGCAAATACGAAGGCTTTTACCCGTAAAAAGCGGAGAGCTTGGGCTTCGCCAAAGCGAGGCTCTTTTTGAGCACACAAAGGCTCTTCCCGGTATTATGGAGGAGCTGGGAGCTTTTGATATTTCGGCGGTTGGCTACTCAGCAAGACCGCGCGACGTTGTCGGCTCGTATATGCCCTGCTTTCTTGCGGGCGAGTCGGTTGCAAGGTCTATAGCCTCTATTTTGGGAGTAAAGACCTACGATTTTTCGCATCAGGCGGGACACGTCAAGGCGGCGGCTTATTCTTGCAAGGACAAAATTTTAAAAAGCGGAAAAAGCTTTTTTGATATCACCGAGCAAGGTGGAGAGTTTATAACCTTTCACCTAAGCGGAGGTACAACAGAGGCTCTTCTCTATCAAAACGGCTCGCTTACAATTCTAGGTCAAACGCTTGATTTAAACGCAGGACAAGCAGTTGACAGGGTAGGCGTTATGCTCGGGCTACCATTTCCAAGTGGCGAGCATCTTGAGGCACTTGCAAACGCTATGCCGCAAAGCAAGGGGTTAAAAATTTCAGTTAAGGGCTATGATTGTAACCTAGCAGGACTTGAAAACATAGCGGCGAAAATGCACCTCAAAGGCACTGACGCAAAGGAAATTGCTGCGTTTACACTCGATTTTATTCTAAAAACCGTTGATAAAATGACGGAAAATATATTAACCGATTATAAGGGGTTGCCCATTTTATATGCGGGTGGGGTTTCATCCTGCAAAAGAATAGCAAATGCGCTCACAAAAAAATATGAGTGCGCTTTTGCAAAGCCTGAGCTTTCGGGCGATAACGCAGTAGGCATAGCTTTGCTTTGCAGAGAAAAATATCTAAATACTTAACAAACAAAGGAGGCGAGGCGCTTGAATACAAGTGAATATGAAAACGCATTTAAAGAAAACATATTCAGCGTTTCGCAAATAAACGGACTCGTCAAGGAGCTTATTGAAAGTGTTCCTGTCTTTTCGGGAGTTAAGGTGCGAGGCGAGATTTCCAACCTTACAAAGCACCGAAGCGGTCATTACTATTTTTCGCTTAAAGACGAGGAGTCGGTAATCAAGGCGGTTATGTTTGCAAGGGACGTCAGGTTTTGCAGGACACCTATCGAAAACGGTATGAAGGTTGTCGCGCGCGGCAGACTTACCGTTTATCCGCCAAGCGGTCAGTATCAGCTGGTAGCTTCCGAAATGGAGGCGGACGGCAAGGGCGCGCTATATGAAGCATACGAAAGACTCAAGGCAAAGCTCGAAAACGAGGGACTTTTCGGTGCTGAGTATAAGCACGAGCTACCCGCATTTCCGAAAACAGTCGGCGTTATAACCTCGCCTACGGGCGCAGCGGTTCGAGATATTATTAACGTTACGGGTAGGCGCTACCCTCTCGCAAAAATTCTAATCTATCCCGCGCTTGTTCAAGGTGAGGGCGCAGAGGCCTCACTTATCAAGGGCGTACAGTATTTTACTAAAACAAAAAAAGCCGACGTTGTTATTATCGGACGTGGAGGCGGCTCTATTGAGGACCTTTGGGCTTTTAACAGCGAGCCTCTTGCAAGAGCGATAGCGGCAAGTGGTCTACCGTTTATTTCGGCAGTAGGACACGAAACGGATTTTACTATTTGCGATTTCGTATGCTCAAAAAGAGCGCCGACACCCTCAGGTGCGGCGGAGCTTGCAGTACCCGATTATCTTGCGGTTATGGGCGGATTTGACGCTTATCTTTCCGATATGCAAAGAGAAATGAAGCGAATTACCTCTTCGCTTCGCTTTAAGCTTGATGCTTTGGCAGGAAAAAAGGTACTTTCCTCACCCTACGGCTTTATTGATGAAAAAAGACTTAAGCTTGATACTCTATCCGACAAAATAGAAAGTATCACCAAGAATAAAATTTCAAGCTGCAATTTAAATTTTTTGCGTCTTTCAAAGCAGCTTGATGCACTCAGTCCTCTTGCCGTTTTAACAAGAGGCTACGGTGCAATTTATGGCAAAGACGGAGTACTGACTTCGGTAAAATCGGTAAATGAAGGCGATAACCTTGATATTAGATTAAGCGACGGCACAGTGCAGGCTGTGGCAAATAAAATCACCCCCGAAAACAAAGAGTGAGGTAAAACGGTATGGCAAACAAAAAGGATATAAGCTTTGAGGCAGCTATGGTGCGCCTTGAGGAAATAGTTAAAGCACTTGAGGACGGCAAAGCCCCCCTTGATACCTCACTTGCTCTTTTTGAAGAGGGCGTAGGACTTGTGGCGCTTTGCAAAAATCAGCTCGACACTGCCGAGCAAAAGGTAAAAATACTTCTTGAAAACGGAAACGGAGATAACGATGAAGGAGATTTTGTCGGTACTGACGACTAACTCAGAGCTGCTCGAAAAAACGGCAAGAAAGCTTTTTGCAAAAAAAGACTGCGATTTTGCCGAGCTTTTCGACGCTTTTGATTATGCATTTTTTGGGGCAGGTAAAAGAATTCGTCCTACCCTGACTCTTGAATTTACAAGAATGCTCGGCGGTAGCGACGAGGCGGCTTTGCCGCTCGCTCTTGCAGTCGAGATGATACATAACTATTCCCTTGTGCACGATGATCTTCCCTGTATGGATAACGACGATATGCGCAGAGGTAAGCCGTCCTGCCACAAGGCATACGGAGAGGCTACCGCACTGCTTTGCGGCGATGCGCTTCTCACCGAGGCCTTCGGTGTAATTTGCTCTTCAAGTGCGCTTTCCGACAGCGCAAAAGTAAAGGCAGTTGCACTGCTTTCGCAATGCGCAGGACTAAACGGTATGATTGGCGGTCAGCAAATCGACCTTATGGGTGAACAAAAGAGGTTAACTAAGGACGAACACAACAAAATGAACCTCTACAAAACTGGTGCGCTTATCAAGTGCGCCTGCCTGCTCGGTTGCATAGCGGCGGAAGCTGATGAAAAAGCATTTGCGATTGCAAGTATTTACGGCGAAAATATCGGACTTGCGTTTCAAGTTACGGACGACCTGCTCGATATGGGAGAGGAGGATAGCAAAACAACCTATCTTACCTTTATGAGCGAGGCACAGGCAAAAGAATACGCAAGTCAATTAACAAACGGAGCAATAAGTGCCGTTTCAGAATATAAAAATAGTGAAACACTCATCGCTTTAGCCAAATTTTTACAGGAAAGAACGGTATGAGAGCCGACCTTTTTCTGAGCGCAAACGGTTACTGTGAAAGCAGGAGCCGAGCGGCACAAAGCATTGAAGCAGGTTGCGTTTTCGTAAACGGAAAATGTATTACAAAGGCTTCTTTTGATATTAAAGAAAACGATGCGGTTGAAATTCGCGGCGAGGCAATCCCCGACGTAAGCCGAGGCGGACTCAAGCTACGAGGTGCACTAGAGTCGTTTGGTATAAAATGCGACGGACTCACCTGCGTAGATATAGGCGCATCAACGGGCGGATTTACCGACGTTTTGCTTAAAAACGGCGCAAAAAAGGTATTCGCAGTTGATTGCGGTGTCGGTCAGCTTCACCCTTCACTTGCAAATGATAGCAGGGTTGTTAATTTAGAAAATTTCAACGCCCGCACACTTACAACGGAAACGCTCGGTCAGGCGGTTGATATGGCGGTAATGGACGTCAGCTTCATTTCGCAAACGCTTTTACACACCGTTGTAGCAAATATTTTGAATGGTAACGGAATTTTTATTTCTTTGATAAAGCCACAGTTTGAGGTCGGGAGAAAGGCTTTAACCAAAAGCGGCATAGTCAAGGACGCAAGGGAGCATATAAGCGCTATTGAAACGGTAGTTGCTTCTGCAAAAGCCTCATCTCTTATTTTAAATGCGCTTACCGTATCCCCGATTAGCGGCGGCGACGGTAACAGGGAATTCCTTGCATTGTTTACAAAAAACAGTTCAAAGGAATTTGTTCCCACAAGAGATTTTTTAAAATCACTTACAAGTAAAAAATAATTTTTAAAAGTTATTTTAAAACACTAACGAAAGGATTATTCCTTATGCAAAACCTTTACATATTTGTCGGGGACGGCAAGGATAAGGACGGAAAATGCACCAAGGCGATAACCGAGGTTACCCTCGGCTGCGGTGGCAATATAACCGAAGATATTGAAAAAGCAGACGTTATTGCGGCGCTTGGCGGCGACGGTACTATTATGCGTGCAGCTCATATCGCAGCAAAGCTTAATATCCCCGTAATAGGTATAAATTTAGGCAGAGTCGGTTATATGGCGGAGCTTGACGGAAGCGAAATTTCACTTATTGCAAAATATTTTAACGGTCAGTACACAGAAGATGCACGTATGATGCTCACCGTTAAGGTCGGCAGCAACACCTACTATGCGTTAAACGATGCAGTTTTTCACTCCAAAAACAGGCATATGTGTAAATATGCCCTCTCGTGCGATAACAGAGAGGTAAACGAATACAGAGGGGACGGAATTATAATATCCACGCCGACAGGCTCAACTGCATATTCTATGTCAGCAGGCGGCTCAGTAATAGACCCAAGACTCAGCTGTATATGTGTAACCCCCATTTGCGCTCAGTCGCTTACCGCAAGACCGCTCATCTTTGAGCCTAAAAGTAAGCTTTGCATAACGGCGCAATGTACCGAAGCAATGCTCACCGTCGACGGAAGCAAACCAATTTCAATTACACAGAGCGACAGTGTAAGCATTTCAAAAAGTAAAAGAGTATTCAAAATGATAAAGCTTAAGGAGGACAGCTTTTTTGAGGTTCTCCGCAGTAAAAGATTAAATTAAAGCCCACTTGAAAGGAATTTACAGCTGTGAAAACAAAGCAAAACAGACAAGGACTTATACTTGATATAATAACCGAAAATACGGTTGAAACACAGGAGCAGCTTATCGAAAAGCTCCGTGAGGCAGGTTACCCCGTAACTCAGGCTACAATTTCAAGAGATATAAGAGAGCTTCGCTTAACCAAGGTTGCGTGCGGATTTGGAGTTTACAAATACGTCGTTTCAAATCAGGAAACACACTCCCACTCGGCAAAGTATCTCAACATTTTAAAGGAAACCGTAACCACTATCGACCACGCAGGCAACATCGTCGTTGTAAAAACCTACGCAGGTATGGCGCAGGCGGCTGCGGCAGCTCTTGACTCTATGGGCTGGACCGAGATAATCGGAAGCATAGCAGGTGATGATACCATTATGCTTGTGCTCCGTTCAGTTGACGCATCAAGAGTATTTTCAAGCGAGCTTTCAGGATTGCTCGGAATTTAAAACCAACGTAAAAAGGCGGTATATTAACGGTGATAACCGAACTGCATATTGAAAACATAGCCGTAATAAAAAAGCTTACGGTGAATTTCAAAAACGGATTTTCAGTGCTTACCGGTGAAACGGGTGCGGGAAAATCAATAATAATTGATTCGGTAAATCTTTTGCTCGGCGCAAGAAGCGCAAGGGAGCTTATAAGAAACGGCGAAAGCTCTGCGCGTGTGTGCGCCTGCTTTTCCGATATTTCCGAGCCTATCCTTGCAGAGCTTGAGGCTCTTGACGTTTTTCCCGAGGACGACGGCTGCGTTTATATACAACGCACCCTAAGCTCCGATGGCAAGGCGCAGGCTAAGATTAACGGAAGAAGTGTACCGACCTCTCTTCTTCGCGAGGTTGGTAAATATCTTATCAATATTCACGGTCAGCACGACAACCAACAGCTTCTTTCACAGGAAAAGCATCTTTCATTTCTTGATGTGTGGGCAAACACAAGTGAGCTTCTTTCAGAGTATTCCGTTTGCTACGGCGAAATGGTACGCATACGCAAGGAAATCAAAAACGCCACTAAGAGTGAACAGGAAACAGCAATACTTACCGAAAGCCTCACTCACCGCATAAGCGAGATTGAAAACGCAAAGCTTAAAGCAGGCGAGGAGGAACTTCTCATAAAGAAACGGGACAGGCTCAAAAACATTGAAAAGATTTCTCGCTTTTGTTCGGAAATTTACAAGGCGCTTTCCGACGGAGAGGATTCTGCTGCATCACTTATAAATCAGGCTTACGATGCCGCCGCAAGGCTGGGCGATGCTCTTCCTGACGGTGATAAAATACTGCAAAGACTTGAATTTTGCTCTTATGAGCTGAAGGATATTGCGGAAACGGCGCTTTCCTTAACCGACGGCGACGTTTCAGACCCCGAGGCAGAGCTTGATAAAATAGAAACAAGGCTTGACCTCATTTCAAGGCTAAAAAGAAAGTACGGGGATACCGTTGAAGCAGTCCTCGAATACAAAGAAAACGCCGCAAAGCAGCTTTCCGAAATAAAAAATTCGGAAACCAAAATAAAGACGCTCAAAAGTGAACTTGCTACAATGATTAAAAAGGCTACCGCCTGCGCCGAGGCGCTTACTGCACGACGCACCGAATACGCCAAAAAACTATCCGACGAGATAACCGCACAGCTACGCTATCTTGACCTTGAAAAGGCAACGTTTTGCGTTTCCGTTACACCGCTTGAAAGCGAAAACGGAGCTAAGCGCTTTTCAGCAAACGGTTGCGATTTTGTGGAATTTCTCATCACCACAAACCCCGGTGAGCCGGTTAAATCACTTTCAAAGGTTGCCTCAGGCGGCGAGCTTTCAAGAGTTATGCTTGCGCTTAAAACTGTTCTTGCAGACAGCGACGGCGTCAGCACTATCATCTTCGACGAAATTGATACGGGCGTTTCCGGAAAAACCTCGCAAAAAATCGGTATCAAGCTACTTGAGCTTGGAAAAAGCAATCAGGTATTTTGCATAACACACTCGGCACAAATAGCCGCTATGGGCGATACGCATTACCGCATTTCAAAGGCGGAGGTTGACGGCAGAAACGAAACGTCCGTTACCGAGCTTGAGGGTGAAAGCAGGGTAAACGAAATTTCAAGAATTATGGGCGGTATAGAAATTACCGAAACCATAAAAAATACCGCTCGCGAAATGATTATGGCGGCAAACGCTTACAGAAAATAAGCATAAAAAAGTAAATTAAAAAATATTATATAAACGGAGAAAAAAGAAAATGGGACTTTATCAAGAATTTATTGACAGAGGTATGATTGCACAGTGCACCAATCCCGAGGAGGTTCAAAAGCTTCTCGACGAGGGTAAGGTAACCTTCTACATCGGCTTTGACCCAACCGCCGACAGCCTTCACGTTGGACACTTCCTGCAAATGAAGATTATGGCTCATATGCAGCAGCACGGACACCACCCGATTGCTATTTTCGGCGGCGGTACGGGTATGATTGGCGACCCCTCGGGCAAAAGCGATATGAGAAAGATGCTCACTAAGGAAACCATTGCTCACAACATTGAGTGCTTCAAGACTCAAATGGCAAAATTTATCGACATCAGCGACGGAAAGGCAACCTTCGTAAACAACGGAGATTGGCTCTTAAATCTTAACTACGTCGACTTCCTTCGCGACGTTGGAGTACACTTTTCAGTAAACCGTATGCTCTCGGCTGAGTGCTACAAATCCCGTCTTGAACGCGGACTTACCTTCCTTGAGCTAAACTATATGCTTATGCAAAGCTATGACTTTTACAAGCTCTACAAGGACTACGGTTGTGTTCTTGAGCTCGGCGGCGACGACCAGTGGTCGAACATCATAGGTGGCGTTGAGCTTGTACGCCGTAAAGAGGGCAAGGACGTTTACGGACTCACCTTCAATCTTCTCACCAACAGTGAGGGTAAAAAGATGGGTAAAACCGAAAAGGGCGCCGTTTGGCTTGACCCCGAAAAGACTCCTCCCTATGAGTTCTTCCAGTATTGGCGTAACGTAGGCGATGCCGACGTTATCAAGTGTATGAAGCTTCTTACATTTATGACTCTCGAAGAAATCGCAGAATACGAAAAGCTTGAGGGCTCCGAAATCAACAAGGGTAAGGAAAAGCTCGCTTACGAGCTTACCAAGCTTATTCACGGCACTGAGGCGGCTGACAAGGCTCTTGAGGCTGCAAAGAGTGTATTCGGCGCAGGTAATATGTCCGAGAATATGCCTACCACCGAGGTTACCGCAGATATGCTTACCGACGGTGCTATCAGCGTTATCGATATGCTTGTCGCAAGCAAGCTCGCCCCCTCAAAGGGTGAGGCTCGCCGTCTTATTCAGCAGGGCGGTATCAGTGTTGATGACGAAAAGGTTACCGATTTTGGCGCAACAGTTTCCTCCGACAAGCTTGCAGGAGGCGTTGTAGTCAAGAAGGGTAAAAAGGTATTCCACCGCTTCACTCTCGCTTAAAATAACCGAAAGGTAGATAAATGAACACTTTGTTTTTGCATTTTTTAAAGGATATGCAAAATAAAGGTCGTTTAAAGTTTTATGAAAATCACTCGCTTTCCCTCGTATCCACCTTTGGTATTGGGGGCAAGGCGAGGTTTTTCGTTATCCCCTACGATACCGATGCGCTTTGCCGTACAGTTTTATACGCATCAAGGTCAGGCAGGTACAAGGTTATTGGAAATGCCTCCAATTTGCTTTTTGACGACGGCGGATTTGACGGTTGTATTATTTGCACCGTTAAACTGCGTAAAATTCACCTCACGTCCCCGTCTTTTGCGGCAAATGGCGACAAAGCTATATATGCAGAAAGCGGCGCTATGCTACCTGCACTTACACATCTTGCTTCAAATAGCGGATTTATGGGATTTGAGGGGCTTTGCTCCATTCCCGCAACTGTGGGCGGTGCGCTATGTCTTAATGCAGGCGCTTACGGTTCGGAAATAAGCGATACACTTCTTGCCTATGAGTGTTTTTGCCCAAAAACAAATGAGATAAGTCTTACTTTTGCAAGTAAAAGCTGTTTTTCCTACCGAAAAAGTCCGCTTATGAATTCGGGAAAAATTATTCTCGGAGCATATTTTCGCGCCGAGCCGGGAGATACCGAGCAAATCAAGGCAAGGTGTGAAAGATTCAAGGCTCTACGCAAGGAAAATCAACCGCAGGGTGTTAAAAGCGCCGGCTCGTATTTCAAGCGTCCAAAGGAAAACGAAGGATTTTTGCCGTATCAAAACAAAAGCGCAGGGCAGGTAATAGATATGTGCGGTCTTAAGGGCGCACACGTGGGCGGAGCGCAAATTTCGCCGAAGCACGCAAATTTTCTAATCAACGCAAGCGGCACAGCGCAGGCAAACGAGGTTTTAGCTCTTGCAAGGCTTGTTAAGGCTGAGGTATATCAAAAAACGGGTATCCGTCTTTGCGAAGAGGTAGAATTTGTACCGTATCACAAAAACAGATAACCCGTATAAATTATTTTTTACCAAACATCAAATGTGTCCTTTTAACAAGGCAATCAAGAGCATCTACGTATTTTTTCCCCGTTTCGTGCGCAAATGAAAATGCACGTGAGAGCTCGGTGCAGCCCAAAATAAACGCATCGCATTTTATATCAGAAAGCTCACCCTCAAGCTCGGTTATCGGTATCCGTTTCCCTCGTTTTATCTCCAAAATTAACTCACTTATTCTTTCCTTTTGCCTATCGCTTGGCATAACGAGGTCAACACCGTATCTGAAAAGATATTCGCTGTATAGATTTTTTCGGTAAGTCCCCGTCGTTGCAAGTAAGCAAACGGTTTTATATTCCCTTACGTAACATTCACGGCAAGTATCCTGCACCATATTTAAAATAACGGTGCATCTTCGCTTTTTTCGGCACAAATACGGATACCAGAAGTGCGCCGTGTTACAAGGCAGTGCGATAATATCGGCGCCTGCGTTTTCAAGAGCTCGCAGTGAATTTAAAAGCGACTGACGTGGGCTGTATTTACTCTTTGCCGTCAGGTAATCGCTTCTGTCGGGGCGCAGGCAATTTCCGTCATACAAAACAGGAATATAGTCGCTATCCGACCTTGCGCCGTCAACTGTATGCAGCTTTTCAAGAAACGTTATATCGGCAAGCGGCCCCATACCGCCTATAATTCCGAGCATATGCGGTTTTCTTCTATTCTTCATATCAATCTCCTCAGGATAAAGGATTTTAAAAAATGAAACTATCGGCAAAGCTATCAAAAGGACTTGAAAATTTTCCTTTTTTTAACCGACCCCTTGCGTTTTTGTGCGCTGCTTTTCTCGTCGGTCTTTTTTGTTTTGTCTTAAATCTCATTTTATTTATAATCTATGCCGCAGTCCTTGTCCTATATTCCGTTTTGCTTATCTATACACGGGGAGTAAAATTTAAATGCAACCCCTTACCGTATCTTTTAACTCTCATACTGATAGCAACCGCTGTTTTACCACTGCCCACTATTTTAAATTATAACAAAATTTCCTCTCTTTCGGGTGAGCATACAGTTACTGCGGTAATAGAGGAAACGTATTATGAGCAAAGCTTTGGAGCTTTTTACGTTGCAAGGTTAACGCATATAGACGGTAACAGTGCAAGTGGCAGAGTCGAGCTTGAATACACCGAAGTAAGCGAGCTTGAGCTATACGATACCGTTACCGTAAATGGTGAGATACGTAATGCAAGAGAAAATTTAACCTCCTCCGAGCTATATAACGCAATAAGCAAGGATATTTATATAAACGTTCTTGTAAGCGATACCGTTTCGGTTACAAACGATGCCAAAGCAGGAATAAGCTACACCTTTACACAAGTGAGAAACACTCTGAAAAACAGGCTCTACTCGTTACTTGATTTTGATACGGCGAGCTACGCCTCGGCGCTCATTCTGGGAGATAAAGCAGGTATTCCCACCGACCTTAAAACAGCTATGTCAGCACTTGGAATTTCACATATCCTTGCGGTTAGCGGTATGCATCTTTCGATAATCGCAATGCTGATTTCCTTTCTTGCCGAAAAGACAAAGCAGGCAAGGAAGGTAAAGTGTGTGTTAATCATAATCGGTGCTATTTGCTTTATGGGTATCGCAGGCTTTTCGGTTTCCGTTGTGCGTGCTGTAATTATGCTGATTATAAGCATAATTTCCGTATTTTCGGGCAGGAAAAACGACTCGCTGACCTCACTGTTTTTATCGGGCGCAATACTTTGTGCAGTAAATCCGTCAAGTATACTTTCCTGCAGCTTTTTGCTCTCGTTTTTCGCTACGCTCGGTATCGTGCTTTGCGCCCTTTTTGCTGAAAGAAGCGCTAGAATTTCTCTCTACGCCTCACGCATAGGCGATATGAAGCTCACTTATAGATTAGTAAGAAAAATTGTTCTTTCACTGCTTGTTACTCTTTGCGCAACGCTTTTTACCGTTCCCGTAATGTCGCTTTATTTTTCAAGCGTATCCTTCTTTTCGGTGCTAACAAATCCGATTGCCGTTACAATGGCGTTTATTTCAGTTTTGCTCACCGTACTATGTCTTATTTTCGGCGGTATCCCATTTATCGGAGCGGTGCTTTGCTCGGTATTTGAATTCCTTTACAAGCTATTTTATGACCTCACTTGCACAATCTCACAGAGCTTTGACACCGCCGTTTCGCTCCGTTATCCCTTCTTTGTACCCGTTATGATTTTGCTATGCTGCATACTTATCTTTCTTGCTATAAAAAGGATAAGAAATCCGCTATCAATAATCGCAGCATTTACCGTTTGTGCTATTATCTATTTGGGCGCAATTCAAATATACGGTGCTTTAAACGTCAACAGAGCGCAGCTTGTCTACTCCGCCACGCCAAACGCCGAGAGCTTTACCGTTATAAGCGGTGAAAACAGTCTTTATATCGACGTAGGAAACGGCTCACGGAGAGTAACGGACGAGCTGCTTGAAGAAGTCAAAAACGACTATTATGAGGTTGCCATTGACGGCTATATGCTCACCCACTATCACACGCTTCACATCGGTACGGTAAGTAAGCTGCTGTCAAGCACAAAGATAAAGGCGCTTTATTTACCCGAGCCCGAAACCGAAAAGGAAAAGAGTATATATGCTCAGATAAAGGCTCTTGATAAGCAATGCAGCATAATTGAATACAAGCGAGGTCAAGCTATAAGCTTTGGCTCGGTTGAAATTAAAACTACACCATATTCGTTGCTTGAACGCTCCGAGCATCCCGTTATTTGTATGCAGTTTTCGGCAAACAAAAAAAGCATAACTTATCTAGGCTCATCGGTATCGGAATCGAATATTAACGTCAGTGCAGAGCAGTTTATCGGAAATAGCAGTGCTATAATTTGCGGCAGGCACGGTCCTATAACCAAAGAAAATAATAAATTTCTTTCATACACCGACAGTAAACCGGTCTATCTATCTCCATTTGAAGATACAAACGAGCTACTAGCCTTTGAAAACGGTAAATTTTACTATCTTACCGAGGGGTACAAAAGCGCCGTTTTTTCACTTGTTTAGCATACGGCAAACAAGCTCACTCATTTCTATTCCAACCGATTTTGCCGCAGTTGGTAAAATGCTCGTTTCCGTCATCCCCGGCAGGGCATTTGTTTCAAGAGCATAGAGTCTTCCCGTTCCCTTTTGCATTATCAAATCTGTACGGCTAAATCCTGAAAGTCCGAGCGCATTATGTGCGTTTTCGGCGATTTTCAGCGCTTTTCCCGTGATATTTAGCGGTATCGGAGCAGGAGTTATTTCCCTTGCACCGCCGTAAAGATATTTACTGTCATAGTCATAATATGCACCCTTAGGTATAATTTCGGTAACCGCAAGTGCTTTATTTTCAAGTACGCTTACCGAAAGCTCTCTGCCGTAAATTCTCTCTTCAATAATAACGGTATCACTTTCCTTGAGTGCGTTTTCAACCGCACCGCAAAGCTCGTTTTCACTGTTCACAAAATAAACGCCTATGCTTGAGCCTGCCGTCGCAGGCTTTACCACACACGGATAACGGGGTGGACAGGGCGTTTTTTTCATATCTTTTTTATATACCGTGTAGCTTGGCGTCAAAATAGAGGCATTTTCATAGTAAATTTTTGTGTCTGCCTTATTCATTGTAACAGCAAGTGCTTTTGCATTGCTTCCAACGTAGGAAATGCCGAGAATATCAAGTAAGGCAGCAAGATGTCCGTTTTCGCCTATTCCGCCGTGAAGCGCGGGGAATACTGTATCCGCCGTTTTCAGGGTATCAATATGCTCTATATGAAACGGCGAAGCTAAGCTGCCCCCTCGCTGTTTTTGAAAATACCGCACAACACTGTCGATATCCTTTGAAAAGCTTGGTTTTCGGTCAAGCGGAGCTACCGCAGGGTCGATAAGCGCAACCTCGTTTCCGCTAATGATAAGCGCTCTTGCTACCGCAATTCCAGACCTGACCGAAACCTCTTTTTCAGAGCTTTCGCCACCTGCAAGCACCAATATCTTCATACTGTCCACCTCCCCATTTTCACTTTTCATACTATGCAGGTGAGGTAATTTTGACAGTGAAAACAAAAAAGCGCTAAGGCAAATCCTTAGCGCTTTTTATTTAGCTTCTTAAACAATCCATTTTACTATACTGCCGCTGATATCAACGTCGCTTACACAGTAAATTTCATCCCACTCCATTTTTGCAAGAATTGCACCGAGCTGAGATTTAGCACAAATTTGCTGATGCTTACCGTCGCTTAAATATACCTGATGAGGTACTGCGGTAACAACACCGACGAAATCGGTTACGTCCGTCATCGTGTCAAGTTCAATACGTACTTTCATTTATCTATCCTCCAAGAATTTATTTTCTAATATTATATTATCACAAGCGCAAAGCCTTGTCAAGTGCCGATTAGTCATTTACCGTTTTACTTTTTCGGTTGAGAAATTTTGTAAAAAGAAGGGGATAAATTGCAACAACCCACAGCACCGTTAAAAAATAACGGATAAGGTCGATTGCAAGATTGCCCTCTGCAATCATTTTTATTCCCGATTTTAGTCCGAGAGCAACGCCTATACCAATAGCAAACTTAATAATATGGAACAAAAGCGAGCCGTTTTGGGGGTTAAAGCGGATATATCTTTTTTCAAGGTAATAGCCGAGTGCAAAGCCAATACCCGCGCCGCAACTCTTAAAGCAGTCGTTGATTTGCGACCACTCAGCGTGCTCTGTCGCCGCCATTAAAAAACTGAAAACGCAAAGCAAAACTGAGCCTAAAACAAAGACTATCGCCACAACGTGTGCGTTTTTTTCTTCAAGCAGTATTTTCCCAAATTTCGTAACAGCAATGGCTATTGCAAAAGAAATTATAAGAGATACGCAAACGTCATATACTGTATGTACGCCAAGGTACATTCTGGAAAATCCAACAAGCAACACCGTCAAAATTAAAAGCGCTCTTGCCCACCATTTTTTTACTATAAATGCAAAATATCCGAAAATCGAGCCTGAGCCTTGTGTGTGTCCGCTTGGAAAGGAATAACCCGTTGCGTGCTCAACTGCACTCTCAACAGGCTTTAATGTGTTATCGAGCACAAACGGACGTTCAACGGCAAAGCCAACCTTCATACCCTGAGCAAGAATACCCGAGCAAAAAAATGTAAAGCCGAGCCCGTATGCCATATCCTTATTTAAGCACCAAAACAAAATACAAATTACGCCGAAAATTACAACCTCCTCACCAAGCTTGGTGATAAGCGACATCAAGGTATCAAGAAACGGATTTCTGATATTTTGGATAGCGTGCTGAATTTTTAAAGCAAATTCCAAGGTATTTTCTCCTTTTAAATTTTAATTTACGTATATTTTACCACAAAAAAACGCTTATTGTCAACAAAACTTCAAAAATATTTACGATTTTTTATTTCTAAAATTATTGACAAAATAATTTATTAGGTGGTATACTAAATATAGAAATACAAAGGAGTTTTTTCATTATGTTATTTGAGGTTCTCGTTTGGTTTGCTATATTTATAGCACTAATAGTCATTGAGGCGCTTACCGCCGATTTGCTTACCGTTTGGTTTATGCCCTCCGCACTCATTTGCATAATTTTAGCGGCGTTTGAGGTGGCTGTACCTATCCAAATTTCGGTTTTCTTCGGTCTAAGTGTAATTATGTTTATTCTCTCAAAAACGGTTTTCAAAAAGCATCTTAAATCCAAAAAAAACGAAAAAACAAATCTTGACCTTATTATAGGCGAAACCGGAATTGTAACCGAGGATATTGACAATATTAATGCAAAGGGCTCGGTAAAGGTACAGTTTCAGATTTGGACGGCAAGGTCCTCGGATAACAACACCGTTATAAGTGAAGGCGAAATAGTTAAAATAATTGCAGTCGAGGGCGTTAAGCTCATCTGCGAAAAAATATAATTTTTACGGAGGATATTTATATGGCTTTTGCAATTTTAGCAATTTTGGCGGTTATAATTATCGTAATCGTCGTTTCAAACATTCAGATTGTACCGCAGGGAAAGGCATACGTTATCGAAAGACTCGGTGCTTACCACGCAACGTGGAGTGTCGGACTTCACGTAAAATTCCCATTTATTGACCGTGTTGCAAAGAGAATTAATCTTATGGAGCAGGTTGCTGACTTCCCTCCACAGCCTGTTATTACAAAGGATAACGTTCGTATGCAGATAGATACCGTTGTTTTCTTCCAGATTACCGACTGTAAGCTCTACACCTACGGACACACAACTCCTATGCTTGCTATTGAAAATCTCACCGCCACCACACTTCGTAACATTATCGGTGAGCTTGAGCTTGACAACACCCTTACCTCGCGTGATATAATCAATACCAAAATGCGCTCTATTCTTGACGAGGCTACCGACCCTTGGGGTATCAAGGTTAACCGCGTTGAGCTGAAAAACATTATTCCTCCAAAGGAAATTCAGGACGCAATGGAAAAGCAAATGAAGGCCGAGCGTGAAAGACGTGAATCTATCCTCAGAGCCGAGGGTGAAAAGAACAGCGCTATCCTCGTTGCCGAGGGACAAAAGCAGGCTATGATTCTTTCAGCCGAGGCAGATAAGCAATCGCAGATACTCAAGGCTGAGGCGGTTAAAGAGGCGAAAATCCGCGAGGCTGAGGGTGAGGCTGAGGCTATCCTTAAAATTCAGCAGGCAACGGCTGACGGTATCAAGATGATAAACGAGGCTACCCCTTCAAAGGAATATTTAACTATAAAGAGCCTTGAAGCATTTGAGGCAGCGGCTGACGGTAAGGCAACAAAGATTATTATTCCCTCTGAAATTCAGGGAATTGCAGGACTTGTTACCGCCGCAACCGAAATAGCTGATAAAAAATAATTTCATCCTTTAAATAAAAAAGTCAACGTTTTTACGTTGGCTTTTTTTATACAATTTAAGTAAAAAAGTCAAAATAATAGTAAAATAAGATGCAAAACGGTATTTTCTTCCTGATTTGCCACTTTTTTAGGTATACACATTTTTTTACGTTTCGATTATAATATAGGTATAAAGATTTACATAGGAGAAAATATTTTGGAGCTTATCAGAATTTCCGATGAAAAAATAAAAATTTCACTTTCAAAGGCGGAGCTTGATGCCTACGATTTGAGTATAACCGATATTAACTGTAAAAAAGCACAGACGCATCCTGCTTTTCGCGAGCTTTTCGTTGAAGCTAAGGAACAAACGGGGTTTGATGCCGACGGAAAAAAGGTCTTTGTGCAAATTTTCAGAGCTAAAAACGGCGGTTGTGAAATCTTCGTTTCAAAGGTACAAACAAAATCAAAAAGCAATCCACGCAAGGCGCAAAAATACATAGAGGCGCATTGCTTTGACGACCTTGATGCTCTGATTTACACCTGCCGAGCACTTGCAAGATTCGGATATAATGAAAAATCAAGTGCCTATTTTAGCGACGGTGAATATTATCTTTGGCTTGACACCAAAAACGAGCTTGCACTAGCCTATGCAAATGAATACAACGGCATATTAGTAGGCTTATCTACGATATACATTTCCGAGCATTTTTCGGTTATACGTGAAAACGATGCGGTTGACGTTTTATCAAAGCTTTAAAAAAGACCTTGCAAATGCAAGGTCTTTTTGTTTTAAATTTGTCTTACGGGTGCGATTGAAAGCTCAAATACGAAGCTTTTTTCATTAAAAGACATTTCCTCCGAAAGTATAGGGCCGCAAGAGTTTGAGCCTATTCCGTTTTGCTTGTAATCAAGATATACATAGGTGTTTTCGGACGGCTTTAGTTCGTAATCGTGAAGTGCCTCATCAAGCTGTGCGGTACTGAAGCGGGAAGCTCTAAAGGTAAACGAATCAGATGACTCAAAGCGGAGTCCGTGTCCCGATACGGTTTTCACACACGCCCACTCTGTGCCGTAGTGAGAGCCGTTTTCCTGCGGGAAAACGTAATGCTCGGTATAGTCATCGATTTTACCGTCAAAGAGTCCCATTTTGCAGGAAAGACGTTTATCAACGTAGCTTTCGTGCGGTCCGTAGCCAAAATAGGTGTAATCATTGGTGTCAACGGGCATTTTTGCCTCAAAGCCGAATTTAGGAAGCGAAATCTCGCTTGTATTCTTTACGTCAGCCCTTACTGTAAGAGCTCCGACGCCGTTTACGGCATACGTGAGCTTAATTTTGAGGTATTTGCCAAGTGCAAGGCTTGAAACAACCGTAGACCTTCCGTTCTTGTCTATCTTGACCGAAACGCTCTTGCAGGTGGATTTTGCAGTATCAAAGCCCTGCTCCCTCCATTTAAGCTTAATGTTCATATCGTTATCAGTCGGTGCTCTCCAAGCTGTCGGAGTAAGCGGAGCATCAAGCATTTCCTTGCCGTTATCGTTTATGCTTACGAGCAATCCGTTTTCCTTACTTACCGTATAAACGCTTTCACCTGCAATCAATCTTATGCAAGTGTCATTTTCTACAACAAGCGGGGTATAGAGCTCTTTTTTCGCACTGACGGGTGCCGTCTTTACAGGCAGCTCATACTGATTAAAGCAAACCTCGTAGCCTGCATCCGCCCAAGGAAGCGCTACGTTTGTGCGGAAGGAAAGGGTAACAAATACTCTTCCGTGAAGTCCAATAAGGTCGTACGGCAGGGTTATATTTTGTGAGTCAAACGCTTCAATATCAAGCTTTGGAATAATACCCGTTTGTACTGTTTTACCGTCAACATCAAGGCTCCAATACAAATCAAGATTATCAAGCGATGTAAAGTGTCGCAAATTGTGTATCTTGAAAATTCCGTTTTCAAGGTCAATCGCCTCGGCGTATGCATCGCAGTAAACCTGCTTTGCTTCAAGCAGTCCCGTATGCGGTCTTCTATCAGGGTATACGAGTCCGTCTACACAGAAATTACCATCGTTTGGCGTATCGCCAAAATCTCCGCCATATGTATAATGATACGAGCCGTCGGGCTGCTTAATCGCAACCGAGTGGTCGGTAAATTCCCAAATGCAGCCGCCAAAGAAATTTCGGTGCTTATATATCAGGCGCCAATACTCCGCAAGGTCGCCCGGGCCGTTACCCATTGCGTGGCAGTATTCACAAAGAAAAAGCGGTAATTTTGAATTTGCGTATAGCTCTTCCATTTCCTGCGTGGACGGGTACATTCTACTCTCTAAATCAAGGTAGCTTCTATAATATTCGGACGGTTTTTCGTGGTCCTCTCCCTCGGTAAGTGCCGTTTCTAAGTGTCCCGGGTATGCTGCGTAGCGGCTTTCGTCCTCTGCGTGGACAAGGCGCATAGCATTATCGCGTTTTTTGAAATATTCAATCATCAGCTTATGATTAAGTCCTGCGCCACTTTCGTTTCCGACACTCCACATTATAATACAGGGGTGGTTTTTATCCCTTTCCACCATACGTTCTGCTCTGTCAAGATAGCTTTCCGTCCAATCGGGGCTATCGGTAAGACCGTTCCATTTACCGACGTACTGCATACCGTGAGTTTCAAGGTCGGCTTCGTCAACGACGTAAAAGCCATACTTATCACAAAGCTCGTAAAAACGGGGGTCATTGGGATAATGAGAGGTGCGTATGGTATTGACGTTATGACGCTTCATTATCATAAGGTCGTTTAACATATGCTCATACGGTGTTGCGTGTCCGAGAATCGGGTGGCTATCGTGGCGGTTTACACCCTTTGCCTTTACGTTTTGAGCGTTTATATAGATGACGCCCGACTGAATTTCTATCCTGCGAAGTCCGATTGGTATTCTTATATATTCGCTACCGCAAATCAGTATCAAATTGTATAAGCGAGGTTGCTCAGCGTTCCAAAGAACAGGATTTGCAAGAGAGTACTTAATTTTATCCTCTCTATCCATTTTACGCACTCCAAGGCAGCTGCCATCGGGTGCAAAAAGCTTTGCGGTAACGTCTACGTTACCCTTATATTTAAGTGCAACCTCAATATCCGCTGAGCGCATTTCAAACGGTATCTTTTGAGAAACGTCTATATCGGTTATATGCGAAACATCACGGAAAAGCAGATATACCTCGCGGAATATACCGCTCAGTCGCCAAGCGTCCTGGTCTTCAAGATATGAGCCGTCGCACCATTTGAAAACGAGAACCTTTATCTCGTTTTTACCTGCGTGAACAAGCGAGGTTACGTTTATCTCGCTTGTCATATGGCTTACCTGACTGTAAGCGCAAAATTTACCGTTTATGTAGAGGTAAAAGCAGGAGTCAACACCCTCAAAATTAAGGTAAACCTCCTTACCCGCGAGCATTTGCTCGGCTACCGTAAAATAACGGCGGTAAAGTCCGCAGGGGTTTTCGGTGGGTACGTGAGGTGGATTTACGGGATATGGATACTTTATGTTTGTGTAATTGGGTACGTCGTATCCCCTTCCAAGTGCCATTTGCCAATTCATAGGAACGTCAAGACTATCGTGTTCATCAGGCATTTCGGGAACATCATCACCTTCAACGAATTCAATAGATGAATACCATTTAAAATCCCACGTTCCGCAAAGGCTCTTGAAAAATTCGGAGTCCTCACGGCGTTCACTAAGGGTTGCCTGTTCACTTTGAAACGGTATAAAATAAGCTCTTGGTTCTTCACAGCCGTAGTGCAGGGTTTTAAGAGATTTATGAAAATCAAGCGATTTTATTGCCATAGATTTAGTCCTTTTTTTCGTTTTTAAGCTGGTTAATTACAGAAACAATCTGTTGAGGACAGTCAAGGTCTAGATTTTCCTCGATGTGCTCGGTATAGAGCCAATGTACTGCATTTTTAATTATAGTGCGAACGTGCTTGTTATAGAAGCTATCGCACGACTCGTGCCCGGGCTGGAAGTAGAAAATTTTGCCCTTTCCACGGTAGAAGGTACAGCCTGAGCGGAAAATATTTCCCTGCTCAAACCAAGAAGAAAATACAAGCTCGTCGGGGGTGGGTATGCAGAAAGGCTCACCGTACATTTCATCCCAAAGCTCAAATCTCTTCGGAACACCCTTTGCAATCGGGTGCTGAGGCATAATATTCCAAACGATTTCCTGTTGTTCATCTCCCCAAGTCAGGTCGCCCGTCGCACCGACAATAGCCTTAAAGGGCTTGGAGTGGTGTCCAGAGTGAACCGCAAAAAATCCCATACCTCTACGGTAAACTCTATCTACAACCTTTGCGACTATTTCGTCTTTTACCTCGGGGTGAGCCATATGTCCCCACCAAACGAGAACGTCGGTGTTATCAAGCACCTCGTCGGTAAGACCGTGCTCCGGCTCGTCAAGGGTTGCACATCTGATTTCAAGGTCGTCGCACTCGGAGAGTATCTCCTTTATCACGCCGTGGATACCGCTTGGGTATTTTTCAGCGATTTCTTTTTCAGCTTTTTCGTGTCTGTATTCGTTCCATACTGTAACTTTGATTTTGTTTGCCATTTTAATTAATTCCTTTCGGTATTATTTTATAGTTCGATTATCGCATATTTTCCACCTTTTGTCAAGTGCGGAATTTAATAAAACAAATTTTTTATATAAATAAACAAAAATGTTTTATTAATAGTTAATTCATCAAATGCTGTGAATTAAATTCACAATATAATGCTATACTGTATTAAGTATTATTTGTACGTATTTTTTAGCTACCGCCATTGCAATCAGTCGGAAGGACTCGATATGCGACGGTAACAAAACGGCTCATTAAGCCTCATACATAACCGATTTTTCCACCTCGGTTTTTTCTCCAAAATCAGGCTTAATGCGACGGACATTTTAATATTTCGGGATTTTATAATCCCGTTTTTCGCTATGCGCTTTTGCGTTCTACATAAAGCTAACGGGCAAGTTATGCCCAAAATGAAAGGATTATTATGGCAAAAAAAGAAAACTCAAAGCTTCTTCCGCTTAAGATTTATTCACTTGGCGGAATTGATGAAATCGGAAAAAATATGACCTGTCTTGAGTATGGCGACGATATTATAATCGTTGACTGCGGTCTTGGATTTCCCGATGATGAAATGCTGGGCGTTGACCTTGTTATCCCAGACGTTTCCTATCTTATTGAAAACAAGGAAAAGGTACGAGGTATTGTTTTAACTCACGGACACGAGGACCACATCGGAGCACTTCCATATATTCTTCAAGCGCTCCCCGTCCCCGTTTTCGGCACACGTCTTACGCTTGGTATCGTTGAAAATAAGCTTCTTGAATACCGTTTTGCAGTTCAGCCTAAGCTTTACTGCGTTGAGGCGGGCGACGTTATAAGGCTTGGCATTTTTACCGCCGAGTTTATCCACGTTAACCACTCCATAGCCGATGCCTGCGCTATCGCAATCGGCACTCCGCAGGGTACGGTTTTCCACACGGGAGATTTTAAGCTTGACCTCACGCCTATTGAGGGCGACGTTATGGATATCGCAAGAATAGGTGCAATCGGTAACGAAGGGGTTCGTTTGCTTCTTTGTGAGTCTACAAACGTCGAAAGGTCGGGATATACCCCCTCCGAAAAAAACGTAGGTCGTTCTCTTTACGATATCTTCGACCACAACAAGGATAAAAGAATAGTTATAGCTACTTTTTCGTCTAACGTACACCGCGTTCAGCAAATTATAGACGTCAGCGCCGAAATGGGACGTAAGGTTGCTATAACCGGACGTTCTATGCAAAACATCGTTGCGGCAGCTATCCGTCTTGGCTATATGAACGTGCCTGACGGTGTTTTAATTGATATAAACGAGATTAGACGATACCGTCCGGAAAATCTCACTCTCGTTACTACGGGAAGCCAGGGAGAGCCTATGTCGGCGCTCTACCGTATGGCTATGTCAACCCACGACAAGGTTGAGCTTGGTGTAAAGGACCTAGTTATAATTTCAGCTCACGCTATCCCCGGAAACGAAAAGCTCGTTGATAAAATAGTAAACGAAATGTTCAAAAAGGGAGTTACCGTACTCTACGATGCGCTTGTCGAGGTTCACGTTTCGGGACACGCCTGCCGTGAGGAGCTTAAGCTTATGCACGCCCTTACCAAGCCCGAATATTTTATGCCTGTACACGGAGAATTCAAGCATCTTATGTGCCACAAGGCACTTGCCGAGGAAATGGGTATGCCCGCAAATAGAATTTTTGTTTCAGCAAACATCGGACACGTTCTTGAAATCACCGAGGACGGTGCAAGATGGAACGGAACTGTTCCAGCAGGAAAGGTGCTTGTTGACGGATATGGCGTCGGCGACGTTGGAAACATCGTGCTCCGCGACAGAAAGCATCTGTCCGAGGACGGTCTTATCGTTTGCGTTGCAACGGTTGACAGCCGCGACGGATACATTATTGCAGGCCCTGACCTGATTTCAAGAGGCTTTGTTTATGTGCGTGAGTCCGAGGAGCTTATGGAACAGGCAAGACAAATTGCTTGCGACGTTATCAACGACTGTCTTGACGAAAACAACCACGATTGGAACGACGTAAAAAATAAGGTAAAGGATCAAATGACACGCTTCCTCTCAGCAAAAACAGGAAGAAAGCCTATGATTTTACCTATAATAATGGATGTTTAATATGAAAATAACAACACCAAGCCCAAAGAAAATCCTAAAACAAATAGCCGATTATATTATTTTCGCTCTAAAATGGACCTTCCTTGCCACCGGCACGGGAATTTTAGCGGGACTTGTCGGCACAGGATTTTATAAAGCCTTGCATTTTGTAAACGATTTACGCGCCGAGCATAGCTTTATACTTTTATTTTTGCCGCTCGGCGGTGTACTTATTGCGTTTCTTTACAGAGTATGCAAGCTTCAAAATTGCGAGGGCACGAACACTCTTATTCGCTCTGCTGAAAGCGATGAACGTGTACCGTTTTTACTCGTTCCGGCAGTCCTTCTTGCCACTACGGTAACCCACCTTGTCGGTGGCTCGGTAGGTAAAGAAGGAGCCGCATTACAAATTGGCGGAACGATTGGATACACCTTCGCAAGAGCTATGCGTGTAGACCGAAATGACCTCAAAATTCTTATGCTTTGCGGTATGTCTGGCTTTTTTGCGGCACTTTTCGGCACTCCGATAACCGCTACCGTATTCGCAATGGAGTTTATCTCGGTTGGAACAATATATTATTCGGGCTTTTTCGCCTGCATACTGTCTTCGCTATCCGCAATACTTACCACAAAATTTTTCGGGATAACCTATACACTTTTCGAGATTTCCGAAATTCCTGACGCCGATGCTCTTTCTTTTATCAAGGTACTTGCCGTTTCAATTATTGTTGCCCTTTCTACCATTGTGTTCGTTGTCTTTATGCACTCGCTTGAGCATATTGCCGAGCGTTTCATAAAAATTCCGGAGCTCAGAGGTGCTATCGGCGGCTGCTTACTTATTGCGATGACGGCTATCGTTGGCAGTCAAGCCTACAACGGCGCTGGTATGGAAACAATAGAACTGATAATAAACGGCGGAAGTGTTTTCTTCCTTGCATTTGCTATTAAGATGCTTTTCACCGCAGTCAGCATTGCGGCAGGCTTTAAGGGAGGCGAAATTGTACCCTCGTTCTTTATCGGCGCAACACTCGGTTATGCTATCGCTCCGATTTTCGGTCTTAGCCCAATATTTTGCGCAGCTATCGGACTCGTTGCGTTTTTCTGCGGAGTTTCAAACTGCACCCTCGCTTCAATAATTTTAAGCGTAGAGCTCTTCGGCGGCGACGGTATATTCTTCTTCGCCCTTGCGTGCGTTACCGTCTTTGCTCTCTCGGGTAACTTCGGACTCTTTACAAGCCAAAAATTCGTATTTTCAAAAACTCACGGCGACAAAAAGGACTCTGTTTAATACAGAGCCTTTTTTATTTATAATATTATATTGTAAATTTTCCCAAAAAGCCTTTACATAACTTGAAAAATATGTTAAAATATTTAGGTATGATTTTCCCGAAAGGAGAATTAATGACAAGTGAGACTTGATAAATTCCTGTCCGTAACCAAAACCGCCTCTCGAAGCGAGGCAACAAAGGCGGCAAGGCAGGGACGCATTACAGTAAACGGTCAGGCGGTACGCGATTGCTCGGTGCATATAGACGAAAACACAGACGCCGTTTGCTTTGACGGTACGCCTGTAATTTACAAGCAGTTTATCTATATAATGATGAATAAGCCGAGCGGTATTTTAAGCGCATCAACCGATAAAAAGGCAAAAACCGTAATCGACCTGCTCCCATATCCGTACAACAGTATGGGGCTTTTCCCCTGCGGAAGACTTGACAAGGATACTGTCGGGCTTATAATTTTAACCAATGACGGAGAGCTTTCGCATAAGCTTCTCTCTCCAAAGCATCACGCCGAAAAATTATACCGCTTCATTCTTGCAAGACCTTACGATAAATCTAAAAATATCGAAAAGGGTATTATGATGGACGGCAAAATGACAAAGCCCGCCATTATCAATATGGACGATGACACACACGGCACTATAGTCTTAACCGAGGGAAAATATCACCAAATAAAGCGTATGTTTGAATACGCAGGCAGCGAGGTCATACACCTTGAGCGCCTCTCGTTTGGAGGAGTCGAGCTTGACTCAAGGCTTGAAAGAGGTGCGTGGCGTCCCTTGACCGAAAAAGAAGAAGAAATTTTAAAAACTAACGCAATATAAAACCGAAAGGAAAACAAAATGGATATTATAGCAAAGCTCACAGAGGAATTTAAGCTCAAATACGATCAGGTTGAAAAAACCGTTGCTCTTATCGACGAGGGAAATACAATTCCCTTTATTGCACGTTACCGTAAAGAGGTTACCGGCTCGCTTGATGACGTTATTTTACGTGATCTAAACGATAGACTTAACTATCTCCGCAGCCTTGACAAGCGCCGCGAGGAGGTCAGAAATTCGATTACAGAGCAGGGCAAGATGACCGAAGAAATCAGCGCTGCTATCGACAACGCCGCAATTTTAACCGAACTTGAGGACATTTACCGTCCGTTCAAGCCTCATAGAAAAACAAGAGCATCTGTTGCACGCGAAAAGGGACTTGAAGGTCTTGCTTCTTACATTATGGAGCAAAAAGAAGTATACGAGGTATCTATCGAGGATGAAGCTGCCAAGTATATAAGCGATGCCGAGGGTAAGGAGGTTCCCACCGCCGAGGACGCAATCAACGGCGCAAAGGACATCATTGCCGAGGATATTTCCGACAACGCCGATTTCAGAAAAGAAATCAGAGCTCTTACCTTTGAATTCGGTACACTTACCTCAAAGCAGGCAAAGGACGAGGATTCTACTTATAGAAATTACTACGACTATTCCGAAAAGGTAAAGACTATTCCCGGACATAGAGTTCTTGCTATCAACCGAGGAGAAAAGGAAGACTTTCTTAAGGTTTCGCTTGAAATATCCGAGGATATTATCCTCAACTTCTTGTTTGGCGAGATTATCACAAGCCACACAAGTCCTGCGTACAAGTACGTTTGCGCAGCGGTTGTTGACAGCTACGAAAGACTCATTGCTCCCTCTATTGAGCGTGAAATCAGAGCGCAGCTCTTCGACGACGCAAGTGAAGGCGCTATCAAGCTCTTCTCAAAAAACCTAAAGCAGCTTCTTCTTCAGCCACCCGTTAAGGGAAAAATCGCACTTGGACTTGACCCCGGATTCCGTACAGGCTGCAAGCTCGCAGTTGTTGATGCTACGGGTAAGGTGCTTGACACAGCAGTTATCTACCCCACCCTCAAGGGCGACAAAGCCTCCGCTGACGGCACAGGCTATGCTGACCGCAAATATGCCGAGGCAAAGGTCATTGTTAAAAAGCTTATTGCTAAATATGACGTTGAAATCATCGCTATCGGTAACGGTACGGCATCAAGAGAAAGTGAAAAATTTATCGTTGAGGTACTTAAGGAAATAGATACTAAGGCAAAGTACAACATCGTAAGTGAGGCGGGCGCTTCGGTTTACTCCGCATCCAAGCTCGGCGCTGAGGAATTCCCCGACTTTGACGTTACGCAAAGAAGTGCAGTTTCCATTGCAAGAAGACTTCAGGACCCCCTTGCAGAGCTAGTTAAAATCGAGCCTAAGGCAATCGGTGTAGGTCAGTACCAGCACGATATGAAGCCCGCAAGACTTGACGAGGCGCTTACAGGCGTTGTTGAGGACTGTGTTAACTCAGTAGGTGTCGACGTAAACACTGCATCATATTCGCTCCTTTCCTACGTTTCGGGTATCAATATGAAGAGTGCTAAAAGCATTGTTGCATACCGTGAGGAAAACGGTGAATTTAAGTCGAGAACACAAATCAAAAAGGTTAAGGGTATAGGCGACAAGGCATTTGAGCAGTGCGCAGGCTTCCTCCGTATACCCGGCGCAAAGGAAATCCTTGACAATACGGGCGTTCACCCCGAATCCTACGTTGCCGCAAAAGCTCTGCTTGATAAATTTGGATACGGCAAGGACGATATCGGAACGGGCAAGCTTATGGAGCTCCGCAAACAGATTAAAGAGTACGGTGCAAAGAAGGTTTGCGATGAAATCGGAATCGGAGAGCCCACTATGTACGATATTCTTGACGAGCTTGAAAAGCCCGGACGCGATATACGTGATGCTCTTGCAGCTCCCCTGCTTCGTGATGACGTTCTCGCAATGGAGGACTTAAAGCCGGATATGATTTTAACGGGTACGGTAAGAAACGTTATAGACTTCGGCGCATTTGTTGATATCGGAGTTCATCAGGACGGTCTTGTTCACGTTTCGCAAATAAGCGATAAATTTATTAAGCACCCAAGCGAGGCTCTTGCCGTTGGCGATATCGTTAAGGTTAAAGTTATTTCCGTCGATATTGCTAAAAAGCGTATAGCTCTCACAATGAAGTTTAAAGACTAAATTCTAATATATTAGAAGCTCTTTAATTTTAATTTTGCTCGAAAATATAGTTTTTTTGTTGATTTTATGCATAGTGCACAATTAAAAAAATCAAAGTTTGGATAAATAAACACTTTATTTTTTAAATAAAATTTGTTATAATAGATACAAGTAAAAATATGCGTGATTAAAAGGCGCCCATTGAGGGCATTTTATCTTCGCTTTCACAGGAGGTTTTTCAAAATGGCAAGTCTTTCTTTTAAGCACATTTACAAGAAGTATCCCGGCGGTGTTACCGCTGTTTCAGACTTCTGCCTTGAAGTAAAAGACAAAGAATTTATCATACTCGTTGGTCCTTCCGGTTGCGGTAAGTCCACCACTCTTCGTATGATTGCAGGTCTTGAGGAGATTACTGAGGGTGAGCTTCACATCGGTGATACCCTCGTTAACGATATCGCTCCTAAGGATAGAGATATCGCGATGGTTTTCCAGAACTACGCTCTTTATCCTCATATGACTGTTTTTGATAATATGGCTTTCGGACTTAAGCTCCGTAAGACTCCCAAGGAAGAAATCAAGAGACGT
>JAZOML010000049.1:0-10665 GCA_045653945.1 Eubacteriales bacterium
GTTGAGGCGCAGGGCTACGAGGTAAAAATATAAAAATTTTTAAAAACCCCTTGACATTTCTTTTATTATATGGTATACTCTGTAAAGTAAATCACTTTACACTTACGTTTTCTGAAAGAAAAGGTAAGGTCGGTAGCACCGACAGGCGAATAATGGATTGATGTGAATTATAGCTTTAAGTGATAGCTCGAAATTACACTAAGCCAAATGTTAAAAATTCTTTTGTGTGCTTTCCTTACAAGAAAATTATGATAAAAAAGGAGTGCAGGTATGAAAAAGCTTGATATGGTATATCTTTACGACCTGTATGCTCCGCTTTTAAATGATAGACAACGAGAGATTTTAGATTTATATTATAACGAGGACCAATCACTTGCCGAAATTTCCGAAAACGTAGGAATAACACGTCAGGGTGTGCGCGACTGTATTGTAAAGGCGGAGGCTCTTTTGTCGGGATACGAGGAAGCGCTTGGGCTTCGAAAGAAGCTTCTTGATATTGAAAAAAGACTTGACGGTGTAACCCGTAAGGCTGAAAACGGCGGTGTTATCACCGAAATTATTGACGAAATTAACGAAATTAAGGACTCACTGTTTTAAGATGAGGAAAGGAGAACTTAATGTTCCAGGGACTTGCTGATAAGCTTGCGGAAGCATTTAGAAAATTCCGTAGCAAGGGCAAACTTACCGAGGCGGACGTCAAAGCCGGTATGCGTGAGATAAAACTTGCGCTTCTTGAGGCGGACGTTAACTTCAAGGTTGTTCGTGATTTTATTAAAACGGTTACCGAGCGTGCAGTTGGCTCAGAGGTGCTCGAAAGCCTTATGCCTGCTCAACAAATAGTAAAAATAGTTAACGAAGAGCTTACCGCTCTTATGGGAAGCTCAAATGCAAAGCTCACCATAGCTCCAAAGCCGCCGACAGTCGTAATGATGTGCGGACTTCAGGGCTCGGGTAAAACAACCCACACGGGAAAGCTTGCACTTATGTACAAAAAACAGGGTAAGCACCCTCTTATGGTTGCTTGCGACGTTTACCGTCCGGCGGCTATAACACAGTTAAAAACTCTCGGTGAGCAAATTGACGTTCCCGTATTTGCAATGGGTGATAAGATATCTCCCGTTGAGATAGCCAAGGCGGCTATTGAACACGCAAGGAAAAACGGAAACGATATGGTTTTCCTTGATACTGCTGGTAGACTTCAGATTGATGAAGTTCTTATGGAAGAGCTGCATAAGATAAAAAATGCGGTTAATCCTACGGAAATTTTGCTTGTTGTCAATGCAATGATAGGTCAGGAATCGGTAAACGTTGCCGAAACCTTCAATAATCTTCTTGATATTACGGGCGTTATTCTTACAATGCTTGACGGCGACACTCGTGGCGGTGCGGCACTTTCGGTCAGATACGTAACGGGTAAACCGATTAAATTTATCGGTACGGGTGAAAAGATGGACGCAATCGAGCCGTTCCACCCCGACCGTATGGCATCGAGAATTCTCGGAATGGGCGACGTTCTTTCTCTTATAGAAAAAGCGGAGCAGGCTTTTGATGAGAAGAAGGCGGCAGAAATGGAGAAAAAGCTCCGTGAGTCCACCTTTACGCTTGATGACTACCTTGAACAATTCCAGCAAATGAGAAAAATGGGCTCAATGGACCAGCTTATGGGTATGCTTCCGGGAATTAAGCCAAGTCAGCTTAAGGATGCAAAGATAGATGAAAAACAAATTGACAGGATGGAGGCAATCATCCTTTCGATGACAAAGAAGGAACGCTTAAAGCCTGATATCATAAACGGCTCACGCAAAAAGCGCATAGCGGCGGGAAGTGGAACGAGTGTTGAGGACGTAAACAAGCTTCTCAATCAATTCGCTCAGGTAAGCAAGCTGATGAAACAAATGGCAAGCGGAAAAATGGGAGCACTGTCCCACCTATTCGGTAGGCGTGGCAGCAAATTCCCTTTCTAAAATACGTTTAAAACGGCATAAGCCTTTTAATAAAAAATAAAAAATAACATATTTGGAGGAAATCAAAATGGTAAAGATCAGACTTAAGAGAATGGGCGCAAAGAAGGCTCCCTTCTACAGAATCGTTGTAGCAGACTCCCGTTATCCCCGTGACGGAAGATTTATCGAGGAAATCGGCTACTATGATCCCAGCACTCAGCCTGCAACCGTAAAGGTAGACGCTGAGAAGGCTAATAAGTGGATTGCTAACGGCGCTCAGCCCACTGAGACCGTTGCATCTCTTTTCAAGAATAACGGCATAGTCTAATTTAAGGCGGAAAACGTAATGGTTAGCCTTAAAGAGGTACTCGTCGAAATAGTCAAGCCTATCGTAGCGGATCCTGATAGCGTAATAGTTATTGAGTCCGTTTCGGGTAACGACGTGTTGCTTCAGCTTAACGTTGCACCTGATGATATGGGCAAGGTTATCGGCAGACACGGTAAAATAGCGAAAGCTATCCGTACCGTTATGAAAGCGGCGGCAACTCCGTCAGGTCGCCACGTCAGAGTCGATATTCTTGATTCCGACGAACTCGCCGAAAGCAATTCCGACGAGGAGTAAAAAATAAAAAGAGGTTGATTTTGTTCAACCTCTTTTTTGTTTTATTTAATTACTGTAAGCTCACTTACGTTGTAATACTCAAATACCTTAACACTTTCGGAATCAATTAATTCTCCCATAACGAGTATCGGAACTGCAGGCGGACATCCTACGTTAACCGCGCCTAAAACTCTTCCGACAGCAAATGACGTAGGAATAGCTTCCTTTGGAGAAAGCATAGCCTCTCTTGGCGACATTTTTGTCTGCGGTATAAAGAAATCGGGTGCTTCCGTGGTTATCGGAGGCTTTTTTTCTACCGATAATAGCGCAATCAAAAGCTTTGATAGGTCGATATCGCTAATTTGGGGAGTCAGCATTAAAACAAGAAAATCCGGGTCGGCAAACTCACAAATTATTCCCTTTTCCTCGAGAATTTTTGCTATTTCCTGACCTAAATAGCCGTAAGGCTTGGTTTTTATCGTGATTTTAAGCGGCTCAATCCCATAAAGTGTATAACCGTTATCTATAAGCGACGCCTTTAAATTTTCAAGCTTTTTAATAAAGCAGTCAAGACTTTTCTTGTAATCTTCTCCGATATATGCGTTAGCTCTATCAAGGGAAGATAAAATCAAATAAGATGGACTTGTTGAACCGAAAAGAGAAAGCGCTGCTCTTGCGTAATCCTTAAAAATAGCAGGTGCGTTTTTTGAAATATGAAGATACGCTCCGCCCGTAAGGACAGGAAGAGTTTTGTGCGCCGAATCGCAGCAAACGTCAGCTCCTTGGTCAAGCGGATGCATTGAAGTCGGTAAAAATTTAAGATAAGCGCCGTGTGCGTTATCGACTACAAGCAGTACGCCGTATTTTTTGCATACACGACTTATAGCAGCAATATCAAGAATATTTCCCAGGTAATCGGGAGATGTGAGATACAGTGCCGTCGGTAAACGCTCTGCATTTTTTAAATAATTCTCGACGTCATTTGCATTAATTTCGCAAGAAAGATAACTTGCCCTACCTTTGCCGTAAAGCCACTCTACCGTTACGTCAAGCAATGAAATTGCGCTTAAAAAGGTCTTGTGAGCGTTTCTTGCGGCTAAAATTACAGGAGCTTTACCGCAGCTTTTAGCGTGAAGTGTTATAAGATACACGGCGGCGCGAATTGAAAGTGAGGAACCCTCAACCGAGTAAAAGGTATCCGCACCAAAAAGCGAGCCTGCATTTTGCTCGCTTTCGGATATAATACCGTTTGCCTCGTAAAGGCTGTCTGCACCGCTTATTTCTGTTATATCGTATTGCTCAATTTCGCCGTTTCCCTTATGACCGGGCATATGCAATCGCAAATCACCCTTTTTTGCGTAGGCTTTTACGAAATCGTAAATTGGAGTTTTCATATTACTCAAACTGCTTGGCTATTTCAAGCATAATAGCACACTCCATCCTTTTTTTGAATAGCTGACAACCCTTTTCGTAGATTCCCTTTACAGTACCCGTTGCGTGGTATGCGTTAGCCGCACAACCGCCCGAACAGTAAAGTCTTGCCCAACAGTTACGACAGTCGGGACGTGAATATACGTTACACTCACCGAACTCGCACTGTGCCGCTTGGTTGGTAACACCGTTCCAAACGTCGCCGAGCTTATACTTATCATCGCCGACGAATTGGTGGCAGGGATAAAGGTCGCCCCAGGGCGTAACCGCCATATATTCAGTACCCGAACCGCAACCTGATATACGCTTGTATATACAAGGACCGCCCGTAAGGTCTATCATATAGTGATAGAACGTAAAGGGCTTACCTGCCTTGTGGCGCTCAAGCATAAGATGTGCAAGTTTTTCATATTGGTCCATAACGATAGCAATATCCTCGTCGGTAAGCTCGGCTGCATCACCGGGAGCGCAAACTACTGGCTCCATTCTAAGCTCGTTAAAGCCAAGATTAAGCATTACCTTGATATCCTCGAGGAAGTCGGGATTTGCGTGGGTAAACGTGCCGCGCATATAGTAGTTTTGACCGTTTCGAGAATCAACAAGCTTTTTGAATTTCGGTACGATTTTGTCGAAGCTTCCGTTTCCTGCGTAGTCAACACGGAAACGGTCGTGAATTTCCTTTCTGCCGTCAAGACTTAAAACGACGTTTGAACACTCCTTGTTGGCGAACTCAATAACGTCGTCGTCAATTAGAAGTCCATTTGTGGTAAGAGTGAAGCGGAAATTCTTGTTCTTTTCCTTTTCAATGCTTCTTGCATAAGCAACGAGCTGTTTTACCACGTCGAAATTCATAAGCGGCTCTCCGCCAAAGAAGTCAACCTCGAGATTTCTTCTTGTGCTTGAATTTTCAACGAGAAAATCAAGAGCTCTTTTACCTACCTCGAAGCTCATAACCGCTCGATCACCGTGATACTTTCCCTGTGAGGCGAAGCAATATGAGCAGTTGAGGTTGCAGGTGTGCGCAACGTGTAGACAAAGCGCTTTTATAACACCCGAGGTTTTTTCCTTTAGTTTGCCTGCCATAGGCTCAAAGGTGTCGGGAGAAAAGAGTTTGCCCGATGCCTTGAGTGAGGCAACCTGCTCGTAGCACTCGTTTATATCATCAAGCGTTATGTCGCTGTGTGAGGCGTATTTATCCGAAATTTCAGATATAACCTCGTCCTTGGTCTTGCTTTCAAAAATATCTATTATATCGTAGGCTACCTCGTCAACGACGTGGATTGCACCTGAGCAAACGTCAAGGACGATATTGTAGCCACCTAATTTATACTTATGTATCATTGTAGAAAATTCCGTTCCGCCCACTGTGGGCAATAATAAAGAAAAAAGCGCTACCCGCTCGGTAGCGCTTTTACCTGTTAGCTTGGTACTTACGAATACCGCACTTTGATTATTTGCTTTCCTTGCTGCTCTCGCACTTTTGGTTAGCTATACCGCAGCTGGTTTTACAAGCAGACTGGCAAGAGGTTTGGCACTCTCCACAGCCGCCTTTTTTAGCACTTTCGCAAAGATTTTTGGTTTCAATGGTCTTGATGTGTTCCATTTTAGTTCCTCCAAAATTATAATTATACTATATTTTATCACAAATATTATTTATTGTCAATAGAAAAATAAAATATTATTGCTGCTAAATTAATTTACTTCCTCTATTTGCAACACGTCGCTTTTAGACGTGCAAATTGCACACTCGAAATTACCGATTGTAAAACGCTTAAAATAGGTATTGGAAATAAAAATGCAATCCTCAAAATACGGTATTTGCATCTCGTTTCTGCCTAGCGCGAGTCCTAATCCTGTGTATTTGACGTATGACTCCTTTGATACCCAAAGACGCAAAGGAAAGCTTGAAAAATCGTCGATTTCTCTGCTTGTGAAAAATCTCGAAAGTGTTTCTTTGGAAATCTTTCTTGTTTTATTTTCGCAATCAATACCTATTTTGTTATCGTAAAAAGCAACTATCGAGAAATTACCACTGTGTGATATAGAAAAATGTACCGAAGGAAAATTCTTTGCAAAGGATTTGCCGTTTTCGGAAATTTCGTAAATTACATCTTGCTCGTTTATACCAAACGAAGCAAACCCCGCCTTTAAAGCCTTGGCGGTGTTTATCTTGGCTAAGTTATCTTTTCTTGCCAAAAGAATTTTATTTAAACGGTATTCCGATATTTCCTTGGGAATATTTTCGTTTGATGAATTGCAGTAAAATATTTTTATCATATCTTAAAATTGAAGGGCAACCGCACGGGCTGCCCTTTTCTCTTTTGAATAATTTTATAAGGTAAATTAAGCCTTGCCAACGGAACCGAAGAGCTCCATTTTTTCCTTAACGGTAGCCTTGATAGCCTCAAAGCCGGGAGCGAGAAGCTTTCTGGGGTCAAAGCCCTTGCCCTGAAGGTCCTTGCCTGCCTCAACGTACTCACGGGTTGCAGCTGCGAATGCGAGCTGACACTCGGTGTTAACGTTAATCTTGGAAACACCAAGAGAGATAGCCTTCTGAATCATTTCTGCGGGAATACCCGTACCGCCGTGAAGAACGAGGGGCATATCGCCAACCTTTTCGCTTACTGCTGCGAGGGTTTCAAAGGAAAGACCGGGCCAGTTTGCGGGATACTTACCGTGAATATTACCGATACCTGCTGCAAGCATTGTTACTCCGAGGTCGGCAATCATCTTGCACTCATTGGGGTCTGCACACTCGCCTGCACCGATAACGCCGTCCTCTTCGCCGCCGATAGAGCCAACCTCAGCTTCAAGAGAAAGTCCCTTTGCGTTGCAGATGTTTACAAGCTCGGTGGTTTTTGCAACGTTCTCGCCAATCGGATAGTGAGAACCGTCAAACATAACGGAAGAGAAGCCTGCCTCGATGCATTTCATAGCGCCTTCGTAAGAGCCGTGGTCGAGGTGAAGAGCTACGGGAACGGTAATTCCGAGTCCCTCAATCATACCGTTAACCATACCTACAACGGTCTTGTATCCGCACATATACTTACCTGCACCCTCGGAAACACCGAGAATAACGGGAGAGTTAAGCTCCTGTGCGGTGTGAAGAATAGCCTTGGTCCACTCAAGATTGTTGATGTTGAACTGACCGACGGCATATTTGCCTGCTTTTGCTTTTTCAAGCATACTTTTTGCTGAAACTAACATTTTTGTAATCTCCTTAGTTTTCTAAATTTCAATCATAAATTATTTTACACTAATTTTTCCGAAAAATCAAGAGGATTTGCGCAAAAAAATGTATTTTAACAAAATTTAGGTAAAATGATACACTTGACAGTTGGAATTTGGCGTGATATACTAGAAAAAAAAGGAAAAAAGAGGAAAACAAAGTGAAAAGTATTGATATGCAGGGAAAATCTCTTTTTATCAGCCACCACTCAAACACCTGTAAGGAGCTTGTTGCGGAGGTGGCGGCACTGATTGAGGATGTGTACGGAATAAAATGCTGGTACTCCGAACGAGATATTCACGGCTCTCAAAACTATACTAAGGTAATTCCCGAGGTTCTTTCGACTAAAAGCGGAGCGCTTTTGCTTTTACATAATGCACAGGCGAATAGCTCCGACCAAATACTGCGTGAGGTGCAAATGGCACTTACACTTAAACCGCCGATTCCGATTTTGATGATAAAGCTTGACGATAGCGAGCTTTCCGATGTATTTAAATATATTTGCTCGACTATACAAATAGTTGAAATCAAAAATCATAATCTCGCAATGACAGCGCAGCTTGTTGCCGAGGAGGTTACACGTTGGTTAAATGACGGAGTAGATGAAAACGCATCAAGCGAAGCCTTGGGTGGCTTTGTAAGTGAGCGAGATATTAATAACCTTGAATTTTTTGGTGATGAGGGAGAAAGAGAACGCCTGCGCCACCAACGTTATTTTGTTTATGATTTTGCAAAGGAAACCTATGATAAAATACTTTCGGATAAGAGTAGAACAACCTTCCTTGATATAGGTTGTAATACAGGGGAACAGTCGATGATGTTCCTTGAAAATTATCCGCACGTGAAATATATAGGTATAGATAGAGAGAAACGTGCAATCGAGAGGGGAGCTGAACTGTTTCCCAGTGCGACATATTTTAACGTTGACACCGAAAAGGATGATCTTGACGAAAGACTTTCTGATATTGAAGAGGAACTTGGTTTAGACGGCTTTGACGTTATAAATATTTCTATGGTGCTCTTGCATTTAAAACACCCTCGCGTGTTGATAGACGCGCTTTGTGATCACCTTTCGGATAACGGAAAGCTGATAATTCTCGATATAGACGATGGACTTAACGTAGCGTACCCTGATAAAGAGGGCGACTTCAAAAAAGCAATAGATATATGCTTTGAAACGGAATATTCCGGTTACCGCCATAGCGGAAGACAAATATATGAATTCCTTAGTAAGCAAAACCTCGATAATATCGTGCTTGAAAAGGCGGGAATGTCAACCGTCGGTATGTCAAGAAACGATAAGGGGCACTTCTTTGATATTTACTTTTGGTTTGTGCTTGACGACCTTCGAAAAATGCACGCTGAAAACCCGAAAAATAAACTTGTAAAGCACCGTCTTGATTGGATGGAGGCTAATTACAAGCAAATGCGTATGAACTTTAAGGAAAGAGGATTTTTCTTTAATCTCGGCCTTATGATTTATACGGCAGGATAATAAAAAAGCACACGTTGTCTTTGTAGATGAACGTGTGCTTTTTTACAGTCCGGTTAGTGGAATTTGGTTCTTTATTATATACCACTAATAATATTTTTGGATAACAAATCCTTTAGAGGCTTAAACTCAAAGGTATCATCGATTTTTTGTTGTAAATATTCCCCGTTTTCCCAATATGATTTTAAACCGTAAGGTTGTATATTGTAATTAGATGCATCGCTTGTTATTAATCTATATTGGTTATCAACAATTTCCAGTGCGGTGCAATTAGATATAAGTAGCCCGATTTGTTGGCTGTTTTTTAATAAATCCTTGGCATTTTCCAATCTGCCCGGTTGATCGCAATGAGGAACAAACAATCCATCAACAAAACCTAAACATTCCATACAAATCAATGGTTGGTCGTCGCCGTATTTGATTTTCAACGAATCGGACGAGCATTCTTTAAACCAACAGTTTGCTCCCGCAGAAACTCCACACATTACTTTGCCATTTTCCCACGCTTGTTTTAATATTTCATCAAATCCGGTGTCTTTCCAAAGCTTAATCATATCGAGCGTATTTCCACCACCCTCGAAAATGATATCAGCCCATCCGATTATTTCTTTGACGTATTCCGTGTCCGTTAATTTATCGCTCTTTAAGTCTTTACAAGGACAACCGTATATTTTGTTGTATATATCGACCATTACTTGAAAATATCCTTCTTGTCTTTCAAGCGGTTGTGAATGTGCTATCAGTAAAAAATTAGGGTGTTCCTTGCCTGTAAGTCTGATAATTTCTTTATCTTGATTTGCCAGTTCATAAGGATATCTCATTCCGTTAGGACCTGATCTTCCATTTTCTCCGCCGCCAATTGCTACTATCTTTTTACTCATATTAAACCTCCGACAAATCTATTTGCCACTCAAATTATACCACACTTTTATAAATAAATCAAGGCATAAGCCTTGTATATCATCATTGCGAAAGGGAATACAACCTTCGGTTGACGATATACGCCTGCGGCGATAATATACACGCAAAAGCGTGATGATATGCCATTGCTTTCGCAATGGATAAATAAAAAAGGAACTTTTGGTAGACAAAAGTTCCTTTTTTATGGTGGAGACGACGGGAGTCGAACCCGTGTCCGAAAACCCCTTGACACAACTTTCTCCGTAGGCAGTTTGTTATTTAAAATTCCCCTTTCCCGCCGAGAACAAACACCCTGTGGGAACAGGTAGCCCTTTTATGCTTGATCGGTTCAAGGGCGAAACGCCGATGCAAGTTCACCGCTGATTTGACGCTCCGAGTAAGTTCGCGGTACTACTTATCGGAACGGGTGGCAATGGCCACAGCACTGCGTCGGTAAGAGCACCGCAAGGGTGCGCTCACTTAAGCAGCCAGAGCAACAGTTCTGTTGTCGTTTATTTTTTAAGTTTGGGCAGTTTACGAGATTACCCGGCTCGCTACGCTTATCGTGCCTCAAAATCCCCGTCGAAACCTTTACGTCCCCATTAAAGGTGTCTATGGAACTGGTGCGTACGCTATTTTAACACATAATGAGGAAAAAGTCAAGTCGAAAAGTGTTTGAAAATTTTAGGCAGTTGGTGTAAAGCGTAAAATTAACAAAAAATTAAATTTTAATATATATGTTTAATAATGTTGTGCAAGGTTTACAAAAAAAAGGTAAATATTTGTACACTATTTTTAGAAGGAAATTGAGTTTTGTTCCGAAATTGGAACACAAAATTCAAAAATATATATTATAATATATAAAACAGGGCAATTTATGCCCTTTATAACTATGCCCGAAAGATTTGGGTAACAAAATCAAAAATTTATTACATAACAAAGGAGAAAAGTTATGAAAAATCTCAAAAGAGTACTTGCTCTTGTTTTGACGGTTCTTATGCTTGTCGGTATGATACCCTTCGCCGTATTCGCTACCGATAACACAGTTCCTACAACAAGTGACAAGACA
>JAZOML010000050.1:0-23580 GCA_045653945.1 Eubacteriales bacterium
GGTATCCTCTAATAAGGCTACTTAAAAAGTTATTTAGTCTAAAATTTTCACTACATATCTCGGTGCCGGCCGGTAGGACCCGCTGGCAAATAATTGATACAGTGTAAAATTTTTCACTACATATCACGGTGGCGGCGGGTAGCACCCGCTGGCAAATAACTGATTTAGTGTAAAATTTAAACTATATATCAAGGTGGCGTGGTAAGAGAAGTTCTTTTGCCTACTTTTCTTTCAAGAAAAGTACGGTGCCAAGCTTTCTACAGAAAGCGGGAAAGTGGGAGGAAATAAATGGGGAATAGAGTGCTTTTTGCTGTTGTTATAGCGCTTGGACTTGGATTTTTGCTGACGTATCCTGCCATAAAGCTTGCAAAATTGCGCGGTTTTATAGATGTGCCGACAGATGATAGACGAATGCACGTAACTCCGACACCTCGGATAGGCGGAGTGGCGGTTTTCGTTGCGTTTGCTGTTGCTTTGGCGGTAACGGGGTATTTCAAATCGGCGCTTCCGTACCTTTGTGGCGGACTTGTAATAGTAGCCGTAGGAATGATTGATGACAAGCGGGGAATAACTCCGATGTTTAAGATAGCAGGACAGGCTCTTGCGGCGGCGGTGCTTTGTGCGTTTGGAATTACGGCGCGGCTTGTAACGTTTTTTGGAGTAACCTTTGAGCTTTTTTTGTTTGCTTATCCGTTGACCTTGGCGATAATTGTAGTTGCCGCAAACACAGTAAACCTAATTGACGGAGTAGATGGGCTTTGCACGGGTATTTCGGTGCTTATAAGCGGAGCGATAGCGATGCTTTCGTCATTTTTCGGAGATGGCTCGGTTGCTCCGATAGCGCTTGTGCTATGCCTTGCTTGTCTTGGTTTTTTGCCACACAATGCAAGTCCTGCCACAGTGTTTCTTGGCGATGCGGGTTCAATGCTGCTTGGTTTTTTACTCGCAGCGTTTTCGATAAAAACGTTTTTGTTATCGCCCGCCGACAGCAACGCTTCATTGTCTGCATTTATACCGATAGCGCTTCTTGGTATACCTCTTTTTGACACCGCATTTGCGGTTGTGCGCCGTAAATTAAACGGTCAGCGCCTTTTTGAGGGCGACAAAAAGCACGTTCATCACAGAATGACGCAAAGATACGGTGTAAGGGTGGGAGTGGCGCTTATGTGCGTTACTCAGGCGATGCTGGTTGGAATAGCATTTATGATTAATCTCGGAATTATTTGGGAGATAGTCGGCGCATCTTTGCTTGTTTTTGCGCTTATTTATGCTGTGGTAAGATTTGGCGTATACAAAAAATAGTTACGATATAGCTTAGAATATTCACTTTTATTTCAAAGAGTGGATATAAAAATATGATAAAATAAGTCGTTATGAAAAAAATCTTAAAAAAAGTGGTTGCGCTTACGCTGATTTTGAGTGTATGCGCCGTGATATTCGCCTCGTGCGAGGATAAGCCGTACGATTACGGCTATGAAGGGGAATTCAATCCATATCCTTACGAAGATTTGGGTGTTTTTATGAGTTTGCCCGACTACAAAAATCTGACGATGCCAAAGACGGCGCTTGATGAAATAATGCAGGCTGAAATTTACAGCTTTTGTTCAAGCGCAGGCTTGACCTTTGAGGCAACAGACTCTGCAAAAAAAGGTGATACGGTATCGGTTTTTTACATTATGTACGTTGACGGACAAAGCGTAGAGGAGCTATCCTGCCGAAGGTTTGACGAGTACAGCATACCTGCGAGTGTATACGTTGGTTCGGAAACGCTGCCTTTTGAAAGCGAGATTATCGGAATGAAGGGTGGCGAAAAGAAGGTTTGTAACATTACGCTTCCCGAGGATTATCCGTACGCTTCTTATCGAGGAAAAACGGTAACGTTTGATATTGAGCTTACCGAGGTGTTAAGAGCGCCTGAGCTTACCGATGCGATATGTAAACAATACGCAGGATACGAAACAAAGGACGAATTTCTTGCCGAGCTTAAGAAAAACTGCATTTTTGATTTTGTATGGCAGTCGCTTATGGATAAATGTGAGCTTAAGGGACTACCTAACGCCGAATTCACACAGTATTATCAGCAGTTTTACGGTATGGTGCAGGGATTTGCCGAGGAAAATGGTATGCCGCTTGAGGAGTTCATTTCCAAAAAGGGCGGATATTATTCAAGCTACGGTCTTTGGAGAGGAATGAGCACAAATGACCTTCGCTCCGTTGCCGACGATTACGCAAGGAGCAACGTTGTAAACGATTTGCTTGTTTACTCTATAATGCGCGCGGAAAATATGAAGCTTTCGGGCGAGGAGTGGAACAAGGCGGTGTCCGATTTTGAAAAGGAAATGGGACTGACGTGGGCTCAGATTGTTTCAAGAACAACCGAAAATCAAGCAATAATCAGTGTTATTATGATAAGAGTTTCTCAGGTTATTGCGGCAAACGTAACCGTAACAAACGATTAAAAACCCTAAGGGAGAAAAATAAATGAATTACTACGATTTTAAAAGCAAGAAAAAGAATGCCCCGAAGCTTAATGCTAAGCCTATAATTATAACTGCGGTAGCGGCACTTTTGATTGTAGCGATAGCACTTACGCTTATTTTCACACTCAATTGGTACTTTGTCGATACGCCTTATGATTGGGTAGACTTCGACGAGCATATCGAGGTACCTAAGTATATGGGTGTTGAGCTTTCCGAAAAGAAAATTCAGGAAAAGCTTGATGAGGCAAAGGACGGAGTGCTTGACCTTTTCACCAAGAAAAACCCCATTGAAAAGGGAACTTCTATTGAGAAGGGCTGGAACGTAACCGTTTCCATAATCGCAAAGAAGGGCGACAAGAATAGCGAGAATATAAGCGATGCAAGTTATACGTCATACGAATTTGCTGACATAGGAAATCACGAAACCACCGAGAATAAGGAGTTTTTTGAAAAGCTCGAGGAGCATATACTTTCCAAGTGCAAAAAGTTTGACCATAGCGCAAACGCAACCTATGACAACCTTATTCCTGCGTTTTACTATACATATCCTGCCGATTACAAGGTAGATGCCGTAAAGGGTAAGGAAATTATGCACGTAATTACCATTACTCTGGTTACGGAAACTGACCGTCCAGCTCTTACAGACGACATTTTCAAGAACAACGTCGATAAGATTTCCGATTACCTTGGTCTTGAGGTTGAATTTACAAGCATTAAGGAATTTGAGGACTATATGCGTCGTCAAATTGAGATTAACCTTGTATGGAACACTATTGCGGATAGCAGCAAGGTTATTAAGTACCCCGAGGACTTTATTGCGGAGCAGGAGGCACACTTTGATAGCTACTATGAGAGTGTAATGAAGCAGAACAATATTACCTCTTGGAAGGATCTTTACGGTCAGCTTGGTACTAACGAAACCGGTTACATAGCAAAGCGTACCGAGTACGCTGAGGGGGTAGTAAAGGAGGAGCTTATCCTTTACTACATTATCAAGGCTGAAAAAATCAGAATGTCCGGCGACGAATATGAAACGAGAGGCGAGGTTCTTGCTCTTGAAGCGGGATACGAAAGCCTTGAAGACTATGAAAACGCACTCGGCGAGGAGCTTGTTGAACGTACCGTTCATTGGGAGATTGTAAAAGAATATTTACTTGCGAACGCTGTTCGTGTAGCTTAAAAACGGTTAAAATTCCGCTATACTTTGTTGCTTCCTTGCAAGCAGCTCCACTTACGGTTAGTAAGTGTTCGCTTTACTTGCTTCGTCGCGTCGCGTCTATCGAAATTTTACCTCGTTTTTAATAGTGTAGTCCTTGTTGGTTCAAATTTAATAATCAAGAGAACTTTTAAAATTTTTACATAAAAGGAGAAAATTATTATGGCGTGTCCTAATTGTGGAAATACCGGTTATCCCGGGATGATGGTTTGCGACAACTGTGGCTTTAGCCACGATTGGTGGTGCTGTGGAAACTGCGTGCATTACGTAGATGAAACGGATTGCGACGGATATGACCCCGATGACCAGTGGTGCAAATTCCGTGTTGATGGCGTATGGAACGCAAAAAAAGCCTGCATTTATTTCGAAAAGGCTGAGGACGATAACTGGTAACAAGGCGAGCGCCTTGAGGCAACTAACGCTCCCGCGTGGAGCATCTCCTCAAAGCTGAAGTCTGAACAACTTCAGCTTTGCTTTGGGGGAAATTTGAACAATTAAAGACCGACTTTTTAAGTCGGTCTTTTTTGTGTGAGCATCTTTTGTAGGTTTGAAAAATTAAATACAGTATTTGAGCTGTAAGTCGTTTTAGTGAGAGTTCGCAAGAACTCTCTATGGCAAAGGCACCCCATTACGGGGTGCCTTTGTTATACAAAAGTTTTGCGGAGCTTTTTCAAAAGCGACCTAAATCTTAAACATTTGCAACTAATTCTTCAAGCTATGGAGCGGTGCGGGGATAAGTCCGCCGCGATTGATAAATTTTGCAGGGGAGGCTGTGCGGATAGGCATAATCGGTGCGCTTCCGAGAAGTCCGCCAAAGCTTATTTCGTCGCCTACGGTCTTGCCTACTGCGGGGATAACACGGACGGCGGTGGTTTTGGTGTTAACTACGCCGATTGCGATTTCGTCAGCGATAAGAGCTGAGATAACCTCGGGGGTTGTATCGCCGGGAACTGCAACCATATCTATACCAACCGAGCAAACTGCTGTCATTGCTTCAAGCTTTTCAAGTGAGAGCACGCCTGCCTGAACGGCGGCAATCATACCCTCGTCCTCGGAAACGGGGATAAATGCGCCCGAAAGTCCGCCAACGTGGCTTGATGCCATAACTCCGCCCTTTTTAACTGCGTCGTTAAGCAGGGCAAGGCAGGCGGTTGTTCCGCTTGCGCCACAGGTTTCAAGTCCCATTTCCTCAAGGATACGTGCAACCGAGTCGCCAACTGCGGGGGTAGGTGCAAGAGAGAGGTCAACGATACCCGAGGGTACGCCAAGTCTTTGTGATGCGAGGTTATTTACGAGCTGACCCATACGGGTAATCTTAAATGCGGTCTTTTTGATGATTTCGCTGACCTCGGTAAGGTCGGCATTGGGCGCTTTTTCGAGCGCCGCCTTTACAACGCCAGGACCTGAAACGCCGACGTTGATAACGCACTCAGGCTCACCTACGCCGTGAAATGCGCCTGCCATAAAGGGGTTATCCTGAACGGCGTTAGCGAATACAACGAGCTTTGCGCAGCCGATAGAGTCGCGGTCTGCTGTGCGGTGTGCAAGGTCGGTTATTATTTTACCCATCATTTTGACGGCGTCCATATTGATTCCCGCCTTTGATGAGCCGACGTTTACCGACGAGCAAACGTTACGGGTTGCATCAAGCGCCGAGGGAATACTGTTGATAAGGCGAAGGTCGCCCTTAGTAAAGCCCTTTTCGACGAGCGCCGAAAAGCCGCCGATGAAGTCGATTCCAAGTGTATCCGCCGCTCTTTGCATAGCAAGGGCGAGGGGAGTCAGGTCCTCGCTATCAACTGCGCCGCCGAGGATAGAGATAGGTGTTACAGAAACGCGCTTATTAACTATCGGTATGCCGTATTCACGGCTGATATCCTTTGCAACGGGTACGAGCTTTTCCGCCTTTTTGGTTATTTTGTCGTATATGAGGTCTGCCGTTTCCTTGATGCTTCCGCGAATACAGTCAACAAGCGAAATACCCATTGTTACGGTACGTATGTCAAGGTGCTCCTCTTCAATCATTTTTATTGTATTTACTATGTCGTGTGCGTTAAGCATTTTTTCCTCCGCTTTCTGAAGAAAGCTTGGCAAAGACTTCTCTTGCCACGCTTCTGTGGTGTTTTGAGTGAATTTTAAAGTTTTCTTTTTATTTTCCACTTTTTGTAAAAAGTGGGACAAAAACTTTTATATAGGGCTCCCGCCCGGTGCAGTATTTCGTCGCCGTTTTACTTTATAAAACGTTACGTTATACTTCGGCAAAAAGGCTCTCAAAAGCGAGCTTTTGTCGCCTTTTTTTCCTTGTATAACTACCACGCTCGCGTGGTCGACGAAATATTTACGTTATGGTGTGGATAATTATTTGCTTGGTGAACTAAATGTACGTTAAATCATACGTGGTACATTACGTTATAGAGCTCCTCGTGGGTGGTGTGGATTGAAACACCGAGCTCCTTGCCCGTTTCCTTGAGAATTTCGGAAAAGTCCGCAAATTCGCCCTTCATTTCGGCAACGTCTACCAGCATTATCATAGCAAAGGTGGTGTCGTATACCTTTTGGGTGATATCAAGGATATTTACGTTATATTCGGTACATTTACCGCTGACCTTTGCGATAATTCCTACTGCGTCGTGTCCGATTACGGTGATAACCGCTTTTTTACTTACTGTGTTCATAGTTAAATCTCCCTTTTGGATTTGTTGGGTATAAGTTGATTTGTGCAAATCCATCTTTGAACGCACAAATTATTATGCTTTATCGAATTAAAATGCTTTGGGCGTAGCCGTAAGCGGTGTCGGGCGTTCCCGACCGCTTATCTGTCGTGATAATGTCTTATAATCTTAGAGAACGCCGGGTCTGCATTTTTGAACATTTGTTCAAGCTCGGCATCTCCCATAACGGTTGTTCTTCCGTCCTCGTATTCCTTATCGACCATAACCTTAATAGCTGCGACAACGGGGTGTTTTTTATCTATTGCCATTTCCGTACCGTTTAAGCGGTAGAAGCCGTTAAGCCAGTGTGCTATACCTGCAAGTCCGCTATGTGAGTCAACCGCAACGGCGGCAGGTCTGCCAAGCAGCTTTTCGGTATTGAATATATTATAGATTTCCTCGTCCTTAAGAAGTCCGTCGGCGTGGATACCCGCTCTTGTAACGTTGAAGTTTCTACCTACAAACGGTGTGCGGGGCGGAATTTCGTAGCCTATTTCGTCCTCGAAGTATCTTGCGATTTCGGTAATAGCGGTTAAGTCCATACCGTCGGTTGTGCCGCGAAGCGAGGCGTATTCCATTGCCATTGCTTCAATCGGGCAGTTACCTGTTCTCTCGCCTATGCCGAGCATAGAGCAGTTAACCGATGCACAGCCGTAGAGCCAAGCGGTTGATGCGTTGGTAACGACCTTATAGAAGTCGTTATGACCGTGCCACTCAAGCATATTGCTCGGGATACCTGCGTAGTGTTGGAGTCCGTAGATGATTCCCGGAACGGATCTGGGAAGTGCAGCACCGGGGTAGGAAACACCAAAGCCCATAGTATCGCAGGCGCGAATTTTTATCGGGATTCCGCTTTCCTCAGCGAGCTTTTGGAGCTCCTCGGCGAACGGTAGAACAAAGCCGTAGTAGTCGGCTCTTGTGATGTCCTCAAAGTGGCAACGGGGGCGAATTCCTCTTGAAAGAACGCTTTTGACTACACCAAGGTATTTATCAAGAGCCTGCTTTCTTGTCAGTCCCATCTTATTATATATATGGTAGTCGGAGCAGGAAACGAGGATACCCGTTTCTTTAACGCCGAACTGTTTTACAAGGTCAAAGTCCTTTTCATTTGCTCTTATCCACGTGGTTACCTCAGGAAAGTCATAGCCAAGCTCCATACAGCTTTGGAGTGCCTGTCTGTCCTTTTCGGTGTAAACGAAAAATTCGCTTTGGCGGATAAGTCCTTTAGGGCCGCCGAGCTTATGTAAGAGCTTATAAAGGTGAACTATCTGCTCGACGGTGAACGGAGAGGTGGATTGCTGACCGTCGCGGAAGGTGGTGTCGGTCATAAATATCTCGTCGGGCATATTCATCGGAACGTGGCGGTGGTTAAATGCTACCTTTGGAACGTTATCGTAGTCAAAAAGGTGGCGATAGAGGTTAGGTGTATCTCTATCCTGGAGCGAAAATTGGTATTCGTTTTGCTCCAAAAGGTTTGTATCAGGCGAAAATTCAAGCACCTGATTTCTATTTTTTTCTTCCATTGTATGTCCTTTCTCCACTTTTTGAAAAAAGTGGACAAAAACTTCTTTTACCACGCCACTGTGATATGTGGCGGAATTTTTAGGCGTTTTTGTTTTTTTCGCTTTTTGACCGTTCTTTTCTTGAAAGAAAAGAAGGCAAAAGAACTTCTCTTACAACGCATCCGTGATGTATTGTGGAAGTTTTTCACTAAATTAGTTATTTGCCTGTCGGTGCTTACCGACTAAGTATGGCGACTCTATTATTACCGCCGTAGTCCTTGAAGATTTCGCAGGTGAGGTTATGCTTTTTTGCGATTTCTTTGAGGTCGCCGGCTTGGTCGTAGCCTATTTCGAATATAAATACGCCGTCTTTTTTCAAAATTGGCAGGTATTTTTCTACTATCGTTTTATAGAAAATAAGTCCGTCGCTGCCGCCGTCGAGTGCGATAAGCGGTTCGGTTTTTGCAACGTCAAGTCCTTTAAGGATGTCGGTGCGGATATACGGTGGGTTGGATATTACCGCATCGAGCATAGGGAATATCTCATCGGGCTCTTGGGTAAGGACGTCGGTTACGAGGTAGGTGAGTGTTACGCCGTTTTCCTTTGCGTTTTGCTTTGTCATTTCGATTGCGTTCATTGAAACGTCAAGAGCGTAGCCGAGAAGGTCAGGGCGGTGCTTTTTTATCGAAATTCCGATGCAGCCGCTACCGGTACACAGGTCGGCAAACGTGCCGTTTTTTGGTATCAGGCTTATTGCTTTATCAACGACGTGCTCGGTGTCGGGGCGTGGGATAAGGCAGTCCCGATTTAATTTAAAGGTGAGTCCGTAGAAGTACCACTGACCGATAACGTATGCAAGTGGTTCACCGTTCTCGACTCTTTTTATTGCCGTATCAAGCTCTTTGCCGTCAAAAAATTCGGCAAGAATTTCGGTATCTCGTCTATCAAGCATTGGGGTTTTCCGCATCCGCAGGCGTTTCGTTTTCCGTTTCGCCGTTTACGGTGTCCGTTTGCTCGGTGTTTTCAGTGTTTTCCGTTTTGGGTAAAAGCTCGGGTGGCATCGGCGGTTTAACGTAGTCGGTGAAGACCTCGGGAAGAGAGGCTTTAAGAGCGTGGATAGCGACTTCAATTTCTTCAAGGCTTGGTTCTTTTGTGGTTATTCTTTGCACCCAAAGTCCGGGGGCGGAGAGAATTTTAGTTATGACGTTATCGTGCATACCTGCAAAGCGGATAGCCTCGTAGCTGACGCCGACAATTATGGGAAGAAGTGCCAGCTTAGTGAGGAATCGGAGCAGCAGGTTATCCCAGTTGAATATCGGCAAGAACGAAATTGCGATTCCGAGCAGTATTACGATAAAGAGGAAGGACGTTCCGCAGCGTGGGTGGAAGCGTTTATATTTTTTTACGTTTTCGGGGGTAAGCTCTTCGCCTGCCTCGTAGCAGAATATGGTTTTATGCTCCGCTCCGTGATAGCGGAAGGTTGTGCGGATTTCCTTCATCAGCAGTACAAGGCAAAGGTATCCGATAAATATAAGAAGCTTTGTTGCGCCCTCAATGACGTTTTTCCAAAGTCCGAGGTCTGCGCCGACGAGGTTTTCTATTAGCTTTGTGATAAGCTGGGGTAAAAAAATGAATAAAAGAATAGAAAGTCCTACGCCAAGCACAAGTCCGAGAGCTGTTGCGATACCGAAGAGCAGCTCCCAGTTAGTTTTCTTGCCGTCCTTTTCTTCCTCCTCCTCAACGCCCGACAAAATTGCGGAGCGATTTAGGATTTTGGTGCTGAGCACAAGCGACTCAATCATATTTACCACTCCGCGAATAAGCGGAAGGTTGAAAAATTTATTTTTCTTGCGAAGTGAAACGTGCTGCCCGTCCTCGACCACAATAGAGCCGTCCTGTCTGCGGACTGCAACACTGTATTTGTCGCCGTTTTTCATCATAACGCCGTCAAGCACTGCTTGACCGCCTACTGTACCGAGGCGGCAGTTTTTCTCTTTCTTATTTGCCATTTATAAAATCCTTTCGGAATAAAATCTAAAATATAATCATACATAATCATTATATCAAATCTTTATGCCTAAATATTAGAAAATTTGTTAATAAACTATTTATAATATAAATATATAAAATAAGTGTTATCAAAAAATACAAATAATATTGACAAAATAGGTGATAAGTGGTATAATTTATGAGTTAAAAAGAAAAAGGAAGGAATTTTAAAATGGAAAAGCTTCTTGAAATCATTGGTTTTATCAATGATAACATTTTATGGGGTATTCCGCTTATCGTTGCGCTTCTTGGAACGGGTATTATTCTCACTATCCGCACCAGAGTCGTTCAGGTAAGAAAGTTTGGCGATTCGGTTTCCTCAACTATCGTTCCCACTATTAAGTCTATGGGCAAAAAGAAAAACGGTGGCGACGGAAAAACAAAAACGATTTCTCAGTTTGAGGCGTTTGCAGCCGCTATTTCGGGTACTGTCGGTACGGGTAACATAGTCGGTGTTGCGGGTGCTATTCTTTCGGGTGGTCCCGGCGCTGTTTTCTGGATGTGGGTTTCAGCGTTCTTTGGACTTTGTACCAACTATTCCGAAAACGTGCTCGGTCTTTATTTCCGTAAGAAAGATAAGGACGGCAATATGCACGGCGGACCTATGTACTACATAGAAAACGGTATGCGTCCCAAATTCAGAGGTAAGCCGCTCAGCTTTAAGTGGCTGGGTATGGTCTTTGCGGTTTGCTGTATGCTTGCGGCAAGCGGTATGGGTATGGTACAGGCAAACAACATCACAGGTACTCTTCAAAGCACCATCAATCAGGGTGGCAGCGAGCAAACAAATACTATAATCGGTATTTGTGTTGCGGTTGCGGTAGTTATTCTCACCGCACTTATCGTTATCGGCGGTATTCAGCGTATCGGTAAGGTTGCTTCTATGATTGTACCCTTTATGGCTATACTCTTTATCGTTATGGCTCTTATCATTATCTTTATCAATGTAACTGCAATTCCCGCTGCATTTGTTCTTATCTTTAAGAGTGCATTCAGCTTTAAGGCAGTTGGCGGCGGTGTGCTCGGATACGGTATTATGATGGCTATGCGTTACGGCTTTGCTCGTGGAATTTTCTCCAACGAGGCAGGTCTTGGCTCGTCGGTTATCGCACACTGCTCCTCCGATACAAAGGAGCCTGTAAAGCAGGGACTTTGGGGCATTTTCGAGGTATTCCTTGATACCTTTGTTATCTGTACTCTTACGGCTCTTACTATTCTTACCACGATTATTTCGGGCAACGGCGACATAACAAATGAGGGCGTTATGGCTCTTTCCGAGCAGTTCAACAACAGCGGACTCTCTATTTACGCATTTGTTAATACGCTCGGCACTTTCGGTAACATCGTATTCTCAGTACTGCTCCCGATATTCGCATTTACTACAATCCTTGCTTGGTCTTACTATGGAGAGATGTGCGCTCAGTATCTCTTTGGAGAAAAGAACCACAAGGTTTCGGGTATGGTATTTAAGATTATTTACGTTTCTACCCTTGCGGTAGGAGCTATTACGGCAAGTGATCTTATTTGGGCGCTCGACGATATGTTCAACGCTCTTATGGCGCTTCCGAACCTTATCGCTCTTATTTGTATGAGCGGACTTATCTGCAAGATTACAAAGAACTACTATGACCGCAAGAAGGGACTTGACGTTGAGCCTATGCTCTCCGCTTATCCCGAGGTCAACGAGGAGTTAAAGGCAAAGCTTATGGAAGAATACGCTTCCGAAGAATAATAATAAAAATCCGACCTCTTAAATGAGGTCGGATTTTACGCTTTGTTTTTCCCCGTTTTATTTTTCCACCTTTCTTGAAAGAAAGGTTCGCCAAAGAACTTCTCTCACTACGCCACCGTGATTTGTAGTGGAGTTTTTAGGGGATAGATAGTGGAAAGCCACATCTATTCGTCGCTACGCGCGACCTTTGAAAAGTCAAAAGGACTCAAAAGAGTAAACTCTTTCCGTCCGTTTTGCCAATCAAAGGCATTGTCAAGCTCTACCGAGCTTGTCAATGGATGAGGCTTACAAGCAATATCCAACAAACAAACTAATTCGGACAACGAGCAATCTTTAATTAGCTATAAGTATAACACTAAGTAGCCCTAAGATAACTACACTGCATTTGAACAGTTTCGGCAACCGCGTAGCGGTAGCAATACATCGAGAAAAAGGTGTCGGAAGCTGGCTTGCGTAAGCCTTTTTCCGATGTAGGGCGAGTCTTTTTCGTAGAAAAAGGGACGAAACCCTTACACTGAACCAAATTCTACAAAAGTTCTTTGCAAGCTTTCTTTCAAGAAAGCGGAAAAAACAAAAACGCCTAAAATTTAAACTATATATCAAGGTGGCGTTGTAAGAGAGTTTTTGTCCACTTTTTTCAAAAAGTGGGGGGAGAAAAAATGTATATTGATTTTCACACACATATATTTCCTGATGAAATAGCGGGAAGGGCGATAAAATCGCTGCTTGACAGAGCCGAGAGAGCTACGGGTATATCAGACTGTATGACCGCACATACCGACGGAACTCTTGACGGTCTTAAAAGGTCTATGGAGAGGGGTAAGATAGATAAAAGCCTTGTCTTGCCCGTATGCACAAGTCCAAGACAGTTTGATAGCATAAATAGATTTGCCGCTGAAATAAACGGCACTGATGGGAATATTTACTCGTTTGGCGGTATCCACCCCGACTGCGAGGATGTTGAGGAGAAGCTTGAATACATAAAATCGCTTGGTTTAAAAGGGGTAAAGCTTCATCCTGCATATCAAAATTGTTTTATTGATGACCCCCGTAACGTCAGAATTGCGGAGCACTGTATGAAGATAGGGCTTTACTGCCTTTTTCACGCAGGCTGGGACGTGGCGTTTCCCGATACGGAATACTGCCCGCCCGAGAAATTTGCGCGCGCGTATGCGCCGCTTCTTGAAAAATACGGCGAGGAGGAGCAACCTCACATCATTTTGGCTCACCTTGGCGGAGCGAAGAGTCTTGAAGGTAGTCTTGATTACCTTTGCGGACTTCCGATTTACCTTGATACGGCGTTTACGCTTGAAAATACGTCGACGGAAATGCTGATGAGAGTAATTCGCTCTCACGGAGCGGATAGAATACTGTTTGCCTCGGACAGCCCTTGGTCAAGTCAACGTAAGTGTGCGGAGCGACTTGCCTCGCTACCAATTTCAAAAAAAGAATTTGAGGATATTTCCTGCGGAAACGCAAAAAGAATTCTTGGAATTTAACCCACGTCCCATTTATTTTTAGGAGAAAAACGCAAAATGAACATATTCAGACCTAAAATTTTATCATCATTTAAAGGCTACAAAGCAAACGATTACGTTTCCGATATAGTTGCGGGCGTAATAGTTGCAATTATAGCACTTCCACTTTCGATAGCTCTTGCAATAGCCTCGGGGGCAACCCCCGAAACGGGACTTTACACCGCTATTGTGGCGGGCTTTATCACCGCACTTCTCGGTGGCAGCCGAGTAAATATCACAGGCCCGACGGCTGCTTTTGCCACTATCGTAGCAGGAATTATCGCCACAAAGGGTATGGAAGGACTTGTCCTTGCTACCGTTATGGCAGGTATTATTCTTATACTTATGGGTGTGCTTCACGTTGGCTCGCTTATAAAATATATACCGCACTCAATAACCGTTGGCTTTACGGGCGGTATCGCTGTAACGCTTGTTATCGGTCAAATTAAGGACTTCCTAGGACTCACCTATCCAAGCGGCGCATCGGCTATTGAAACCCCTGAAAAGGTTGCTCTAATTTTTGAAAATATTACTACCGTAAATCCGTTTGCGCTTCTTATCGGACTTCTCGGACTTGCTGTTCTTATCGTTTGGGGGAAATTTATAAAGAAAATTCCCGCCTCACTTATAGCGGTGCTTATTGGCTCGCTTGTTTGCCTTATTCCTGTTATTACGGTCAATACGGTAGGCTCGCTTTATACGATTTCCTCGTCCTTGCCGCCGTTTTCCGTACCCGATATTTCGCTTGACAAAATACTTTCCCTGCTTCCCGACGCTTTTACGATAGCGCTGCTTGCGGGTATTGAGAGCCTGCTTTCCTGCGTTGTTTCGGACAAGATGATTGACGATAAGCACAACTCAAATACCGAGCTTATCGCTCTTGGTACGGGTAACATTTTCGTTGGATTTTTCGGCGGTATCCCCGCAACGGGCGCGATAGCGAGAACTGCGGCAAACGTTAAAAACGGCGGGAAATCGCCGCTTTCGGGTATGATGCACGCAGTGGTGCTGCTCCTTGTTCTTGTACTTCTTATGCCTCTTGCATCGTATATTCCGATGCCGATTATTGCTGCGATACTGTTTATCGTAGCGTATAATATGAGTGAGTGGCGTCAGTTCGTAAAAATAATTAAAAGCAAAAATTGGAGCAATATACTTGTTCTTTTAATAACCTTCTTGCTCACCGTTATCTTTGACCTTGTCAAGGCTATTGCGGTTGGTATGGTCGTGCATTATCTTATCGTGCTTGTTTTCTATATAATAAATAAACGGAAAAATCTACCGAATAATTAAAAAAAGAGCCACACAGTGGCTCTTTTTTTAATTATCAGTCGCTATCGTCGTATGTAAAATGCACGCAAGCGGATTGACCGCCGTCGACTATTCTTACACCGAAGCTACACGTGTAATCGCCGTCCTCGTCATAATAGGTGCTGTAAAGACACTCGTAGCAGGCTCGGTTTATCTCACTGTGTCCGCATCTTGGACAGTGGTGTCTATCTCTTTCGTGGACTTCTTCGCCGCATTCAAGACAGGTTACGTATGCCATAGATATTCCTCCTTTTGTAGCTTTGAAAGTTTATTATTTTGCGATTATTTTTTTATAAGGTAGTAATTTGTTTTCCAAGAGGTGGAGCTTCTGCCGCTGGGACTTTCGTCCTCCTCGGTTTTGCGGCAGGCCTGCGGAAGATTTTCATGAGCGATTTTCAAAATACTGAAATCAATGCTGCAATATTGCGAAAGATCGCGGCGGTCATCCTTATAATCAAAGGGGACAAAGCCAAGGTCTTCCGTTTCCTTGTAATGAGGGAATCCGGTAAAGAAAAGTGTACCGAAAAATTTTCCGTCGACAACGATAATTTCGCCGCACCCCTGCTCCTTTGTCCAGATTTTTTCTTTAATGGAAAGCATATCGGCAAAATCGTAGGTTCTGGTTTCAAGAACCTCATCGTACGAGCCGTATTCCTCGTGGGTGTATCTTTCGATTTTTTCCATTTTTACCTCGTACTTTGACGCTTCCTGCATAACGGATGTCTTAACCTCGTCCGATACCTCAACAAACTTAAAGCCGTAGCCATCAACGACAATATCAGCCATCTCGTCGGAATTTGTGAACGTTACAAAACGACTTGCCATAATAAAACCCCTTTACTTTTATAAATTACAGTATAAGTATACTATATAGATTTTGGATTGTCAAGAGTTTTTGGTGGCAAAGCTAGGACTCTGAACCTTTGCTTTGCGTGTAATTTAGTGCGAACACAGTGGGCGCAAAGCTTTTAGAATCCCTTATTGATAATTTGTCTTCCATATAACATTATCCTTTCAAATGAAGCATTGACTTCGTCAATATGAAGCAGTTGCTACGCAACTATGAAGCACTCGCTATGCTCGTATGAAGCGAAGCACACGAAAAATTAGCGAAGCGACTTCATTAGGCGAAGCCGTCTTCGTTAGTAAAGCGTCTTAATACGCCGAAGGCGTGCTTCATTTAAAAACAAAAATCGAACACATCGGTGTTCGATTTTCGTTTTTATTGGTGGCCCAACTAGGACTCGAACCTAGGACCTACCGGTTATGAGCCGGGTGCTCTAACCAACTGAGCTATTGGGCCAAATGTGTATTACATTATACAATAAATGTAGAGCTTTGTCAAGGGGTTTGCAAAAAATATTTATTTTTTTGAAATTATAAACAAAAAAACGAGGCAAAAGCCTCGTTTTTAATTGTCCTTTGGCGGAAAGTCTATCTTGCCCTCTTGGGCTTCAAAGTCCTTTATTGCTTGGCGTATCAAAAACATTATTTGACCGTTGGCACTTCTACCGTAATATTTTGAAATATAATGCAGCTTATAGTGAAGCTCAGGGTCAATTTCAATGCCAAGGTGCTTATTATTTTTGTTTCTCATAAAATACCCAAATCTTTTTCAAGAATTTTTCGTCTTCTTTTAATAAAAGTTCTTTGCTAAGGCTTTCTTTTAAGAAAGCCGAAAAAACTATTTTCTTAATTTTGCCTCAGCCTTTTTACGGGTCGAGGTATCGAGGATGCGCTTACGCAGGCGGATATTGAGGGGGGTTACCTCTACAAGCTCGTCTGCGGCGATAAATTCAATCGCTCTTTCAAGGCTCATATCACGGGGCGGTGTAAGGATGAGCTTTTCGTCCGCACCTGAGGAGCGGATAGAGGTGAGGTGCTTTGCCTCGCAAACGTTAAGCTCAATATTACCCGGCTTTGGGTTTTCACCGACAATCATACCCTCGTAGACCTTTGTGCCTGCACCGATAAACAGGTCGCCTCTATCCTGTGCTCTATAAAGAGCATAAGAGGTGGCCTCTCCCTCGCTAAACGCAACGAGAGAGCCTGTAAAGCGTGTGGTAATTTCGCCTTGGTAGGGGATATAGCCTTCAAAAATGCTGTTCAAAATTCCCTCTCCGCGAGTATCGGTCAAGAATTCGCTGCGGTAACCGAAAAGGCAGCGGGCGGGGACGATATATTCAATTCTTGTGCGGCTGCCGTTCATACACATATCAATAAGCGTACCCTTACGGCTGCCGAGCTTTTCCATAACGCTACCCTGTGCGCTTTCGGGAACGTCGATGATAACTCTTTCCGCAGGCTCGGTCTTTGCGCCGTTTTCATCGGTGGAGTAGAGAACACGCGGAGCGGAAACAAGCAGCTCGTAGCCCTCGCGGCGCATAGTTTCAATGAGGATTGAGAGGTGCATTTCGCCACGTCCTGCGACAAGGAAGCTATCGGCGGTTTCGCCGTCCTGAACACGAAGGGAAACGTCCTTTAAGGTTTCACGGTAGAGTCTTGCTCTTATTTGTCTTGAGGTAACCAGCTTACCCTCACGTCCTGCAAACGGGCCGTCGTTTACCGAGAAGGTCATTTCCATAACCGGCTCGCTTATCTTGACAAACGGAAGCGGCTCGGGGTGTCCCATCTCGCATATTGTGTCGCCTATCGTGATGTTTTCCGCACCCGAGAAGCATATAATATCGCCGACCTGCGCACTCTCGCAGGGCTCTCGGCGGAGTGCCTCGAATTGGTACATTGATACGATTCTTGTACGCACAGGTGGCTCGTCGGGATTATGGAAGTTGGTGATAAGAACCTCTTGGTTTTGCTTTAGGCGTCCGCGCTCGATACGTCCGATACCGATACGTCCGACAAAGTCGTTATAGTCGATAGAGGATACGAGGAGCTGGAGCGGTTCATCCGGCTCACCCTCGGGGGCGGGGATATAGTCTATAATCTTTTCAAAAAGCGGAACAAGGTCAGTTCCCTGAACGTCTGCCGAGAGGGATGCCGTACCTGCTCTTCCTGAGCAGAAAATCATCGGGCTGTCAAGCTGCTCGTCGGTTGCGTCAAGCTCCATAAGAAGCTCAAGAACCTCGTCCTGAACCTCGTCAAGCCGTGCGTCGGGACGGTCAATCTTGTTAATTACAACGATTACTCGGTGTCCAAGCTCAAGCGCTCTCTCAAGCACGAAGCGGGTTTGGGGCATAGGGCCTTCCGCTGCGTCAACAAGCAAAAGAACGCCGTTTACCATTTTAAGGATACGCTCAACCTCGCCGCCGAAGTCCGCGTGGCCGGGGGTGTCGATGACGTTGATTTTTACGTCCTTATAGTGGATAGAGGTGTTTTTTGCGAGGATTGTTATTCCTCTTTCCTTTTCTATGTCGCCGCTATCCATAACACGCTCGCTTGTGGCTTGGTTTTCTCTGTAAGCTCCGCCCTGTTTGAGCATTTCGTCAACGAGGGTGGTTTTGCCGTGGTCAACGTGAGCGATGATTGCAATATTTCTTAAATCTTCTCTTACCATATTTTGCCGTCCTTAGTTTTAGAAATTCGGATAATATTTTTTCTTAATAATTATATAACTTTTTTTGCTCTATGTCAAGGTTTTAGATGTATTTTTCGCTTATTTTTGTAATTTCAAGGCATACGGCGGCGTTGTTTTGAGTAACGGGCAGGGGATACTTGCATAGTATAGTATCACAGGGCGGCGCTCCGAGAGGGGTGGTCAGCCCAAGGACTAAAGAAGGAGGATTTCCGAAATGAACTGCTTATGTAATATTTTTGAGGATAGCAAGTTCCTCTGGCTCGTAATCTTTGCGCTTTTCCTTTTAAGCTGCAATGACGGCTGCGGATGTGGATACAACGGTGGTTGCGGCTGCGACCGCGACAGAGATCGTTGCTGCTAACAAGGCAAGCGCCTTGAGGCAAAAGGCGGAAGTTTAAAGTAAAATGAAAATAAAAAGTAAGAGCCTTCCTCTTGGGAAGGCTCTGTTTTGTTTAGTTTAGCTGTCTTGCAAGAAAAGCGGCGGCGGTCTGAATTAAACGGAATTGAACGTCAGTGTTTGCGGTGTCCGTACCGACAGGGGTTGTGCTTGTGGTGTCGGAAGCCGCAACAACGGCGCCGATGAGGTCGCCGTCGGCGATGATCGGATATGCGCAGGAAATAAAATGCGTTCCTACGTCATCAATAATAGCAAGCTTGCGCTCACCTTCTCGGTAGCGGTAGCCCTGACGGTTTTCTGAAATCTTTTCAAGGTCAGCCGAAATTCGCTTTTCAAAATACTCCTTTTTGGGCACACCCGCACAGGCGATAACGCTATCCCTGTCGGTGATAACGCAGGGGATACCGCAGGTTTTGTAGAGCGTTTCGGCATACTGTGCGGCAAAGCCGTTCATCTCGCCAATGGGCGAATATTTTTTGAAAATGACCTCACCCTCTCTGTCAGTGTATATTTCAAGCGGGTCGCCCTCGCGGATACGCATTGTGCGGCGGATTTCCTTTGGGATAACTACACGCCCAAGATCATCAATTCTTCTGACTATTCCTGTTGCTTTCATATATAAAAATCTCCTTGTTTTGCAAATTTGTGCTGTTAGTATCTGCAAAAAAAGGAGATTTATACTGAAAATACAAAAGTTCACAAGTAGTAAATACCTGTGAACTTTATATTTTATTTTTTAAGGGCTTTAATTATTTGTTTGCAAATGGGGTTATTTTTTGCAAGGTTCATATAGATTGTAATAGCCATTAAATATTCTTATTACCAATATAAATTCCAGTCGCTGCAGAGCATTCGGTGCAGAGCTTCCATAAAGAAGTAGTCGCCCCAGATAAGCATTTCGTCAACGCCGCTTCCTGACGGCTTACTGTACGTGCCGTGAAGCAAAATGCCGTTTGCCGCAGGAGTGGATCTTGTGGTGTAGTTATCTATCAGAGAGCTCATTATGTTCTTGCAGGCTTCAACGTAGGTTTGGCGCAGGGGATCGCTTTCGTCCATATATTTTATGCCCTCCAGCATTGCGCAGAGCAGAATTGCCGCCGCAGAGCTATCGCGCGGCTCATCTCCGGAGGTGAAGGAAAGGTCCCAGTATGGTACGTTATCCTTGGGCAGGTGATTTAAGAAGTAGTTTACAGTTTCCTTGAAAATCTCAAGCGCTTTTTCGTCGCCTGTGTATTTATAGGTGAGCAGCGGCCCGTAAGCTCCCCACGCCTGACCTCTTGACCATGCGCTATTGTCGCTTACGCCCTGCGCGGTTACGCCTTTTAGCGGCTCTCCCGTTTGTTTATCGAAGTAGTAGGTGTGGAACGTGCTACCGTCCTCGCGGTAGGCGACTGATGCCGTTGTATTGAAGTGTTTTTGCGCTATCTCTGCGTATGAGGGATTTCCGGTAACCTCCGTTGCCCAGAACAGCAGCGGAATATTCATAAGGCAGTCTACTATAAGTCGGTAATTCGATTCTGCTCCAAGTGAGCCCCAAGCCTGAATAAATTCGCCCTTCTCGTGGTAGCGGGAGGCGAGCTGGTCTGCCGCCTTTATCGCTGCATCGCGAGCGTCTGTGTTACCCTCTAATTTATATGCGGCAACGCAGGACGGAATATACAGAAAGCCCATATCGTGGTGGTTTACGTTAATCTTTTTTTCAATTCGGTTTTCAAAGGAGTCTATATGACCAAGAGCCACGTTTTTATATTTTTCATCGCCCGTAAGCTCGTATGCGTGCCAAAGTATACCCGTCCAGAAGCCTGTATTCCAGCCTCCCGTGTTCCCCTCGGCTTGGTAGACGTTATTTACGCTATTATGTGAGGGAAATTTATCGGTAAACGTAGGCAGCATTTGGTCGATTTTCGATATGACAAAGCTCAGCGTTTCCTCGAGCTTCGGTTTTAAGTCGGCAAAGTCGTTATTTTCCTTACATGTGTTTGTGTCATTACAAGAAGTAGTAAATATTGAGGACATAACAAGCATCAAGCACACCAGTCTTTTAAGTAGTTTTTTCAAATGATTTATTCCTCCATTTTCCACCTTTCTTGACCGTACTTTTCTTGAAAGAAAAGTAGGCAAAAGAACTTCTCTTACCACGCCACCATGTTGTGTAGTGGAAATTTTACACCAAATCAATTATTTGCCTGCGGGTGCTACCCGCTGCCACAGTGGTATTTAGTGGAAATTTTACACAAAATCAATTATATGCCTGCGGGTGCTACCCGCCGCCACCGTGGTGTGTAGTGTAAATTTTACACCAAATCAATTATTTGCCAGCGGGTGCTTGCCTGCTATTTACAATCGTACCAAGATGTGCCGATATTGAGCTCGACGGTAAGCGGGACGGAAAGAGCGGCGACGTTTTCCATTTCGGCTCGGAGTATTTCGGCGGCTCGCTTTGCGCAGTCGCGGTGTGCCTCGATTATCAGCTCGTCGTGGATTTGAAGTATCAGGCGGGCGTCGATGCCCTCTTTTTCAAGTGCTTTATGCACGTTTATCATTGCCATTTTGATAATATCTGCGCTTGAGCCTTGGATTGGGCTATTCATTGCTACTCTTTCGCCGAAGGCTCGGAGCATCGCCTTACCCGATTTTAGCTCGGGGATATATCTTTTTCTGCCGAAAATTGTGGTGGAGTAGCCGAGCGTTTTTGCGTTTTCAATGGCGGTGGTGAGGTATTCGGAGATACCTTTATATTTTTCAAAGTAGCTTTTGATGTATGCGTCGGCTTCCTTTCGGCTAACGCCGATATCCTTTGCAAGTGAGGTTGCGCCGATACCGTAGACGATACCGAAGTTTACCGCCTTTGCCCTTTTTCGCATTTCGCCCGTAACCTCGGAAATCGGTACGTTAAATACCTGAGAAGCCGTTACGGTGTGGACGTCCTGACCGTTTATAAAGGCGTTTTTCATAACCGTATCATCGGCTATGTGGGCGAGGATACGGAGCTCGATTTGTGAGTAGTCCGCATCGATAAGCACGTGTTCCTCATCACCTGCGATAAAGAAGCGTCGCATTTCCCTGCCAAGCTCTGTGCGGACGGGGATATTTTGTAAATTCGGCTCGGACGAGGCGAGTCTGCCGGTTACCGCCGTTGTTTGGCTGAAAACGGTGTGGATTCTGCTATTTTCGTCGGCGAGCTTGATAAGTGCGTCGGTATAGGTGGAGCGGAGCTTTGCAACGGCTCGGTATTCAAGTATTTCGTTTATTATCGGGTGAGCGTCGCGGAGGCTTTCAAGAACCTCAGCGCTTGTGGAGTAGCCCTTTTGGTTTTTCTTACCTGCGGTGAGTCCAAGCTCATCGAACAGTATAGCACCAAGCTGTTTTGGGGAGTTTATATTGAATTCTTTGCCTGCGAGGGTGTAGATTTTTGCCGTGTATTCCTGCTCGGTTACTGCAAGTCGCTCGCCAAAGGCGGCGAGGCTATCCGTATCGAGCTTAAAGCCTGCGTTTTCCATATCGCAGAGCACTGCGGCAAGTGGAAGCTCGATATTTTTATATAGCTCGTAGGTTTTTTCTGCTTCAAGTCTGGTTTTAAGGGCGGCTCGGAGGCGGTAGGTGGCGTCGGCAATATCGGTTGCGTTTTCGCCTACTGTTTTATGAAGGTAGATTTGTGCGAGGTCCTCAATTTGATAATTATTTCTTTGGGGGTCGCAAACGTAAGCCATAAGGCTTATATCGTCAGCAATTTGGAGGTTGCGGTTTTGGTGTAAAAGCTCTTTAGAGTCAAAGGCGATTATACTTTGACCGAGAGTCGCTACGATGTCAAAAACGTCATTTTTTTCACTGACGGGGGCGACGTACAGCTCGTTTTCGGTAGCAATAGCTATTTCGCTGCCGTCAAAGGCGAAGGCAAATTCATCTTTTATGAGCTTTTTAAGGTCTGAAATGCTACACTCGGTGGCGTCGAGGGCTTGGGGGAGGCTTTCGCCTATATCAAATGATATTTGACCGCCTTCGTCTATGAGCGGGGCTGCTACGGTTTCTTCCTCTTTCTTTTCGGGAATTTCCTCGTTTAGTCCGAGGCGTTTGATGTGCGAGGTGAATTCAAGCTCACGGAGAAGCTCAAGCAGCTCCGATTTTTTCATATCGGCAAGGGTTAAATCCTCAATTTTTACACCAACGGGGGCGTTCTTTTCTATGGTTGCAAGCCATTTTGAGGTATATGCAAGCTCGCGTCCGTCTATCATTTTTTGTTTTGCGGACGGGCCAAGTCCTGCGTTTTCAATGTTTGCGTAGACGTTATCTATATTATGGAAGTCGGCGATGAGGCGAAGTGCGGTTTTCTCGCCAATTCCGGGAACACCCGGAATATTATCCGGGCTATCGCCCATTAGTGCCTTGACGTCAATGAATTCGCTTGGTTCGACTCCGTATTTTTCAAAAAATTTATCTCTATCGTAGGGAACGGTATCGTTATTTGTGGCAAGTAGGACCGTTGCTTGGTCGTTAATGAGCTGGAGCGAGTCCTTATCGCCCGTTAAGATATAGCTATGGATATTATGCTCACCTGCCATTTCGGAAACGGTGCCGAGGATATCGTCCGCCTCGTAGCCTTCAAGGGTAAGGACTGTGATACCGAGAAGCTCCGAGAGCTTTTTAGAATAGGGAAGCTGCATTGCCAACTCCTCAGACATCTTTTTTCTTCCCGCTTTATATTCCGCATACTCTTTATGTCTAAATGTGGGGGCGGGAAGGTCATAGGCTATCGCTGCGTAATCAGGCTGCACCTCACCGAGTTGCTTTAAGAGGATATTGAGCACGCCGAAAAGAGCGTTTGTGTGCAGCCCCGATGCATTTGTAAGAGGGCGTATACCGTAAAACGCTCTATTTAGGATACTATTACCGTCAATTATTAGTAGCTTTTTCATTTTTTATTTTCTCCTCCCACTTTTTGAAAAAAGTGGACAAAAACTTCTTTTACCACGCCACTGTGATATGTGGCGGAAATTTTAGGCGTTTTTGTTTTTTTCGCTTTTTGAAAAAAGCTTGGCAAAAACTTTTGTTGAATTAATATAGTGTAAGGGTTTCGTCCCGTTCGGCTTTGCCTAACGACACGTTCTGTGTCGATAAAAGACTCACGCGAGC
>JAZOML010000051.1:0-23518 GCA_045653945.1 Eubacteriales bacterium
CAAGGAATCCCTCGGCAGGGTGCAAGCTCCCTCCCAAGAAAGGCAAGGAGATGCAGATAGGAAGCAATTGTCAGCTAGGGCACATCTTCGCCCGTGCCAAAGAGGAAGGATACTACGAGCTGTTCCTCCTCGAGCTGTCCACAGGCATGCGCCGAGGGGAGATCGTAGGACTCAAATGGAGTGACTTTAACGCCGCAACCAGTAGCCTGCGTATCGCAAGGCAAGCGAACAGAGTCAAGGGCAAAACAGTGGTTCAGCCACCTAAAACCAAGACCTCGATACGGACGGTAGTGCTTCCGCAGTATATGACCGAGATCCTCACCGAAATGAAAAAGGAAAAGACCTGCGAGTGGATGTTCCCGTCACCCGTCAATATCGGTGAGCCGAGAAATCCTTCTGCACTCTACAAGCGATTTCAACTCCTTCTTGAACGGTCGGGCTGTAAGAAGATACGCTTCCACGACCTGCGCCACACCTTCGCTACGATGGCACTCGAAAACGGAATGAACGTGAAGGTGCTGTCCGATATGATAGGACACATCAGCGCGGAAACCACTCTCAACATTTATTCCCACGTAACCGACACCATGCGCACACAAGCATCGGTCAAAATAGACCGCAAAATAGGCGGTACAGACGCACAGATGCCCGAAGCGAAGGACGAGCCGAGAATAGAGGAAACGAGCAGCGTGGACGAAAATTTCGAGCCGTGGCAACCCAAATATCGCAAGCCCGGCACAGGATGCGTGTATCAGATCAATGACACCCTGTGGGAAGGAAGCTTCTATCCAAGACTCGCCGATGGCAGTCGAAAGAAATTCAACGTCTACGCCAAGACACGAGAAGAATGCGAGGAAGCTCTCGCCAAGATGATAGCCGAAAAGAAAGCGGAGATCGCAGCCGAAAAGGCAAAAATGAAAACCGCATAAACGCCACAGAGGGCTGACCGAAGCACGGTCAGCCCTCAAAATTTGCGGTGCTGAAGACAAAGAAAAAGGCTCTGAGAAACGCTTCTCAGAGCCCAAATGGTCGAGATGACAAGATTCGAACTTGCGACTTCCACGTCCCGAACGTGGCGCTCTACCAAACTGAGCCACATCTCGATGATGATTTTTTCACTATTTTCTGTAAGTGGTCAAACATGTGGTCAGACCACTTACATCGGGGTTTTTATTGAATTGATTATAGCACAAAAGTGCAGTGTTTTCAAGGGCTTTCGGCGGTTTTGGGAATTTTACGTTCGTAATCGGCAATTTGCTCCCGAACGTGGCGCTCTACCAAACTGAGCCACATCTCGTAAACGAACATTATTATAACACAACTAAGTCCGTTTGTCAAGATAAAAAGCGAGAAATTTATATATAAAATAGGCGTTTTTCAGTTTTTGAGCATTTTTGCATAGTAAAAGCCGTCGCAAAGGCTTTCGTGAGGAAAGTGCGTAGTTTCAGCAACAAGGGAAAATTCGGAGTTTTGTTCAAGAAAACGCTTAACGTTAAGCTCGTTTTCGCTCGGGTTAAGAGTGCAGGTAGAGTAGACGAGCGTACCGCCTTTTTTGAGGTATTTTGCACAGTTGTTTACTATTGCAAGTTGAATATCGGGAAGTTCCTTAACACTATCCGAGTTTTTAAGGCGTAAATCCGGTTTTTTAGAAATTGTACCAAATCCCGAGCAAGGAACGTCGCATAGCACCTTATCAAATCTACTATCTAAATCGGCATTATAAATTGAACCGTCCATTTGTTTTGCCTCAATTATATCAAGTCCCAGTCTTTTTGCGCCGTCAGTGATAAGTGATAGTTTGCTTTCGTGCAGGTCGCAGGAAAGAATTTGTCCTATGTTTTTCATTTTGATTGCACAGGCAAAGCTTTTACCGCCGGGACAAGCACAGGCATCAAGTACAGTATCGTTTTCGGCAGGGTTAAGTGCTTCAATACAAAGTCTTGAGGCATCGTCCTGTACAAAAAATGCGCCGTTTTCAAAATCGGGTAGAGAGGTAACAGGTGCATTACCGTGAAGATGTATACCGTCGATTGTTTCGTTTGATGCAGTGGCGTTAAATCCAAGATTAAGCAGCTTTTGAAGGTATTCGTTTCTGCTTAATTTAAGCGTATTTACTCTTATTGTAGTAGCGCTTCTTTTATTTTGTGCAAACATAATTTTTTCGGCGTTTTCGCAGCCGTATGCATTTACCCAAAGCTTACAAAGATAGCGAGGATAGGAGTAGGTAATTGATAGATATCCGCATATATCTTTTTCCTTGCTCGGTGTGAAAATTGAAGGCTTTCCGTCATTTTTCAGCTCTTTTGTAGCCGAGCGAAGCATACCGTTGATATAGCCGAGCGCACCGCTATTGATTAGCCCCTTTGCAAGGGCAACGGTTTCGTTTACCGCTGCAAAGTCAGGGATAGCGTCCATAAAAAGTATTTGATAAAAACCAAGACGTAAAAGCACAAGAACCTTTGTTTGCAGCTTTTCAATAGGTGTTTTTGAAAGCTTTTTGATTTGGTAATCAAGCGTAATCTGCTTTTCGGTTACACCGTAAAATAGCGCAGTATAAAAAGCCCTGTCGTGTGCTGAAAGACCATTTTTTTCAATGGTACTGTCCGCCTCAAGGTTGGTGTATTTGTCGTTTTCTATACAGGAAAGTAGAGAATAATACACTAGTTTTCTTACGTCTGCCATAATATGCCTCTTTTTTGAAAATAGGTGTCCAATAAGGACACCTATGAATATTTAAATTAAATCTTTTGGTTGAAAGCCTTAACGGCGATTTTTATAACCTGACCGCAGTAATCCTGGGTAAGTGTAATGAGTCTTTTGCAACCGTTGCTATTTTCGTCGTATCCGCTGAAATAGTACTTGTAGTCGCTTCCGTGCTTGTAGCTATAAGATTTCATTGTTTCGGAAAGGCTTAGCGCAAGAGTGAAAGCATAGCTGCTACCATTTTTTGCGTATCGGATAACAGATGTTGATTGATCCATTAGCGCCTTGAATTTACTGTCGTTTTCATAAAGATAGTCAGCAATAACACTTGCAAAAAGAGTAGCAACCTTATCTCCGAACTTTTTATATTCAGACGGAACACGGTTTTCAACGTGGCAAACAACGTCCCAAGTCTTATCAATAACGTTATATACTTCATCGGCACGTTTTTGGCTATACTGAGCGACAAGAGCACCGAAATCTTCCATTTCGGAAACGGCGGCACTGATGTTTGTGTTATTAAGGAAGTCAATAACCTTTCCATATTTTGATTTGATATTTCGTAAAAGGCTTAATGAAAACACTGAATTTACCTCTATAAACAAAAATGGTGCGGGCGATAGGACTTGAACCTACACGTCGGTTGACACCAGATCCTAAGTCTGGCGCGTCTGCCAATTCCGCCACGCCCGCATACGAACAATAGTATAGCATAAAATAATTGAGGTGTCAAGTAATTTTAGAAGAAAAATGCGTTCAAAATATTATTTGAACGCATTTTTTTATTATTTCATATACTTTGCAAGGTAATTCTTCGAGAATTCAAGGGATTTGAAGGGGTCGTCGTCTATCCAGTTAACATCCTGCTCGACGACGTATTCCTTAACACCGGTCTTTTCAGCCGTTTCAAGAACACCGTCCCACCAAATGCTGCCGTTACCGATTTCGCTTATTCTATGGGAAACACCGCCCATTTTTGATTCGCTATCGCGGAAAGGCTTAATATCTTTGAGGTGGAGAATATCAACTCTTCCTGCAAGCTTTTCAAGCCAATGGCGTACGTCCGCACCGCCGTGTGCTACCCAACAGGTGTCAAGAACAAACGATGTGTTCTTGGGATCAAGGTTTTCGTAGAGGTAGTCCATTATGGTCTTTGTACCGTTGATTGCAACGAACTCAAATGAGTGGTTGTGATAGGTGAGCTTAAAGCCCTCCTTTGCATAGGTTTCAGCTGCCTTGTTGAATTTCTCAATGAAAGCCATAAGATTTTCGTAGCTTTCACGAGCCTCACCGGGCATACCGCCGATACCGATGTTTGTAGTACCAAGAAGCTTATGTACTGCAATAGTTTCCTCGGGGTTTTCAAAGATTTTTTGAGTGTTATAGTGAGTACCAACTACGGTTATACCGTGCTTTTTAGCAGCGTTTGCCATAGCTTCACCCTCATAACCTGCAGTTTGGACGGTTGTATAGCCGAGCTTTGCGAGTTTTTCAAAGCTTTCGTCCATAGACTTTTCGTCCTGCATATAATCTCTGATAGTGAAGAGCTGAATACCAAGTCTGTTAATCATAATTTTTTCTCCGTTTCTATATTTAAAATTATTTTTTATCGTCGAAAATTTCATTAAACGTGTGTCTTGTACCGTCAAGCTTGTATTCGCAAAGTGTGTCTACGCAAACGTTGTGAATTGAATTGAATATATTTTGCTTTATCATAGGATTTTCCTTTTTTAATTCCTTGATAAGCATTTTAACCTCGTGGCGTTTGCTTAGCTTTTCGTCAATATTTGCCGCTTCGGTAAATCTACACGCACAAAGCAGGAAATCAAGTCCGTTATAATCACGCCAAGAGCAAATTGCATCTTCCTCTACGCAGTAGAGAGGTCTTATGAGCTGCATACCCTGGTGGTTGGTGCTTCGGAGCTTTGGGAGCATACCTTGAATTTGTGCGCCGTAAAACATACCCATAACTGTTGTTTCTATAACGTCGTCAAGGTGATGACCTAGTGCGATTTTGTTGCATCCGAGCGACTGTGCAAACTCGTATAGATAACCGCGCCTCATCCTCGCACAAAGATAGCAGGGAGAGGATTTGATATTTTCAACCGAAGCAAATATTTCGGAATCAAATATTTTGATTTCAATGCCGAGCAATGCGGCATTTTTTTCAATTTTTGCTCTGTTTTCGGGCAGATACCCGGGGTCCATTACGATATTTTCAATCTCGAAAGGGAAGTCGGAATACTTTTGTAGCATCTTCATAAGAAGCGCAAGGAGGAGCGAATCCTTACCGCCTGAAATACAAACGGCAATCTTATCGTTTTCCTCAATAAGATTATACCGTTTTACCGCTTCAACAAAGGGATTCCAAATCGCTTTGCGGTATTTTTTATTAATGCTACGCTCAATAAGTTCAGTTACCGAAAGCTCTTTTTTCACGTGTTTTCTCCATTTGTTTTTATTAGTTTTTAGTATATCATTATTTATTATTATTGTCAAGCATTTAAAGTAAAAAATCAGATAATGAAGTAGAAAATAAAAGAGGACTGTGTTGCTTTTGCACAGTCCTGTCAAGGTATTTGAGATTAAGCATTTCGCTTACAGTTACAAAACGGTATCCTTGCTCTTTTAAATAGGGAAGGACGAGCCGCAATGCGGCAGGTGTCGGAGAATTTGTTCCTATAAAATCGTGAAAAAGGATAATTGAGCCGTTTTTGGCGTACTTTTTTACTTCAGCAAGTATTTTTTGCGGACTGTTATGCGCCCAGTCCTTTGTGTCTATATCCCAGACTATGGTTTTATAACCAAGCTCCCCTGTCATTTTTACCGCATTTTTGCAAATATATCCTGTTGGCGGGCGGAAAAGTGTGGACTTTTGCAGTGCAATTTCAAGAATTGCCTGCTCGGTGTCGATAATTTCCTTTTTTAGTTTTTCACAACCGCCGTTACTTTCCATCAAATGCGTATAGGTGTGATTTCCAATCTCGTGTCCTGCATCGGATACCGCTTTTAAGGTTGCTGGGTATAAGCGAGCCATACTTCCGACGACAAAAAATGTCGCCTTGGCATCAAAATCATCAAGAATTTCAAGTATTTCGGGCGTAAGATACGGATGTGGGCCATCGTCAAATGTGAGTGCAATCACCCTTTCATCAATTTGCACTCTATCGTAAACACCGTCGCTTTCATTGAAGCTTGCCCAAGTGTTTACAGTACTCTTCGGTGCGAAAAATGATAGAATTGCAAGAACTCCGGATAATATTTTAATCATTTAATAAATCTCCGTAAGAGAGGCAAAACGGTAACCGTCCTTTTCAAGTGCGGTAAGCACCTTGTCAAGTACGTCGGCATTTGTTTTTGAGGTCGGATGCAGCAGCATAATTTCTCCGGGGTGAGCATTGTCAAGGATTTTTTTGATTGCATAATCGGCGCTCGGCTGACGGTTGTTGTCCCAATCTGCATAGGCAAAGCTCCAAAATACGGTTTTGTACCCAAGCTCACTCGCAAATTTTAAATTCTGTTCGCTGAATTTGCCCTCTGGTGGACGGTAGAATTTTGCACACTCAAATCCACATTTTTCACGTATTAAATCGTTTAACTGTGAAAGCTGAATGTCAAATCGAGCCTTATCCGTTAGCTTTGTCATATCGGGGTGAGTCATTGTGTGGTTGCAAACGAGATGCCCCTCGTTATGCATACGCTTTACAAGGTCGGTGTTTCGCTCTACAAGATTTTTAAGCACGAAAAACGCCGAAGGAGCATTGTGTTTTTTTAAAGTATCAAGTATTCTCTCAATGTTTCCGTTTTCGTATCCCGCATCAAAGGTGAGATAGATAACCTTATCGCCGTTTTCAGCTGCTTTTGTATCACCGTAGCAGGCATTATACTTATCTATAAAGCTGAAAGCAGGCTCGTTTTTTGGTAGAGTGTGAGTATCATTTCTCTTAACGTACCAATTATAAGCGGTATTTTCACTTGCCGCATATACAGGAGCGGGCATTGTAATAATAGGAAGAGCGAGAAGTATCGCAAGAAGTGAAATAACCGCTCTTTTTAATTTTGTTGTTTTCATAATAATTCCTCTTTTAAAATGGTTTTTCCGTATTTATTTTTTGCTTTTTAAAAAAATTTACACAAAGAAATTTTTATCAAAAAAGAGTGATTTTGACTTAAATTACGAATTATATATATAGGGTAATTGTACGGTTTATAAGACAACTGATATGATATAATAATACTGAAAGCGAGGGATTATATATGAAAATAACTATTATGCCAAGAAAAGCAATAGAGGGAATGCTTGAAGGTGATTTTCCGGGAAATACAGCGGTTATAAGCTTTTATGATCCAAAGTCAAAAAGGACACCGCAGGACTACACGCCCGTTAATTTTAAGGGAAAATGCACGCGAGCTTTAATGGTCGGAGTGCACGATATTGATATCCATATCCTAAAAGATTATGGCTTTACATATGAAACCTATCTGCCTGAAGCAAAGGAAATAGCGGAGTTTATCAAAACTGCAGTAAAGGAAAAAATGAATATTATTTGCCAGTGCGAATATGGTCAAAGCCGTAGCGCCGCTTGTGCCGCCGCAATTTTGGAGTATTACTCCAAAAAGGGGATTAAAATATTCGCCGATTACCGCTATTACCAAAATCAAATGATTTTCCATAAAATTTACGATGCGCTTAAAGAGTTGAAGAAATCTAAAATAAATGTAAAAAAACACTTGATTTTTCGATAGCTTTGTGATATAATAATCAAGGCGATATGCCGGCATGATGGAATGGCAGACGTGACGGACTCAAAATCCGTTGGTAGCGATACCGTGCGGGTTCAAGTCCCGCTGCCGGCACCAAAAAATCCGAGTCGAAAGACTTGGATTTTTTTATCCAAGCCGCAGGCTTGGTATATCATCGACGCACTAAGTGCGGCGTATATCATCAGCTTCTGCGGGGCTGTATCTCATCACGCGCTAGTGTGTATCTTTCCTGCGGCTTGATGATATGCAATTCCTTGCGGAATTGATGATATACACACCTTCGGCGTGATTTTTTGAGTTGAAATTCCATCCTACGAGCCCCAAAAGCCTCGTTCCTTTGAACGAGGTTTTTTATTTTGACATAAGATAGTTTATCAACAATGACGTAAATGCTACCTTGTACCTCATAATGCTCAACCAAAGTTTTCAATTGTTTGAACTATTCGAGAAGTTATCGTTCTTTTTTGCGAACACACCAATTTTTTTGAAAAAACTATTGACAAATGTAAAAAATGGGTTTATAATTATCTCGTAAATTCATGAGAGGAGAGTAGCTATGAAGTTTTTTTATTACTTTTATTTTTTTATTTTGGCCTGCCCGACTTTTGTGAAAAACAAGATTTAAAATCTTGACAACAAAATAGGACAGTCCGTACTTGCTATGCTTAAATGCATAAATTAGTGCGGTTTTTTTATTTTTAACGTAAATGGTAAGAGTAGAGGTAAAACTATGTCAATGAATTTCCACAGAAAGCTTCCTATTCCACAGGAAGTAAAAAAGGAATATCCGTTAAACGAGAAAATGGAACAGGTCAAGGCAGCCCGTGATGAGAGTATTAAAGCAGTATTTGAGGGAAGCTCTGATAAGTTTATTTTAATTATTGGTCCTTGCTCGGCAGACCACAGAGAGCCCGTTCTTGAATATATTTCAAGACTTCGCAAAATAGAGGAGCAGGTATCGGATAAGATTATAATAATTCCCCGTATCTACACCAATAAGCCAAGAACAACAGGTCAGGGCTATAAGGGTATGCTTCATCAGCCTGATCCCGATGCAAAGCCTGATATGTATAAGGGAATAGTCGCTATACGCGAGCTTCATTTAGCCGCCTTGAGAGATTATGGTTTTTCTTGCGCTGACGAAATGCTTTATCCCGAAAACTACCGTTATTTATCGGACTTACTTTCCTACGTTGCTGTTGGAGCTCGCTCGGTGGAAAACCAAGAGCATAGACTTGTAGCTAGTGGAATTGACGCTCCTGTTGGTATGAAAAACCCCACCGGAGGAGACCTTGGCGTTATGATGAACTCTATCGTTGCGGCGCAGTCCAGCCATACTTATTTATATAGAGGTTGGGAGGTAACGAGCAGCGGAAATCCCTATGCACACGCTATTTTGCGTGGCTACGTTGACTATGCAGGCAGAAGCGTATCGAATTATCATTATGAGGACTTACTTAGAGTCAGGGAACTTTACGAAAAATCAGGTCTAGTTAACCCATCTGTTGTAGTAGATACAAACCATAATAACTCAGGCAAAAAATACCTTGAACAAATACGCATAGCTAAGGATATTGTCCATAGCCGTAACCAAAATCCCGATATCAAGCAGCTTGTAAAGGGACTTATGATTGAAAGCTATATTGAGGACGGAGCGCAAAGTGTTGGTGAGCATATTTTCGGTAAATCAATAACCGACCCCTGCCTTGGTTGGGAAAAGACGGAACGCCTTATACTTGATATTGCGGATAAACTTTAACTAATGAGGGTTTTATAATGTCAAATAAATTGGAACAAGCAAGAAAAATTATAAATGAAGTTGACAGGCAAATGGCTGAGTTATTCGTTAAACGTATGAGCGCAGTCAAAACGGTTTGCGAGTATAAAATGGAATACGGGCTTCCTATTCTTGATCAAAAGAGAGAGGACGCCGTTATTGAAAAGAACTCTGCCCTTGTTGACGACGAAAATTTAAAGGGGTACTATATCGACTACATAAAAAATCTTATGGCGGTGTCCAGGGCATATCAGTACCGTATGCAAAACGGTCTTAAGGTTGCGTATAGTGGCGTAGAGGGAGCATTTGCACATATAGCAGCAGGCAGAATTTTTCCTGAAGGTAACCGTATATCTTATGGAGATTTTAAAGCAGCTTACGATTCAGTTATTAGTGGGGAAAGCGACGTTGCAGTGCTTCCTATTGAAAATAGCTATGCAGGTGAGGTTGGGCAAACCATTGATTTGATTTTTTCGGGTAGCTTGTTTATTAACGGTATCTATGAGCTTGAAATTCATCAAAATCTTCTTGGTGTTCACGGCGCAACAGTTGAGGATATTAAGAAGATAACAAGTCATCCACAAGCGCTTAATCAGTGCCACGATTATATCAAAATGCGCGGTTTTGAAACTGAAGAAGCAAACAACACCGCTGTAGCGGCAAAATCGGTTGCATATAAAAACGATAAATCATACGGTGCAATTGCGAGTGCTGAAACGGCAGAAATCTATGGTCTTAAGGTAATTGAGGCAAACATCAATAAAAGCGGAGAAAACACCACACGCTTTGCAGTGCTTTCGAAGGTAAAGGCAAATTCACTGTCCCTTAGCAGCTCAGTTTTGATGTTTACGGTTAAGCACGAGGCAGGCTCGCTTGCTAACGCTATTGGAATTATCGGAAAATACGGATATAATATGACTGCTCTTCGTAGCAGACCAATGAAAAAACACTCTTGGCAATATTATTTCTATGTTGAAATAGACGGCAGCACCGAAACTGAAAACGGCAAAAAAATGCTTGAAGAGTTAGATATGGTTTGCGATAAATTAAAGGTTGCGGGAACGTTTGCTCCACATACTGAAATATAAATTAAGCGACGGTTATTTTTAACCGTCGCTTTTGTTTACACAAAAGTTGTAAAACGTCGACCGCATAGTTTTTCGCAGAGCGAAAAACGGCGGGTTATGCGCTGTCAGCTGCCGGCAATCGACCTTGATTATTGTAACACAAACGATTAAAAAATCAAGCCCTTTTTTACTTTTATTTATATTAAATTTTTAAATTTGTATTAAATTTTTAAATTGTATTGAATTTTAGTGATTTTTATGTTATACTCAAATTACCTAGTTTAAAAGGAGGCAGCTTATTATGGAAAATAAATTCGTTAAGTTTGATATTGCACCCGAAATACCGAGCGAGGGGACACTTTTTGTTGACCATTCAAAAAATGGTAGAAGCGGTCATCTGTCGCACGCACTCGTTGAATACAAGAAAGGCTGTATTCTTGCATTTTACTCCAACTGCTCGGGCGCTCGCCCTGTAAAATTACCCGGTCATAACGGCTTTGGTTGGCTTGAATTCAAGCGTTCAACCGACGGTGGAAAAAGCTGGAGTGAGCCTAATATTTTTGATTATTCTTATGATTGCTTTATTAACAGAGCTTATACCGTTAGCTGTGAAAAGGCGGTATCACTCAGAGAAAATGAGATAATTGCTTTTTTGCTTCGCAATGAGAATTCGAACGGCTGGGAGCCGTATCTTACTCCGCAGGTAATTATCAGCGCTGACGCAGGGGAAAGCTGGTCGGAACCGATTGAATTTTGCGACAAACCCGGAAGAATTTACGATGTTGTTGTAAAGGACGGAGAAATTTACGTTCTTATGATGGCTAACACTATGTTTTTTGCCACAAAGCCCGAGCATAGATATTATATTTACAAAAGTTCAGATTTTGGCAGAAGCTTTTCTTTTCAAGGAGAGCTTCCCGGGGACTGTATAAATCACGGCTACGGAGCAATGACACTGCGTGATGACGGTGCGCTTATCTGCTATGAATACGATAATGGTGACGAATTTAATCTTGTTTATCATATCAGCTTTGATATGGGTAAAACTTGGCCGGAAAGTGGAAAAAGCTACGTTGCAAAGCGTATTCGTAATCCGCAGGTTGCTAAGGTAAATGGTGGCTATCTGCTTCACGGTCGCTCAGGTTTAAATTCCTTCGATTTACCGATATATTTCGTACTTTATACAAGTAAGGATGGTATTCATTGGGACGATGGAACGTATCTTTGCGAAAAGAGGGGCAACGGCGCATACTATTCAAACAATCTTGTGCTTTCACATCCAGACGGCTCGCAGAGGGTACTTATTCAGTCCTCGATAGCATACGACGGTGGCTGGCGTACAAACGTCACACAATGGCTTCTTGATATTAAATGAAAATAGGCTGATTCAATGAATCAGCCTATTTTGGCGTTAAACGCTTGCTTTGTGTAGCTTTTTTAGTAGCTCTGATAACGGTACAATCATAAGTCCGACAAAAAAGTTAGAAATTGCGTGTATAATATCAAAGGGTATTCCCGAAATTATCCAAGCAATCATACCCTCGAAATTAAGTCCAAACATTAAAGCCTGTGCAGGTGCGTAAAGTGTGCCGTAACACAGCCCAAAAAGAGAGCATATAAGCGGATAAATTACGTACTTTAGCTTTGGTGGTATTTTTCTTGGCAGGAAAAGAGTTATCAAAAAGAGAATAATCCATAAATATAGGTGTGGTAACCACCATAGATTGAAGCCTGCATAAACACCAAGTAAAAGAACAAAAATGTATATAGGTATCAGTGCCTTAACTCTATAAACAAGTGTGTATGCCATTACGAGAAGTCCGAGCAGGTGGATATTAGGCAGAGCTTCCATTAAAAGCTTTGAAACGAACATAATTGCCCCGAGCATGGCAAAAACCGACATTTCAAATATTTTGTTTTTGTTTGGTTGCTTCATTATTTGCTGCATACAAAACGGTAGGTAGCACCGTTTTCAATAACAGTTTGGTTTACTCCTGAAGTGGCATATTGCTCTCCGATGTACAACGCCCAGTACATATGCGTTTCGTCCCAATTAAGCTCAATTCCGTTCAGTGTGTCGAAAAAGCTCGGGTCATTGATAAGCTCAAGCTCATAAAGAACATCTCCGAGCATTTCCTTGTCGGTTTTGATTGTAAGCTTAAGCGTTTGTTCGCCCGCCTCAATCGAAATATAAAACTCTGTTTTACCCTCACCGAGAGTTGTTTCCTTTAGATAGGTTGCATTTTCCCAAAGCCCCGTTGCATCAACATCATTGCAGGATATAAAGCATGTACAAAAGATGAGGCAGAGAAGAATTGCTACCGTTGATTTGATTACCTTTTTCATTTTTTTAAAATTCCTTTCGTTTTTTTGTTCTACAAAAGGATAAAATAAAAGCACCCTTCAATGGGTGCATAAGCGAAGAAAATAAGGATACCCTGCCCGTATCCGTCTTTACGTCGATGCTCTCCCATATTGCCCAAGAGCCTTTTACGTTACGCAGAACGGTAAGCATTCCGACTTTGAAAACTTGCTTTCGTTTACGGTAGTGGCTGCTGCATCGGATTTTCACCGAAATTTCCTTACCCCCGAACCAAAAAACTGTCCGACATAGAACTGCGTTTATTCTTTTGTTAAAAAAATTATATCATAATAACTAAAATAAGTCAATCCTTTTCTTACAAAAAGACAAGAAAATTTATATTGAAAATTTTGAAAAAATATGATATAATTTTTTATAAAGCATTGACAGTTTCGATATTTTGTGGTATGATTAGTTATACTAGTTATACAAAGGAGTGTAATCATACTATGGAATTGCCAAGAGGACGCTTTGCGTGGATAGTTAAAATCGGTGAAAAAGGACAGTTTGTTATTCCAAAAGAAGCAAGAGATATATTTGAGCTTCACCCGGGTAATGAAATTCTTGTTCTTGGAGATACTGAAAGAGGACTTGCAATTTTACCAAAATCAAAGCAAGCGGATATTATTGCAAACATTTTTATTCCCGATGAATATTGGGAGGATAAAAAATGAGCAATATAATTGAAATTACCAACCTGAAAAAATCGTTTGGAACGGTAAAGGCGGTTAACGGCATCAGCTTTTGTGTTAAAAAGGGAGAGCTTTTTGCCTTCCTCGGTGAAAACGGTGCAGGCAAATCTACAACCATAAATATTATGTGTGCCCAACTCAAAAAGGACTGCGGCAAAGTCATTATTGACGGAATAGATATTGATATAAATGCTGCTGCGGTAAAGAGTGAAATAGGCGTTGTTTTTCAAAATTCAGTGCTGGATAAAGCATTGAGTGTTTACGATAATCTACAAAGTAGAGCGGCACTCTATGGAATTGTTGGCGAATTTTTTGAAAGACGCTTTAAAGAGCTTTCGGAGCTTCTTGACCTTGATGAGCTTAAAAATAGAATAGTTGGAAAGCTTTCGGGAGGTCAGAGAAGAAGAATAGATATTGCAAGAGCAATTTTGCATAAGCCTAAAATCTTAATTCTGGACGAGCCTACTACGGGACTTGACCCTCAAACAAGAAAGACAATTTGGAACGTAATTTCCGAGCTTCGCAATGACGAAAATATGACGGTATTCCTCACAACTCACTATATGGAGGAGGCCGCCGAGGCAGACTACGTTGTTATACTTGACAGGGGTGAAATTTCCGCAAGCGGAACACCGCTTGAGCTTAAAAACGCATTTTCAGGCGATTTTATAACAATTTACGGCGTTGAAGAAGAGCAAATCAAGAGCTTTGCCCTGCCTTACGAGATAATCAGAGACGGTTACCGCATTTCAGTACCGAACACTAGAAACGCCACCGAGCTTATTTTAAATAATCCCGAGCTTTTCGTGGATTATGAGATAACTAAAGGAAAAATGGATGACGTTTTCCTTGCTGTAACCGGCAAAAAGCTTGTGGGAGGTGAGGAAAAATGAGCACAATGCGTATTTTAATCAAAAGAAACGTAAAGCTTTTCTTTAAAGATAAGGGGATGTTTTTTACCGCCCTTATTACACCTGTAATTTTGCTTGTGCTTTACGCTACCTTTCTTGGAAACGTTTATAAAGATGCATTTTTAAGCGGACTTTCGGGTATTACTATACCTGATAAGCTGCTTAACGCTCTTGTTGGCGGTCAGTTGATTTCTTCGATACTTGCCGTTTCCTGCGTAACCGTTGCGTTTTGCTCTAATTTCCTTATGGTGCAGGATAGAGCAAACGGTGCAATTAAGGATATTACCATATCCCCGATAAGTCCCTCAACCTTGTCAATCAGCTACTATATAGCTACGCTTATTTCCACGTTTATAATTTGTTTTATAGCACTAATTTGCGGACTTGGATATATTGCAGTTGTCGGTTGGTACCTTTCGGCTGCGGACGTTATTTTGCTTTTTGTTGACGTTATACTTCTTGTGCTGTTTGGCACCGCTATTTCGTCTATTATCAGCTTTTTCCTTACCTCACAGGGACAAATTTCCGCAGTTGGAAGTATTGTTAGCTCGGGATACGGATTTATATGCGGAGCTTATATGCCGATTTCAAACTTTTCCGAGGGAATGCAAAATGCTGTTATGTTCTTGCCCGGTACTTACGGCACCTCGCTTATGCGTAACCACGCACTTAGTGGGGTAATTGAGGAAATGGGTAAATACGTTCCGGAGCAGGTGCTGAATATTCACAAACAAATGCTTGATATAGATATCAGCTTTTTTGAAAATACGGTAAGTGAACCTGTAAAATTTATAATAATTGCCGTATCGGTTGTTGTACTGGTATCAGTTTATGTTTTAATGAATATCTTAAAAATGAAAAAAGCCCGTTAAATTGGGTAAAATAATAAAAACTACTTTAAAAAAGGAGAATAAAGTAATGGCAAAATGGATTTGCAAGGTTTGCGGATACGTTCACGAGGGTGAGCTTCCCGCAGATTACAAATGCCCCGTATGCAAGGCACCCGCTGACAAATTTGTAATGGCAGAAGCACCCAAAAAGAACCCCTACGCGGGTACAAAGACCGAACAAAATCTTTGGACTGCATTTGCAGGAGAATCTCAGGCAAGAAATAAGTACACATACTTCGCATCAGTAGCAAAGAAGGCAGGATTTGAGCAAATTGCCGCTATTTTCCAGCAAACCGCTGATAACGAAAAGGAACACGCAAAGCTTTGGTTCAAGGCTCTTGGTGAGCTTGGCGATACCGCTGAAAACCTTCTCCACGCGGCTGAGGGCGAAAACTACGAGTGGACTGATATGTACGCCACCTTTGCTAAGGAAGCGGACGAGGAAGGTTTTCACGACCTTGCTGAACAGTTCAGAGGCGTTGCGGCGATACAGAAATCTCACGAAGAAAGATACCGTGCACTTCTTAACAATGTAGAGCAAAAGACCGTATTCGAAAAGAGCGGCGTAACCGTTTGGGAATGCCGTAACTGCGGTCATATGGTTATCGGTACGAAAGCACCCGAAAAATGTCCCGTATGTAACCACCCACAGGCTTACTTTGAGGTAAGAAAAGAAAACTATTGATTTATAAAAACAAAAGGGAGCAATCTTGCTCCCTTTTGTTTTTGTTGTAATACGAAAACCGCCAAAAGACAACTCCTTTGGCGGTTTTAAATTAAAATATACAGAGTGAAACGTTTACTTTGGGCTTAAATTTTGCAATAATACCGGGCTTTTGTGTATCAAGCTCATTTAAACGTCTATTTACTATGTCCTCGCAAAGCGGCTTTAATCTACTTGTATCGTAATTTACGTCTATTAATTCTACATAAATGGTAAGATTTATTTGTCCCGTTGATGGGTTAGAGGAAATAATGCGAAAGCTTCCTCTCCACCCCCAAGATTTGTAATCGGGAATATTAAGATGAGCAAGTATATCACTAAAACTGTATGCCACAATTAATTCTCCAAAATTTAAATTTTATGTGCAGTACGCAAAATAACCTCATCCTGCATTTGTGGAGTAAGTCGGGTAAAATAATCACTGTATCCGCCAACTCTAACAACTAAATCTCGGTAAAGCTCGGGGTTTTTCTTGGCTTTTTCAAGGTCGGAGGCGTCAAGGACGTTGATTTGTATTTCAAAACCGCCACGGACAAGGTATGTCTTAATGATACTCAACATTGTGTCAAGGGATTGCTCTCCAAGTGAATTTTTTGAAAATTTCATATTTACCGCCACGCCGCCGATAAGCTCGTGGTGATCCCACTTGGTAGAGGAAATAATAGAAGCGGTAGGACCGCTATGCTCACGTCCCTGGCAGGGACCTGAACCGTCGCCAAGCGGGAAGCCTACAACTCTACCGTCGGGCGTTGCTCCTGTGTCAAGCCCGAAACGCATATGCATTTCCCAACAGAATACGCTCGGTACAACATTTCCGTTTTTGTGCTCACCTGAGTATTTTTTGCACTCCGAAATAATGTGATTTGTGATGATGCCGTAGTATTTATCTATGTCATCGTCATCGTTTCCGTATTTTTGAACACCGTAAAGCAGTTGCTGACGAAGTGCCTCAAATCCAACGAAATTATTGTCAAGTGCAGTTTTTAACTGAGCAAACGTCAGCTCTTTTTTATCAAAAATAAGCGTTTTTATTGCATAAAGTGAGTCGACAAGATTGCCCATACCGACAAAGCTTGGCATTATCCAGTTATATCTTGCGCCACCCTTTTCAATATCAATACCGTCTTTAAGACAATCGTTTACAAAGCAGGAAAGAAGTGGATGCAAAGAGTATTTAGCTCGTGATTTTTGTATTTGGCGCTGAGCATCATTACCGATTTTTATGCTTTGGTCAAGATGTGAAAAATAAGCGGAAAGTAGTTCTTCAAATGAATTGTAATCACGGTCAAGACAGTCAAGTAGTAGCTGAGCCAAATTATGGTACGGACTTGCCACCCAAACGTTAGATGCTGCAACGGGAGTTATTTCAACGCAGGTGCTATGTACGTAATTGTGTGCATCCTTTTCAGGGACACCGTAGCTCATAAGTCCCTTAGTGATAATATCATCATTGAAAATTGCAGGGTGAGAGCGACCTTTTACGAGAATTTCACAGGCTTTTTTTAGATATTTTTCATTCATACCCTGCGTGTAGCAAAGCCCAACAGCAGGATATACAAGACTTACGTCGTCTATTACCTGCATACACATTTCGGTAAGTTCATTTTGTACGATTTCGCCGTTTTCATCACGTCCGCCGACAAGATAACCGCTTGAAAGTCCGCTTGGTACTCGGAAATTAATAAATTTTAAAAAATATAAAAAAAATATTGATTATAAATCCAAACTATGGTATACTAAATAAAAACACTTGGAGCTTTTATAATGAAAATTGCTTTTTTTGATGCAAAAAATTACGATAAACCCTCTTTTGAAAAATACGGAAAAGAGAAGAATATAGAATTTAAATTTTTTGAAACCAAGCTTAACGTTGATACAGTTGAGCTTGCACACGGCTTTGACGGTGTTTGTGTTTTTGTTAATGACAATGTTAACGATAAGGTTATTGACCGACTTTTTGAGCTTGGCATAAAAATAATTGCACTCCGTTGTGCAGGCTTTAATAACGTTGATATTAAGCACGCCTTCGGGAAAATCAAGGTTGTGCGTGTACCTGCATACTCACCTTATGCGGTAGCGGAGCATACTATGGCGCTCCTCTTAACCTCAATTCGTCGTATCCATAAGGCTTATATCAGAACAAGAGATTTCAATTTCAGCCTTAACAATATGACGGGCTTTGACCTTCACGGAAAAACCGTCGGAGTTATCGGTACGGGTAGAATAGGTAGAGTATTTATAGATATATGCCGAGGATTTGGTATGAAGGTACTTGCATACGATAAATACCCTGCACAAGGACTTGATAACGGAGATACAGTTAAATACGTAGAGCTTGACGAGCTTTTTGCAAACAGTGATATTATTTCACTTCACTGTCCTCTTACCGAGGATACCTATCACGTTATAGACGAAAAATCCATTGCAAAATGTAAAAAAGGTGTTGTAATTCTAAATACCTCGCGTGGAGCGCTCGTTGATGCGGAGGCGCTTTTGGTGGCTATTAAGAGCAGAAAGGTGGGTGCCGCTTGTCTTGACGTTTACGAGGAAGAGTCGGACTTTTTCTTTGAGGATTTCTCGGGACATATTCTTGAGGACGACATTCTAGCAAGACTTATTTCTATGCCAAACGTCATAGTAACCTCACACCAAGCCTTTTTAACCGAAGAGGCGCTTTCAAATATAGCGCAAACAACTGTTGAAAACATTATTGAAATTTACGAGAACGGAAAAAGCGACAACGAGGTTCGCTATCACTGAGCAAATTAAATTTAAAGTAAAAAATCCACCCGTTATGGGTGGATTTTTTGCGTTTTAACTTATAAATGTCAAAGTGCTACCCTCGACTGTTATCTTATCCTTGATAAGCTCAAGAGCATCGTCAAGGTGTCTGATAATTTGTTCGGTAAGTCTTGAAAATCCGAGAAGCTTTGAAATATATCTATACAGTCCCATCCTATCAACCGAAACGTTATACTTGATTACCTCAAGTAAACCGTTTGCTAGTTCTTCGGGAGCGATATGACAAATTTCGCGCTTTTCAAGGGCATCTTCGGACGGAATACGTAGCATAGGTATAAGAGCGCCGATAAAGTATACAAAGCCGTTTTTCCTCATAAATCCGTAATCACTTGCAATCTTATCAAGTAGAGAATTGTATTCATCACGAACGGTTTTTTTGATTTTATCAGCACCGAACAGCGGCAACGTACGTCTTAGTATCCACTCCTCGCTTACAGGGTATTCAGCCTCAAGAATTACTTCAAGCACCTTTTCCTTATCATAACCAAGTGCTCTGGTAAGCTGATCAAGACTTAGCATAGAGTATGCAGGGAAAATTATTTCGTCGCTGACTGGCTCTTCCTCAAAAGAATCGCTTATTTCTAGCTCACTCGGTGTTTCGGTTACGGTCTCGGTGGGCGTGGCATTGATAAATTCAAGGAGCTTTGCCTTTTCTTCAGCCTTATTTCTGAACCAATCCGGAGCCCAAATTCGGTAATAGCGCCATCCCATCCTTTCGAGGACCTCTTGGCGTAGGCGGTCTCGGTCTCTTGTTGTGTTGGCTTGGCGGTACGTTTTACCGTCGCACTCAACACAAATACTGTAGTTTTCCGAGCCTACAAGCTTTACGCCAATGTCTATTTTGCAAGATGAGTATCCAACCTTTGTATCAACGGTATAACCGTTATCACGGAGGAAGGATGCAACCTCAAGCTCGAATTCAGGTTCAATATACTCAAAGAGGTTTACTGTTTCAGAACGGTTAAGCGCAATCGTGCCGTTTTCGGCGTAGTCAAGATATTCCTTTAATAGCTTTGCACCAACAGATGTTGTACGTGTCAGGTCAATATCGGTATGATGTATGGAGGCAACAAGCTTAACGTTGTGTTTAGCTCTTGTAACGGCAACGTTAAGTCGTCTTTCACCGCCGTTTCGGTTAAGAGGACCGAAGTTGTGATAAAGCTTTCTTGAAACGTCATAGCCGTATGCAACGCTGAAAATGATAGTATCTCTTTCATCACCCTGTACCGTTTCAAGGTTTTTAATGAAAAACGGCTCGGGACGGTCCGATTTAAAAAACTCTTCTTTTGAGGTATCTTCGCTACGACGTTTGTTTATGCGCCTTTCAATGAGGTTTTGCTGAGAAATACTAAACGCAACAACTCCAACGCTACGGTCCGGATATTTTTCAAAGCTTTCAAATACAAGGTCAACAACACGCTCGGCTTCAGCAAAGTTGGTTTTGTTTGTTCGGTCAAATACACCGTCGACGTAGTAATAGTCAACTCCGATGCCTCTTGTGTCTTTTCTTGATGATGGGAAGGTTACAAGGTCATTTTGATAAAAATTCTTGTTAGAGAAGGAAATAAGCTGCTCGTAGCGGCTGCGGTAGTGCCATTTAAGTCTTCTTTGTGGGAATTTAAATGCACATATATCAAGAATTGATTCAAAATCGCTAACATTTTCGTCGTCGCTATCGGTGTCAATGTCGGAAACGCTATTGAAGAAATTACTTGGCGGCATCTGCTTGGAGTCGCCAACTACAATTAGCTGCTTACCGCGATAAATTGCTCCGATAGCATCCCAAGGGAAAATTTGCGATGCCTCGTCAAATATTACGGTGTCAAATACCATATCCGAGTCTAGGAAGGTGCTGACGCTAAGAGGGGACATCAAAAAGCAGGGCTTTAAGGTTTGAATAAACTCGGTATGCTCGGATATGAGTTGTCTTATACCCTTGTGCTTACGGCTTTTCTCACCCTCACGCAAAATAATTGCAGCCGAGCTTCCCGGAACAATCATATCAGGGGAGGGGCGATTTGCGGAAAGAGTCGCTCTAATGACTGCTTTGTTGATTTCGAAGCTTAATTTATCCTTTAACTGGAAGGTATTGACTGCGTGGTCGTGGGGAGCTCTTAAAAGCTCGGTGAATATTGATTCGGTATTCATTGTGTAGTCAATCCACTGAGTGTGATAAATGCTCTTGAATACCTTTACAAGCATATTTACGGGTACTGAAGCACTGTATGCTATATCAACAAAATCCTTTATGCCTATTTCTCTAAGCTCGTCAAGAGTTTCGGACATTTTAAGCCAATATTCAAGCTTTGAGTAATTTGAAAGGAGGGAACTGCATTTATCGTAAAAATCTGAAACACTTAGCGACAAAATATCGCAAACGGTAGGTTCAAAAAGATTTGCAATGCGATTGCGTACATCATCACTTTCGGTAAATGCTTCAATGATTCTTACCGACCAAGCTCTATATTTAGGCTTAAATTCATCAAATTCGTCTGAGGAAAGAGAAGAGTGAGGGATAAGAATAGGCATACCAAAAAACGGAGTTAAGCTGTCAAGCTCATTGATTATAGCATTGAAATCGGAGTCCACTCCGATATATTTGTCATTTAGGTATTCTTCAATTTCGGACTCAATATCTGCATACTCTTTTAGGTCGGCTTGATATGAATTTAAAATGCCGTAATATTTAATAGCAATCTTATAGCTTGGCTTTTTAGCATCGTTTTTGTGTATCTGCAAATCGTTGATAAGTTGCTTGTATTCCTTGTTAAACAAACGTGAAAAGAAGGAATTATAAAGTACGTTTAGCTTTTTAAAGCTTGTTAGTCCGTCAAGTGAATATATACCTGAGTCAAAAGAGGCATCAAGGATAGCTTTTCTTTCCTTAATTGAAATTGAAAGCTGCGACAATCTCGTTACCTTTGCTGTAACGTCAGTTAGCGAATCGCAATTTAAAACGCTTGGAGTTATATAGGTTGTAGAGGCTAAAAAATCAAAGAGCTTACTAAGAGTGTCAGCGGTTTCAAAATCGTTGTACTTGACTTTAAACTTAACATTTATTTCATCAAATATTTCAGTAAGCTTTTGACAAAGCATTGCGGCTCTTGAAATGTCAGTTTTAAGAGCTAAATTTTCCTCATATAGCACTGATTTAGGTAAAAAACCGTACCAGGAACAAGCTTTATAATTGTATCCAACGTAGCTTGTGCACTCAGCGAATTTATCAATGGTTAAAAGCGCATTATTTATGAAATAGTCATCTCGTGAGCTAATATTTGATATTGCATAGTCAAGTGTCGGCGCATCCTTGCAGGAAGAAAGCTCAGATATCATCTCAAATAAGCTTTTGTTTACGGTAGGTCTTTTAGCGTGGAGCTGCGTTGCGTATTCGTCGAGAAGATTTTTAGCTCTTAGCTTTTCGTTAATTTCGGTATTTGCTCTTGATGAAACAGAGCTTGATTCGGTTCTGAGTGTTTCGCAAAGCTCGTCAATCATAAGCTTTTTGCTTGCCTTGTGGCTGTGAAGCTCAAGACAAAAGTCCTCAAGACCTACGTTTTTCAGCTTTTCAAAAACAACGTTAAGTGCCGCAAGCTTTTCGGAAACGAAAAGCACCGTTTTCCCGTCGTGAAGTAGCTCGGCAATTATGTTTGTAATGGTTTGACTCTTTCCTGTACCGGGAGGTCCTTGTAAAACAAAATTTTGACCTTCCTTTGCCATTTTTATTGCTTCGCATTGGCTGGAATCGGCGTCAACAACGTTGAATAGCTCGGCATTGTTTGTTGAGGCTTCAAGCTTTATCGGTTCAGCATTGTTTTTTGCTTCGTCGGGTTGACTGGCACTGTTCAAAATTGTAGAAATAATTGGATGAGCCACAATATGCTCGGCGTTGTTGTTTAAATCGTGATGCATATTGAGCTTTAAGAAAGAGAATAACCCTATCACGCAGTCAAGTGATATTGTCCAACCCAACTTGCCGACAAGATTTTTTATTACCTCAAAATAGCTTTCGATGTTTTCGTCGTCATCATCATACTCCGGGAGTGTTATACCAAACATTTCCTGCATTTTATATGAAAACGTCGGATTAACTATAAGCTCGTTATCCATTATCTTTAAACGGAACGGTTCAAGAGGAGAATCGTTGATAATAGAAACAGGAGCAAGAAGAATAGGCGCCTTCATTGTTGGTGAATTTGAAACGTTGGGGTCGCTCCAATGAATAAATCCAAACGCAATATATACTATGTTTACACCCGTTTCCTCAATAGCGCTGATACCCTTTTTGCGGATATTTTTAAGTGCCTGAAGAGGTTTGTTTTCACTATTATATACAAGAATTTGGTTTTTCTTGCTTGATATCTTACGTCCGTATTTAGCAAGATAAAGGTCTTTTGAAAGCTTACCGTCATCGGCAGAAGCAAATTGTCCATCTTCTTCGTCAAAAAATTCGAACTCGTCGTTATCGTCAAGCTGTGGGTCATAAACTTCAAAAATTGCGGAGAGCTCCGCCTTTTTGAAAAGCGATATCATATCGGGAGCGATTATTTCTGCAGTACCCATTTTTGACTTACGGAAATTGATAAGACTGTTTCTTTTTCCTGTGTCAAGAAGATGCTGCGCCCAAGTATTTAAAATTGAAGTATCCATTTGTCCCTCCAAGGCGATATACTATATAAATAGTATAGCAAATTTATAATGCTAATTCAATATATATTTGTAAATATCAAAATTTATTTTTACTATATCACTTATTCGTAGTTTTCTATCTATTTTTATCCTAAATTAAAATGCTTTTCATTTGACATTAACTATCAAGGATATTTACT
>JAZOML010000052.1:0-18069 GCA_045653945.1 Eubacteriales bacterium
TTCATCGACATAATCATACGCACAAATAGATATATCTGAATTATTCTCTTTTAATGTATTATAAAGTACTTCTATAGCATTACATTCAATATAATCATCGCTATCAACAAACAATACATAATTCCCGGTCATACAGTTTAATGCAGTATTTCTAGCGGCAGACAAACCACCATTTTCCCTATGTATAACTTTTATTCTTACATCATTGTTTGAATATTGATCACAAATTTCACCACTTTTATCTGTAGAACCATCATCAACAACTAATATTTCTAAATTAGAATATGTTTGTTTACATATGCTTTGCAAACATTTTTCTAAATACTTTTCAACGTTATAAACGGGCACTATCACAGAAATAAGTTCGTTCATTTCCGCTATTCTCCTAAATCTATTATTTATCCTTTGAATCAAGAAAATCACAGAATAATAAATTAAACATAAGCATAGACATAAAGTTAACAAGTACATTGGATATTGCTAAATTAAGCAGGTAGAAAACCGTAATTATAAACGGCTTTGATTTCCTGTTAGTGTTTTTTACCATATAGTAGGTAAATGCAAAAAGTCCAATTATCGTTGTTTCGTAATACAAGCGGTAAATGTCATTATGCAAATGCATTGCACGGTTAGCTCCGTACCAATAGGAATTGACAAAAAAATCACTTATAGTACCAAGTCCGTAATTGGTAGGATTTTTATCAATCAAATACTCCAATAGCTCTACTCGGCTCATTAAAAACTCATTTACAGAAAATCCGAAAAAGTTGCTCAGTGTAGCATTTATATTAGGGTCCAACAGCAATCTTGAAAAATACGGAACACAACAAATTCCAATAACAAGCGCTACGCAAAGAGTTTTTGAAACGTATTTTTGACGTTTTTTCGCTTTGCCCATTCTTTCTCTTATAGCTCTGACTATATATATAACAATAGCTACTATAATACATACGAAAATAAAGCGTTTAAATGACAATATTCCAAAGAATGCCGATATTGACATTCTTATATATTTTCTATGATATCCAAAAAATACAACACAGTAGAAAAATATATCGGCGATAGCTGTTGAAGCAAATTCAAATGCGGAGTTTGAGGTTAAAAACGTCATGTTTAAAATAGAATCCATATTAAAAACACTGTAATAACGTATAATAAAATAAATTATTGCAAATATAAGAGATATGTTAAAATAATCTTCAATGAAATTTCTTGAAGAATTGCATAACAGAAAAACTGTTATCGATGGGAACATAATATAAAACAAATGCTTATACGTTATAAAGATCAACCTTAAATTTATTAACTGAAACAAAAGGCTTATCCCAAGTAAAATCAGCGACATTTTTATTATATTTATCATCTGATCATAATATTTCCACGACTTATATATATTCCCGCCGTTCTTAAAGATATTAACTATACCTACAATAAATATAATTATAAGTGCTGCATACTCTATATCAAATATCGTATAGTTAAAATACGTTGATATTAAAAAACACGCCATATATAAAGCGAACAAAAAAACATACAGTATTCGCTCATTAGTCCATTTTCCGATTTTCATTAATGTGCCTCCACACTAAGCCTTTTGATTTCCTCCACTGAGGTCCACTATATAATCGTGTATTTTAAGAATACTGTTTATTTCAGCAACGCTTCCTGTATTCCCCATAATTATACCTGTAAATTTATGACCGCCGGATATTATCTCGTGCATTGCGTTTATACCGAACAGGCGTTTCCCATAAAGTCCTCTGTCAACGCCGTATTCGGGCAACATACGGTAAACTATATCCGGATAATTATCAACCTTAGCGCCCTCATATATTTCCTCACGGCGCTTGACCCACAGCATTATCGGTTTGTCGCCGTCCCTGACCTCAAGCAGTCCGTCAATTATTTTTTGACGCATTTGCTCATATTCTTCACTTGAAGAAAATTCGTCCTTTGACACCATTATTCCGCCAAACGGATTGCAGCCGTCAAATTTTGGTGCGTACACCTTTGCCTTTTTGTCGGTAAATACATAATCAGCATTTTTTACCTTATGCGCAAACTTAAAGCGTTTAAAGAATTTCGTACCCTTTTCAACCATTCCAAAAGCCGAAAGAATTCTATACGCCGTATATTTTAAATATTCAATAGCTCTTTTTTTCTTACTCTTATTTGCTATATAGCCGTTATTTATTAGCCACTGATTAACGTAAAAGGTTTTTTCACATCTTTTTCCGTGTCCGTGATCACTGATAACCACTATATTGTATTCCTCGCCATAAGCGTCAAATATTGCTTTTACATTACTTTCCATCAGCTGATACATTTTCAGTATGGAGTCAGTAAGGCGTTTTTTGGGGCGGTAGGTTCTGTCGCTTGGGTCCGTATATCTCCATAAAAAATGCTGCATACGGTCGGGTGTTGTAATTCCCAAAAACGCAAAATCGTATTTATCCGCTTCAAAATATTTTTTAAAAGCATCAAATTGCTTTTGCGAAAGCTCCATAGTTTCGCTATAGAACTTAGCCATTTCCTTGTCGCTTGGGTGGTCTACCATTCCACCGATAGAGGGAAGCGAAGCTATATCAACAATATCGGGACGGTTTGTGCTTATATCTCCGCCCTCGAAAACCGGACCGCTTATCATAAGTCCGTTTACATTCCAAGCCGGGTACGCCATAAATGGGTTGAATACAAATACCTTTTTGCCCTGAGCGCCAAGTATATCCCAAAATGAATTACCCTCAATTACAGAGTAATCTCCCTTAACCTTATTTTTGAAATCAAGGTAATCTATTGATTCGATAACTCCGTGCTCAGCGGGATTTAGGCCCGTATATATGGTTGTCCACGCAGGAATTGAATCGGCAGGAACGACAGAATCAAGACCGTGAAGTCTACCCTCGTTTATAAGGGCTCTGAAAAAATCCAAACCGTTTATATTTTGTTGTATGTATTGATAGTCCAAACCATCAAGTATAATCATGATAGTCTTTTCTTTCATAACAACCGCCTTAATTATTGCAAATTATTTCTTTTTTTATTTCTTCGTATACTTCTTCAAGTGGCAGCTCGCCGTTTATTGTTACCCAGCCTGTGTTTTTACACAGGGTTTCATATATATCATAGCGTCTGAGTAGATAATCCATATTCGGTATATCGTCCTTTCGCTGATAGCATACCTCGGGCGAAACACAAATATAAATAATCTTATCTATTTTCGGGAAAAGCCACTTTTTTCTATTTATCAATTTATCAATCTTTTCCGGTGAATAACCGAAATTTATACCTTGGTCTACAAAAAGATCAAGATAAAAACGGTCAAATATAATATTTTTGCGACCTACAAGGTACACAAATGTCTTAAAATAAAACTGAAAAAAGTAATCCGTCAATGCCAAAAACATCCATACGCCGCGAACTATCGGATTTTTGAATATCTTGCTTTTCATTCCCGATTTTTGGGAATACTCACGGCTTAACTCTTTTTGCTCAGCCGTATTCTTTTGGTGTTCAGTATTATCACCTGCTTCACTTGAGCCCTTGCTCTTTTTTACCTTCCTTTTAAGAAGCCAATATGCAGGGGCAAGAAGAATAGGCTTCCAACGGACCCACACAAATTTATAATCTTCAAATTCGGTGGCACTCTTCATCTTGCTTATATTAGCAGATTTTCCCGAGCCGTCTAGCCCGATTAAGGCAATTCTTTGCTTTTTTCTCATTTGTATCTCATTTCATTAAATTACTTTGACATCAGATTGATTATCGACTGCTCCCAATCGTATTCAAGCACTGCTTCTCTATTATTACAGTTACTTACATCAGCCGCCATATCTATTGCCCGATTTAATACTTCCTTTGATAAGTCATCCACAAAATACATACCCTCTTCACCCTTAAAAGCCTTTAACTCGCCGTATTCAGTTGTAACGATCGGTATGTTGCACGCCGCCGCTTCCAACACAGAAAGAGGGACGTCTATACAGTTTTGGTTTTCTTGCACAGGGAAAAGATATACGTCTGACATTTGGTATATTTCTTCTATATTCTCCACAAAGCTGTCAACTACGAATATGTTGGAGCGGCTTTTAAGCTTATCCCTAAGCCCTTCATTTATTTCGTCCTTTGTAACTGTGCTTGTAACGAGCATAACTGTATATTTATCATCAATATCAAGAAGCTTTTCAACGTTTCTTCCGTCCTTTAAATGACCTACGTGAAGAACAAGCTTTTTGTCTGTCGGTATTCCGTATTTTTTCTTTAATATTACCTTATCCTCGGCATTTACGGGGGAAAATCGCTCCACGTCTATACCTGTTTTAAGATATGTTGCGTTTCCTATCCCGTTCTTATAAAACTCAAATGACTCGCCTGAAAGGGCAATTATCTCCGCTTTACTTAACTTTAAAAGAAGCTTTGTTAAAAAGCCCATTTGAAAACGAAGGGCAAAAATAACCTTAACAGGCCTCCTTCCAAAAAGCGAAAGCATAAATGTTCTTATCGCACTGCCAAGAGTATTTGATGCAAACGGAATATACAAAACAGAAGTGTTGCTTTTTATTAACGAAAATAGCTTTCTATTCAAAAAAAGCTTATTTAACTTCAAATGAACGTCTGAATTCTTTGGCTTTCGGTTATACGAAACAACAACCGTATCGGGATATTTTTGTTTTATCCTTCGGGTAAGGCTATTTGCTACCTTAATGCAGCCCTCATCAAGCCTCTCCGTCAAGCAATCCGAGAGTACGATCATTTATGTTCTCCTTATTAAAGCCCAAGCTCATTATTTTTTAGTCTGTCTTGCAATATCAGCATCAACTATTTCCTCGCCTGTTTTGTCCTTAAGCTGCTCACGTGAGGCGTCGGAAAGTCCGTCGTTTATCGTAGCGCACATATCGCACGTAGAGCAAGCGTCAAGCTCTTCCTTGGTTACCTTGCCATCACGGAAGTCGCGTACGATTTTATTTTCATACATTGAGTATTTTTTCTTTTTAAAGAAGCGAAGGAATTTATGCACGAATACCCACCAAAGCGGCTTCCAGATGTATTTGTGCATTGCGGGGGAAACAGAGCCTATCATCCAGCAATCACGGTCACAGCAGCGAACCTTCGCTCTTACCTGCTCCGCCTCAGGGCTATTCCAAAGCTCGTCCCAGCTCTGGCGGTTTATGTTACCCATTACCTCTTTATCCTTCGTGCCGTTACAGGGCATTACGTCGCCGTACGGGTCGATAAAGAAGGTGTCGAAGCTCATATCACATTTAAGCAGACGTTTCTGACCGTAGATGTAGTTTATAAGTCCGTGATTGAAATAAGCTCTGAACCACTTTTTCGGGCTATTTGATTTAAGAAGCTCGTTTACGAGGTCCTCAAAGTGTCCTGCAACCATTTCTCTGTCGTGGATTATATTCTTTGCCTCAACAAAATAGAAGCTGTTATGGAGAGATGCGGTTGCAAACTCCATACCCATTTCGTCCGAGAGCTTATAAAGAGGAACGAGGTCAGGGGCGTTCTTATCCTGAACGGTCATACCAAAGCCTACGTCCGTCATACCCATTTCACGAAGTGTTTTAAGGGTGGTGTAACCTCTGTTGTAACCGTCGGACAAGCCTCTTATCTCGTTATTCGTTTGTTCAAGTCCCTCAATAGATATACGGATACCTATCTGCGGAAATTCCTTACAGAGGTCAACTATTCTGTCGGTAAAGAAGCCGTTTGTGGATATAACTATACGGTCGCTCTTTTTATAAAGCTCACGCACGATATCCTTTAAGTCCTCGCGGATAAACGGCTCGCCGCCCGTAATGTTGGTAAAGTACATTTCGGGAAGTTTTTTTATTGCCTCAATAGTCAGCTCCTCCTCGGGCTTTGAGGGGGCTTTATATCTATTACACATCGTGCAACGAGCGTTGCAACGGTATGTAACTATTACTGTTCCGTTTAGTTTTTTAGCCATTATTTTCTCCTTTTGGCTTTTTTCCAATTTTAATATATTTATTGGGATACAGAACAAAATCCATATATTTGATTTTATCCATTATCCACGCCGCTATCATTGGACCGCCTATGGCGATTATCAGCCCTAAAATTATATGTATCGGTGCTAAGTACACTCCTAATTTAATTAAAAGTGTCCTCAATGCAGCAGCGAAAATCGAATGCATAAGGAATACCGGAAGCGTATAAATCGAAGATATTTCACTTAATTTAATAATAATTTTATTATGTTGAATATTAATTGCAATAATTATAGTAGATATGCAGGCAAGCAGTCCTATAATGAAATATAAATATCCATAATTTAAAAGATAAAAACAGCTACCTATAAACAACGCTCCGCAAAGAATACCAAAAATAAGCGGAAGCTTACCCTTCAAACGCTCAGGTATACTAAAGGAACACAACATCATACCTAAAACAAACCAGATTTCGTGTTCCAAAAGCTTGTCTATTAGATATATATTGATATTCAGCGGAAAAAATGTGAGTAATTTCATTATTAACGCCGCCAAAAATACATATATATTCTTTTTCCCATTAAGAACGGGGGTTATTAAAAACATAAAGAACAGTATGTATAGATACCAGTACGGAGAAAGCGGTTGTACAAATAATGATGTTAGCAGACTGTCAACTTTATCTCCCGACATACTTGAAAAAACAAACTTAATAGTCCAAGTTGCAATAGAAAAGAAAAAATAAGGTACGCCAAGCACGAGTAGCTTTTTAAGTCTATTATTTACAATAACTTTTAAGGTATTTTCAACAGTATATTTTTGATGAAGATAGCCACTGCATATAAAAAAGAGCGGGACGTGAAACGTATATATAGAGTTTTTGAATAAATTAAACCAAAAACCTGACGGTAAAATATTGCTTTCAACAAGACCCATAAAAAAGTGTCCGAGTACAACAAGAATACAAGCGTATAGTTTTACAATATCTACCCAAACTACTCTTTTTTTAGCCATAATTTTTCCTTTTTTTACTTGCAAATTGCAAGGTATTTTTCGGTATATTCCTCTATTGTATCAAAGGTTATGTCTTTACAGTTGTTTGCGTATTCGTCAAGCAGAGGCTTATTTGCCCAGAGATTTGCAATTTTTTCTTTAAGCTCGGCTGCGTTTCCGCTTTCAAAGAGCTCTCCCGTTTTGCCAACCTGAATAAGCTCGGGTATTCCACCGATGTTTGCGCCAAGAACGGGTGTACCGTACATTTGGCTTTCCATTACCGAGAACGGGCAGTTTTCGTACCACTGCGACGGATACACGGTAAATCTCGCCTTACGTATAAGGTCTTGCAGCTCTTTTCCCTTTTTAAAGCCAACGTTGGTTATATTCGGGATATCCTTAATTGTTTCTTCGAGAGGCCCCGTACCTGCAAAAATGAAAGGAATTTCGGGAAGCTCCGACGCAACCTGCATCAAGGTATCAATTCCCTTTTCATTTGAAAATCTTCCAAAATAAAGGACATAATCCTCTTTTTCGGCTGCTTTGCGTTCTACCTCGTCAACGAAATTATGCATCGCAACGGTTTTGGTGGCAAAGCGTTTATCGGTATCCATCTTGCTCTTCATAAAGTGAGAGCAGCATATTATTTTATCAATGTACTTATATGCGTTCTTTATTTTCCAAAATACCGATTCCATAGTTCCAATTAGCGATTTTGCTCTTGATGCGTGAATACATTTTCCCTTAAAGCAGTTAAAATAATGACCGCCAAGGCATTTTTCACAGTTTGCACCGGTATTGGGATTATTGCACATATGATTGGGGCAAACAAGCTGATAATCGTGTGCTGTAAAAAGAATTTTGCACTCTTTTTTTGCTTTTTTGCGCCATTTTACTATTTCAAGAATTATACTTGGGGTAAGCTGATAGTTAAAGTTATTTAGATGGCATACGTCAGGCTGAAAATCATCAAGCACCGCTCGAATTTTCTTTCTTGCCTCACGGGAATATATGGTTTTTATGGGGTATGTAAGCTTTGCAAACTTACCGCCACCGTGAAAGTCCATATCCGTCGTATACGACTCTACTCTATTGCCCACAATTCGTCCCTCGTGCTCCATACCGAAGTATTGCACCTCGTGTCCTTGCGACATAAGGTAATCGCCGAGCTTGAATATGTAGGTTTCCGAGCCGCCGTTAGGGTACAAAAACTTATTTATCAGCAATATTTTCATAGGTTATTCCTTAGTTTTTTTCTTTTTTTCATAAAGTGAGAGTGTCTTTTCTACCATATCCGTCCAAGAGTATTTGGAGCAAATATAATCCGATGCCCCCGACTTATATTTTTGTACCGTTTCGGGTGAGCTGCAAAGCGTTTCAATTACATCGGTTAGCGCCTGTACGTTACCCTTTTCAAAGGTTACACCCGCATCTCCGATAACGTCCGCACACTCGGGAATATCCGAGGTAAGGCAGCAGTTACCGTAGCTCATAGCCTCGAGAAGGCTAAGCGGCATACCCTCAAGAAAGGACGGTAGTGTATAAATATAGGCGTTACTATAAAGCTCTTCAAGTAATGTGCCCTGTACAAAGCCTGTAAATATTATTCTTGAATCGTCTTTTGCAAGTTCTCGCATTTCATCTTCAAAAGCCTTGGTGTCCGACGAGCCACCAGCAATAACGAGCTTCTTGTCAGTTTTAGTTTGTTTATACGCCTCGATAAGCTCACGCACACCCTTTTCGGGTACAATTCTACCAAGGTACAGTATATAACTGTCTTTTGTAAGACCGAATTTTTCGGTTATTTCATTTGCTTGTCTTAAAGTTGCCTTATCAACGCCATTGGGGATATATACCGTTTCTCTCCCGTAGGTATCTGCAAAATATTGCTTTACGCCCTGGCTGAGTACGATTATCGCATCAGCGCGTTTAACCGCACATTTTTCACCTCTTCTTATATACCAAGAGGCGAACCTTCCCCATTTGGCTCTTTGGTGGTCAAGACCGTGTATAGTTGCTATACATCTTTTGCCGAAAAGCTTAGGAAGCCATAGCATAGCGCAAGGGCCTTCAGCATGAAAATGGACAACGTCGTATTTACCAAAAGCGGCTCGTACGGCTGCCGAAAAGGATGCGGTCATCGCCGCAAGTCCTCTCCTTTTAACTGTCCAAACACTTTTCAAGCGAACGCCCTTGTATTCCTTCAATGATTTTTCATCGTAAGCTGCTCCACTAACATGATGTCCTTTGCGGTTATAGCAGGTTACGGTATGTCCCATATCCGCCATTTCCGTCGAAAGCTTTTCAACAACAATCTCAACACCACCCTCTCGCGAGGGTATTCTTTTGTGTCCGAGCATTGCTATACGCATTTTATTCACCATGTGCGCCAAAAACTGCGCCAACTGTTTTAAAAAGAATTTTTATATCCGTTAAAGGGCCGCGTTCTTCTATGTATTTAAGGTCAAGTGCAAGCCACTCTTCAAACGAAAGGGTATTTCGCTTTGGCTGTACCTGCCAATAGCAGGTAAGTCCGGGGGTAACCAAAAGTCTTTGCTTTTGCTCATCAGTATACTGTGCAACCTCTCTTGGAATTGGAGGACGCGGACCGACAAATGACATCTGACCTACAAAAACGTTCAAAAGCTGCGGAAGCTCATCAATACTTGTTTTGCGAATAAATTTGCCTATTCTTGTTATTCTCGGGTCTTCTTTTATTTTAAAAACAGGACCGTCCATTTCATTTTTATCAAGAAGTGAGTCAAGCATTTTATCAGCATTTGGTACCATCGAACGGAATTTTAAGAAGTTGAATTCCTTTCCGTTTTTGCCCGTTCTCTTTTGTTTGAAAATAGGTGATGCTCCCGGGCTGTCAATAACTATGACGAGCATCAGTATTAGAGACGGCACGAGCAAAATGCTCATAAGTATCAATGATGCAAATATATCAAAAAGTCGTTTACTAAAGCTATAAAGGGGTTTTCGTCTTAACTTTACCGTCTGGGGGGTGCCGACATTACCTTCATTTTCGGTTGCCGGTGCTTCCAGTATCTCGTTCACACTAATTTCCTCTTACTTTTTATTATTTTGGCTTATACATAAGCTTTGTTACAAGCTCTTTAATAGAGTCCTCGTTTGCATAGAATTCTATATGCTCTGTTACCCTTGTAGTACCTGTATAAGTGTGTATATCTGATACGTCGTATTCTTCAATACTATCTATTAATTTATCCATTGAAGCTATACTCATATCCGACGCTGTGATAAATTCAGACATATCAACAAGCGTACTCATAGAAAAGTCCTCGTCAGACTTTAGCTTTTCGGTCAATTTAAGGTACAAAGCATTTAGGTATTGGCGCTGACGTTCCATTCTTGATGCGTTTGTGCTATCATCAAGACCGTATCTATGACGCACGTAATACAGCGCCTGCTCTCCCATAAGGGTTACCGTTTCACCTTCTACAAGTGCAGAATCAAATTTGGTCATATCGTCTAGCACCGTAACCGTAACTCCACCAACGGCGTCGTTGAGCAATGCTACGGCGTCCATTGTAATAGCTGCGTAATGGCTTATCGGTATGCCGCAAAGAAGCATTGATACTGCCTTTGCAACGTTTCTTGCGCTTTCAGCACCGCCCTCACCGTAGGTGTGAGCAAGAGCGATTTGCTGAGTTACCGTTCCTACCTTTTTCCCGCCGATACCAAGGACGTTGATTTTAGCCATCGTATCCCTATTTATATGTATTGCGGAGCAGGTCTTGTTCTCGTGGTCAATGACAAGAAGCATCAAAAAGTCTGATTGCTGGTCGTTGTTATAGGAATCGTTTTCTATGTTTTTCTCAAATTTGTCAAGTCCCATTACAAGAACTGTTTCTACATTCTTACGAAGCTTATACTCTACACCGTCATATTCGATATAATCCGACTCGTAATCGATAACGGAGGGGTATTCGGGACCGCTGTTTTCCCATATATAAACGGCTATTATTCCGCCTATAATTATGGCTAAGATCAAAATAAGCGCAATTATTTTTAAGGTTTTACTTTTCATTTAATTGATTTGCAGGGAAATTATGCCTTTTTATTTTTCTTTTTCTTTTGAATTATTATAAGTATTATAATAATGAGAATTATTAACAATGCTCCGATGCTACCACCTGCAATTCCGGCTACTGCTGCAGAGGAAATAGGAGCTTCACCTGTTCCATCGTGTGCAATTATTGCAAAGGGAGAAAAGTCGTCTACGGTAAATGTAAGGCAACCGTCCTCAACGGTAGTTTCAACAAGCTCCCAAGAAGTGCCGTTGAAGTGCATAAGGGCAACAAAATTCTCAACAGTGTTAGGTCTAATAGTAATGGTAAATGCACCGCAGCTTTCGTGATTTGCACATCCTACGTGGCTGATATCGAAGAGATCGCTTACTGCAAGTGCAGAAGAGGGAATATTATACTCATCAGCAATCGCTGCAAGGTCGGAATTGAGCTTGGAAAGGTCGTCGGTGTTCTTGATGGACTTATATGCTGCATTCATTTTAGCTAGTGCTGTCTCACCAAGAGAAGCACGATTGTCATAGGACTCAATAACGAGCTCTGCAAGACAGCCAACGTTTTCGTTAGTCGCGTTAACGAGTTTCGGTGCAGCTATTCCCGTAGGGCTTGCAACAAATGCGCCTGCTGCAAATGAACTAACAGTCATCGCAACGACGAGCGTTACAACCATTAACATTGTGAAAATCTTTTTCATGATAGAACCTCTTTCTTATATATAGATTTTAATTTTTCACTTTTTTATTACAAAACTATCAAAAAGCTTTTGCATTTGAGTTAAGTACTCAGAATCAAGCTTTTCTTTTATAACCGCATTAGCTTGTGCTATTTTCGGTGTTCTGTCCTTTATGTTATGACAGTCCGATCCGATAAAGTGTATTTCATTTCTTTTAAGCTGCTTTATAGCTCTTCTTCGTGTTTTTATATTTACGAAATACGACGCATTGGATTGAAAAAGCACTCCCAAATCAAGAAGTCGATACCAAGCCTCATCCTTTTGGTACTTACGGTACCTTTCTGCGTGTGCTAGAACAAGCGAAATACTGCCCATACAAGCTATTTCAGTCAGCTCACGAAGTGCGTATTCGCTCCACTCATTCATCGTCATTTCAAGAAGAAGTATTTTACTTTCTTCAAGACGCAGGTCATAAAGCTCCTTTAGTCTGCTTATACCAGGGAAATACGCAATTTCAGCCCCAAGCAGTATTTTAGGATGCTCCATTCCAACGAGTGCCTCAGAGAGCATTTCAAAGGACGCCTGACGTTTTTCAAAAAAGGACTCTGGATTGTCCCTTGAAGGATAGAAATGCGGTGTTGCGCATACCGTGTCGACGCCTTGGCTAGCGAGCATTTGAAGTAATTTTAAGCTTTCCTCAACACTTGCAGAACCGTCATCAATACACGGGAGAATATGGCTGTGAAGATCGGTCATTATTTGTTATCCCCTTCATACGGTGATTTTTTGTAGTAACCTGAATCTTTGCTATATTTATAAAGTTTTTTGTAGTATCTACTTCTCTTGTAGCGACCGTATATTGTATTATCGGAATTACTTTGGTTCATTACAATACCAAGGAGCTTAACTCCCGAAAGTTCAAGCTGCTTGATGCACTGAGAAAGCTCACGGCGTTCCGAGTAATTTTCACGCACAACAACTATCATACCGTCAAGAAGCGGGGAAATAACCATTGCATCGGATACGATGTTAACGGGAGGAAGGTCAAATATTATGTAATCGTAGTCGTTTTTCACTTCCTCGACAATCTTTTTCATTTGTGCAGAACCGAGCATCTCGGTAGGATTAGGAGGTACGTCGCCTGCTGTAAGTATCGACCAGCTATCAAGCTTATCATAAAGATTAATTGTCGTAGCCTTATCAACCTCACCTACTATAAGATTCGAAAGTCCGGGTGTACTGCAAATTTCAAGCTTTTTAGCAACTGAAGGAAGACGAAGGTCTGCATCAATAAGAAGAACCTTCTTGCCAGTTTCAGCAATAGCATATGAAAGGTTAATTGCCGTAGTTGATTTACCCTCTCCACGAAGGGAGCTTGTTACTCCAACCATCTTGCACTTTTTTTCATCCGGAAGCGTAAACATCAGGTTTGTACGAAGAAGCTTATAGGCTTCCGTTGCTACAAAGCCGAGCTTATTATGAAGCATTCCTGTTTTATTTTCTATTTTTTCATTTGTTTGTGTATTCTTATACATTTGTCTCGCCTCCGTTCTTTGTGCTGTGGTAACCATGATAACCGTTATAGTTACCGTATGTTCCCGAACCATATCCCTTATTGTTTGTGTTCAGGTCAGGAATTTTAGCGAGTATCGGCAGGTCATACATCTCGATAACCTGATTTTCATTTCGAATAGTATCGTCAAGAAGTGCAAAGAATGCAAAGAATGCACATCCGAGAACAAAGCCTACCAAAGCTCCGATAATTGTATTTTTGGTTATGTTCGGAGATACCTTTGATTCATAAAGCTCTGCTTCCTGTACTACCTTCAGAGTAGCATCATCTCCAAATACGTATTCAACTCTCCCCTTCATAACCTCAGCTATACTTTCTGCTATATAAGCCGCCTCTTTAGCATTACCCGTTGTAACCGTTATTTGAAAAATTTCAGTTTCGGGAGAAGGGTCTGCGCTTACAATAGAAAGCAATTGTCCCCAGCTGTATTTTTTAGCAAGCTCCGCCGTTTCTGGCTTTTCCTTGAGGTTATCTACAACTGCCTCCATTGTATCCCTTGTATTAAGGATTTCTATGTACGTATTAACAAGGCTTTGAGACGCACTAAGATTTGATGCAGTCAAACCTCCAACGTCTATTGTCGAGGTTTTTACGAATACGTTAATGTGAGACGAGTATTTCGGTTTTACAAAAAGAGTTGTATATCCGAATGCGAGTGCTCCGACAATTATAGTAACCAAGGCTATCGCCCATGCTCTTTTTATCAGAGTTTTGAATATGTGCAATAAGTCGACAACCTCACTGTCTTTTCGCACTGATGTGTTCTTTTCCATTTTGTTTGCTCCTGTGTATTTCCTTTTTTATTTTTATTTTGATTTCCATATATAATGCATTTCGCGCGAGTTAACCTTAGGATTTCTGAAAATTCCGCGTATTAATCTCCAACACCACCAAAACGGTATTAATATTTTCGTTTTGTATACGAATGGGTGGTTTAGCTTGTAGTAATCAAGACTGGGGAAAATACGGGACATAAAGTATTTAACTCTTGCGCCAAACGTAATTTCGTTGTTAGCATCCATTAAACGCATAAACTGCTGTGTATTTTGTTCTGCCGTTCCAAACGTGCCTGACAAAATATGTACTCTTAGCATCTGCTTTTCGGCATCGTTTAAGTGTATCAGAATATCGTCCGGGTGCTCACATTCCGTTTCAAACATAATCTTAGCAAGCATAGAAGATATACTTTCAAACTTTGATAACCCAAGTTTTTGCAGCTCTGCATCTATGTATTCAAAATTCAGGCTTTCGCCCTTTGTCTTACGGTATATATACGTATCCATAAGAGAACGTATTCCCACTCCGCATTCTTTAAAATGCTTGTATGCGTGTGTTATTAAATAAATGTAGAAATCCTCGTCAGTAAATTGGTATTCACTCTGATTTCCGTCAACCTTTACCAGCCTGTCCTTTACGTTGGCATAATAATCATACTCAGTTTTGGTACGTTTTATGTTAAAAAACAGTGCATGGTGCATTTCAAAATAGAATTTTGTACCGTCTTTTTTGTAGGTGTCGGGGTGTTCAACACCATAGTAGACTATCTCATACCCCTGCGATAGCATATAATCCCTTATTTCCTCGCGGCGTTCAGGGTCAATCAAGATATCGTTATCCGACATTTGCCTCATTCCAAGACGCGGATAGTAATTTTGCATTACCGCGCCCTTCATTTGCATATACCAAATTCTGTTTTTCTCCAAAAAATCAAGAAGCGCTTGCCTCTCCATATCAAAGAAAACGAGTCTTTGAAGTATTTGGCTATGTGCTATTCGCCACCTTTTAATGAGTTCTTTATCAAGTTCATAATCGGGATATTCTTTTATAAATCTATCAATTGCCATATAGGTTATTGCAAGCATTGAATGTCTTGATGCTTGATGATAAACCTTGTCAAATTCCATTGACTCTATGGCTTTAGGCTCGGGACACCTACCGTGTAGTGCACAGTAGGTCAGATATATTACTGCCCTACCGCTTGAAAGCCTTTTTGTTTCGTCCACCGTAGGTCTCCTTATTTGTGTTTTTTTCTAAAAATTCGATGTTTTAGCGCTGACATTACATGCCTGAAAAAACGAGTGTAATGCCATATTCTGCAATACGCACGATAGGAAAACGATTTTACTGATTTTCTCTTGCCATTTCTTGTAAATTCGCTGACCACTGCGAGCACGCTTTCGTGAGATACGCCCGGCTCAGTTTTATATTGATTATCGCCGATGCAGGTGTATGTATCGCCATTTATCTTAACTATTCTATGCAATACATAGACGCCACTTTCACGCCTATATAAAGGTATATCGTATTTTTTTAGTCTACCTGTTACCGGGGATAACACAACGCTATCGCGCCCCTGTACGAGCATTGGTAGCATACTGATACCCTTTGGCATAAAATTGACGGATTTACCGTTTTTTACGCTTTCTTCTATCAGGAGTGCAAGAGCCTCCATTGGTGCAATATGAAGCTCTGGAGAGCCATATTCCTTTTTATCCATTAGTACCTTCCACATCAATTATGATGTCATCACCGATTTCTTCTCTGTTTTGTTCTTCTTCAAATATTCTTTTTGCCTCGTTAAACCAGCGAGCAAAAGCTTCATAGTCCTTTATATTGTCGGTGGAATTAAATGTTTTTCGGTATGCAGTTTGAAGACGCCAATCCTCACAAAAGTTATATTCCTCATAAGTCAATATAATACTTGGAAATCCTGTTTTATCAAAGCCGTCCATATATCCTAGTTTGGATGAAAGCGAGCCCGCTTTACCGGAAAGACGATATGCCTCTTGATACCATTTTACAAAAGCGATATCACTTGCAAAGTCTTTTTTGTAATTACTCTTTCCAGCGTCATCAAGCGCGATATACTCTTCGTATCCAAGTAAAACCTCTGGAAAATCCATTGTTTCAAACACCGGTCCACTAGGGGCAACCGGGCCGGTGGGGACGGTGGGTGCTTCGTCGTCCGAACAAGCCACCAAAATCGGTGTTGTTAGCATAAAAAATGCAAGTACTAAGCATAAAAGCTTTTTTATATTCATACAGAAGTTCTCATTTCCGTTATTTTCAAGATTAAATTAACATCGGTGTCGCTTGAACGGCTACGCTCAAGCGACGCCTTCGTTAACGTTAAATTTCTACACAGCCTGCCTTATTTAATTTTACAATAAAGGCATCAACATCTACGAGTGCCTGTTCATACGTTACGTCATATTCCTCGGTGAGCGCAGTCGCAAGAGCTTCTCTTGTTGTTTCTTCCTTAAGCAAATTCCAGAGCATAAGCCCCGTTTCGTTAAGAGTAAGCATTCCTGTAAAGTCTACGGTTGCATCAGCAAGAGGTAAAACAACCCACGTGCCTGCAACCTGTCTGAGTGCAAAGTTTTCTTTTATTTTCATAACTTTTCCTATTCTGCCGTGCCTGTCATAGCCTCATAGCTAAGCCTTGCTGCATCCTCATCGGGGAGGCAATGAAGCTCATATACGGGTGTTACGGACACCAGCTTTTCTACTATATCCATCAAAACCCCAAGTCCTTTTTCGCTACGAAAACGGTTCAAAGTTTGTGTCATTATAGCAGATGTCGCTTCAAGCGGAGAAAGTCTGCGAATAGAATTCTTTTTCCCACGCTTTAAAAAACATATACCAGCGAGAGGTACCTTTATGTTGACGTTTATGCCATCTTTACCAGCCCAAGGTGTACCGTACGCATACCACTGACCGTCAATCAGACGCAGTGCTGGCTTATCGTCATTAAAAACTCTTGCTTTATCGCCAAGACGAGAAAGCCAAAGCTTTGTGTGAGTTGATTTTCCCATTCCACTAGGTCCTGAAAACAGGTATGCTTTTCCCTCACACTCAACTGCCGATGAATGAAGCATCATTCCACCGTGAAGCAGTAACGACGAATAGAAAAATCCACCCGATTCCATATAGACGGCATTCTCATAAGAGAGATTTTCCCATCTATTTATATTATAAAACTCCTCTCGAATAACTATATCCGCTTTATCCGAGGAATTTGTCAGGTAATTCCTGCAGCGAGCAGCCATGCCGCCCGCTTTAGGAATTTCCACAATTAAATCTGCTATTTTACAAAGCATTTTCTTTTCCCTTTGCTAAGGTATTTTGACATTCACTTATATATAATATAATGAAGTCTTTCTTTTTTTTGAAAAATCAGGTCCAACCCTCATCACCCTCAACTACCTCATATTTACCGCTGATTCCTGGATCGCCAGTGTCGTCCTCCATAGCGTAGTTATTGATATCAAGAGTAATATCTTCTTCGGAGTAGAACTTTACAAGCTCTGCTTCGGGCTTGGTATAAATCTTCTTCATTTCAGTTTTCCTCCTTAATTATTATTCAGCTACGGTAGGAGTAAAGTTTGCCGCTTCTATCATACAGTTCATACCTGTTCCGGACGAAATTCCGTATAATACCTTAAGCGTTCCGTAGGTCTCAGGATCAATGCCCTTTACCGTTATCTTGAATGCTTTTCTGGGAGTAGAGTAAACTTCCTTTACTATTTTTTCATCTTCTAAAGGAAAGCTTCTTATGATATCGCCGTTTTCATTAACGAGCCATACTACTATCTGAATATCGTTCTTGTCAGTACCCTGAGTAAATACAGCAGTGTTGAGATCCTTGTTGTCATCAAGCGAAGGACGGAATTTAAAAGTAAATCCGTCAGGAGTCTTGTTCTCCTCCTTGATTTGACCGTCTTCTGTGTCATCCTGCTTCTTTACGGAAGCGAAGGTATAACCCTTACCCTCCTCGTAGTAGGAGATTGTGTCCTCGCTGTTTTGTGCTATCTGAAGCTT
>JAZOML010000053.1:0-3948 GCA_045653945.1 Eubacteriales bacterium
TCGTCCATAACGATAAGTCCACCCGAACCCATCATAGAGCCGATAGCCATAAGGGAATCGTAGTCAACGGGAGTGTCAAGAAGGTGAGCAGGGATACATCCGCCGGAAGGACCTCCGGTCTGTGCAGCCTTGAACTGCTTACCGTTAGGAATACCGCCACCGATATCGAAGATAATCTCACGGACGGTAGTACCCATAGGAACTTCAACAAGTCCTGTGTTAACTATCTTACCGCCGAGTGCAAATACCTTAGTACCTGCAGACTTTTCAGTACCGATGCCCTTGAACCAGTCAGCGCCGTTGAGGATAATCTGGGGAATGTTAGCATAGGTTTCAACGTTGTTAAGAACGGTAGGTTTGCCAAATACACCCTTAACTGCCGGGAACGGAGGACGGGGTCTGGGCTCACCTCTGTGGCCCTCAATAGAGGTCATAAGAGCGGTTTCCTCGCCGCAAACGAATGCGCCTGCGCCAAGACGGATTTCCATATCGAAATCAAAGCCGCTTCCGAAGATGTTCTTTCCGAGAAGTCCCATTGCACGAGCCTCGTTGATAGCGATGGTAAGACGCTTAACAGCGATAGGATACTCAGCACGAACGTAAACGTAACCCTGATCAGCACCGATTACGTAGCCTGCGATAGCCATAGCCTCGATAAGAGAGTGGGGGTCGCCTTCAAGAACGGAACGGTCCATAAATGCACCCGGGTCGCCCTCGTCGCCGTTACAGCAAACGAATTTCTTAACGTTTCCTCTGTTACCGGAAGCGAACTTCCACTTAAGACCGGTGGGGAAGCCTGCGCCTCCACGTCCACGAAGTCCGGAAGCGAGCATAGTGTCGATAACCTGCTCGGGAGTCATCTCGTTAACAACCTTTGCAAGAGCCTGATAACCGTCAAAAGCTATGTAGTCCTCAATCTTTTCGGGGTCTACAACACCGCAGTTACGGAGAGCAATACGCATTTGCTTCTTGTAGAACTGCATATCGCCGAGCTTTTCCTTAACCTCGCCGGTGGTCTTCTCGTGATATACAAGGTCGTCAATTACGTTACCGCCGATGATGTGCTCCTCAACGATTCTCTTAACGTTTTCAATAGAGCATTGAGCGTAGAAAACGCCCTCGGGATAAACGATAACGATAGGTCCGAGCTCACAAAGACCGAAGCAACCGGTACGAACTACCTGAACCTCGTCTTCAATTCCGTGAGCCTTAATTTGTGCGTGGAACTCGTCGATAAGCTTGTTGGAGCCGGAGGAGGTACATCCTGTACCGCCGCAAACGAGAACCTGATGCTTGTACTTTACTTCGTTTTCGCAAACGTGAGTATGACGCATTTCGATTTGAGGAAGAGTGTCCTCTTTGATTTTCTTAAGCTGTTCTAAAGTCATCTTTTCTTCCTCCTATCAATACTTTGCCAGAATTCCGGGGATCATATCAGCGGTAAGCTTACCGTAAACGTCCTCGTTGATTGTCATAACGGGAGCAAGTCCGCAGCATCCAAGACAACGGGTGTCCTGAATAGTGAATTTGCCGTCCTCAGTGGTTTCGTTAGAAGTGATGCCAAGCTCACTCTCGACTCTTGCGAGAACCTGAGCGCCACCTTTAACGTAGCAAGCGGTACCCTGACAAACGCTGATGATGTTGTCGCCCTTAGGAGTGAGCGAGAACTGAGCGTAGAAGGTAGCAACGCCGTAAACCTCAGTTACGGGGATGCCGAGGGAATCGGCAATGATGATCATGTTTTCAAGCGAGAGATAGCCGAAGCTTTCCTGTGCAAACTGCATTACCGGCATAAGCGGTCCGGGCATATCCTTGTGCTCAGCGATAAATGCCTTAAGCTCTTCAGTCTTAACAGCTACCTGTTCTGGTGTAAGTGCCATACACTTGTCCTCCTATATATGTAAATATTTTTATTGCGTTAGTATTGTACCACAACCTATAAATTTTTGCAATAGCAATTATATAAATTTAATATAACCAATGCTATTTGTTAACCATTGTTTAATATTTCTCTAAGAAAAATTTACCAATTTATTTTGTTTTTTACCTTTGTAGCCAACCCTTGACAAAATTATACAATTAATATGTTAACAAAAAACTTTAAATGACATATAATGCAGTAAGCGTTGCGGCGTGATTTCCCGTAACGTAGAACGTACAAACAAACGTTATAAAATAGAAAGGAAAAATAGGAAATGACCTATAAAAAAATAATGTATAAAACTCGTTCAGGCTATAGGTCGGGACATTGCTCGCATACAAGCCCGTCAGAACCACAAATAAGATATGCCCCCTCTGAGCCTGAGTGCGTTTCAGTATGCCGTGAATACGGCTACCCATCACTCGCAATGGTTTACAGCGCAAGTCAGTGTTGGCGTCAGATAAACGACGGCTGCGAAGGCTTTGAAAGAGGCACGATTTTTGACGAGCTGAACAAGCCTTTTATGGGCGATAAGTGTAAAAACGGAGGTTACTGCAAATGAACGGAAACAAAAATTCACTCTTAAAAGAGGTGCAGATGGCGACCTTTTCGCTTGTTGAAACCAACCTCTACCTCGATACCCACCCATACGATTGCGAGGCGGCAAAAGCTCTTGAGCATTACGCCGAAAAGCTCGCAAACGCCATAGAAAAATATGAGCAAGAGTGCGGTGCACTCTATATCGGCTCTAGCTCATCAACCCCATACGACTGGGTAAAAACGCCCTTTCCTTGGGAAATAGATTGTTAAATAAGGAAAGGAATAGCTAAATATGTGGATATATCAAAAGACACTGGAATTCCCGGTTAAAATCAAAAATCCTAACCCCGCACTTGCAAAATTCATTATAACAACCCTTGGAGGACCCGACGGAGAGCTTGCGGCGTCAAGCCGCTACCTCTCGCAGAGATTCGGTATGCCTTACCGCGAGGTAACGGGAATATTAACGGACGTCGGAACGGAAGAGCTTTCGCACGTTGAAATGACATCGGCAATAGTTTATCAGTTGACCAGAAACCTCACCCCCGAGCAAATCAAGGCGAGCGGACTTGACGCCTATTTTGTAGACCATACCGCAGGCATCTATCCGCAGGCGGCATCGGGAGTGCCGTTCAGTGCAATGGCGTTCCAAAGCAAGGGCGATATAATCACCGACCTTAATGAGGACCTCGCCGCTGAAATGAAGGCAAGAACGATGTATGATAACGTTCTTCGCCTCGTTGATGATCCTGATGTAAGAGAACCGATAAAGTTCCTTCGTGCAAGAGAGGTTGTACACTACCAACGCTTTGCCGAAGCACTCGGAATTGCACAGGAAAGAGCGGAGTGTAAGAGCAACTTCTTCCTTACAAACCCTTCGTTTGATAAGAAATGCTCACCGCCCTGCCCGACCTGTGAAATAAACACAACACCCTATGCGGCACCCGAAAAAAACGCTCCGCCTAAATCAAGTGGAATATACGGTTTAGACTATAAAAGACCGTACTAAATAAGAAAATACACGCCTACAAACGAAAAATAACGGGATAACCGAAGTTATCCCGTTATTTTTGGCTGCGACACTAGGATTATAGAACCTTTTATTTGCGCGGTGCAGTGGTGTAAATCGGAACTTTATATATAGCGCAAATATTTAGCAAATGCTTTTGCATTTGCGAGGCTCAAATCTCGGACTGAAAACGAAAAAATAACCGAGCAAATAAAATGCTCGGTTATTTTTTGGCTGCGGCACTAGGATTACAGAACCTTTTATTTGCGCGGTACAGTGGTGTAAATCGGAACTTTATATATAGTGCAAATATTTAGCAAATGCTCTTGCATTTGCGAGGCTCGAATCTCGGACTACAAACGAAAAAATAACCGAGCACATAAAATGCTCGGTTATTTTTTGGCTGCGGCACTAGGATTACAGAACCTTTTATTTGCGCGGTACAGTGGTGTAAATCGGAACTTTATATATAGTGCAA
>JAZOML010000054.1:0-21524 GCA_045653945.1 Eubacteriales bacterium
GCCGATTCGTCGAGGCTGTCAAGCGATACAATTACGGGAATACGTCCGACAAGCTCTGGGATAAGTCCGTATTTTACAATATCGTGCGGAGTTACGTCCTTGAATATACCTGCCTTGACCTTTTCGTCTGTTTTCTTTATATCACTTGTGAAGCCGACCATTTGACTGCCGCGGCGTTCCGCAATGAGGTCTTCGAGTTTATCGAATGCACCGCCGCAGATAAAGAGTATGTTTTCTGTATTAATCTGAATAAATTCCTGATTCGGGTGTTTGCGTCCGCCCTGCGGAGGTACGTTTGAAGTTGTACCTTCAAGAATTTTCAGAAGTGCCTGCTGTACGCCCTCGCCCGAAACGTCTCGGGTAATTGAACGGTTTTCGCTTCTTCGGGATATCTTATCAATCTCGTCTATATATATGATGCCCTTTTCGGCCCTCTCAATATCGTAGTCCGCCGCCTGTATCAGACGCAGTAATATATTTTCTACGTCCTCACCAACATAACCCGCCTCCGTCAAGGTGGTAGCGTCGGCTATTGCAAAAGGAACCTTTAAGGTCTTTGCAAGTGTTTGAGCAAGGTAGGTTTTACCTACACCGGTAGGTCCGAGAAGTAAAACGTTACTCTTTTGAATTTCAACCTCGTCGCTCTTGACATTATTTTTTCTCTTTTGGTGCTTTGAGCCTCTTTGAAGTATTCTTTTATAGTGGTTATAAACCGCAACGGAAAGAGCTTTTTTTGCCGCATCCTGACCGATTACGTAATCATCAAGCGTCTTTTTAATCATTTCGGGCTTCGGCAGACTTTCGTAGGTCATTGACGCAACGTTTTCACTTGCCTCAACCTCATCAATTATGTCGTTACAGGTTTGCACACAGTGGTTACATATATAAAGTCCTGTGGGAGATGGAATAAGAAAATCTACGTTTCTTTCACTTCTACCGCAAAACATACAGTGGCGAAGCGAAGAGCTGCCACCGTGATTTGAGCCGTTTGCCATTTAATAAATGCCTCCGATTTTGGCATAAAAAGACCGCAAATAGCGGTCTTTTTAGCTATATTTTAAAAATTTTATATTCTCTTGTCGAGAATCTTATCAACAAGTCCGTACTCAAGAGCCTGCTGTGCGGTAAGGAAGTTATCACGCTCGGTATCGCGCTCAATCTCCTCAAGTGTTCTTCCTGTATTTGCAGAGAGTATGGTATTAAGTCTGTCTCTTGTACGAAGGATGTGGTCAGTTCTGATCTTCATATCCGAAGCCTGACCCTGACATCCGCCAAGAGGCTGGTGAATCATAATCTCACTGTTAGGAAGAGCAATACGCTTGCCCTTTGTACCGGAAGAAAGAAGGAATGCGCCCATACTTGCAGCCATACCAAGACAAATGGTAGATACGTCGCACTTGATGTAATTCATAGTGTCGTAAATTGCAAGACCTGCGGAAACTGATCCTCCGGGGCTATTAATGTAGAACGCAATGTCCTTATCGGGATCCTGTGATTCAAGGAATAAAAGCTGTGCTATAACAAGAGAAGCTGTGGTATCGTTTACCTCGTCAGCAAGGAAAACAATTCTATCGTTGAGAAGGCGGGAAAATATATCGTATGCTCTTTCTCCACGACCTGTTTGCTCTATAACGGTTGGTACAAGTGCCATTTTTCAATACCGTCCTTTCAAAGTATTATAAGCTTATTTTTTGTATTCTAAACAGTCCTTTTGACTGAATTAGTCTTTTTTGGTTACAACTGTAACGTCAGCATTGTCCTTTACAAACTTAAGAGCTGCCTGAATATTGAGGTCGGCTGCAAGATCCTTTGCGTCGATTGCTTCTTTAATCTTTTCAACGTCCATAGAGTACATTTCTGCAAGGCGCTTGTATTCAGCCTCGATTTCCTCTTCGGTAGCTGCAATACCCTCAGCTGCTACAACTGCTTCAAGAGCAAGGCGTACCTTTACTGCTCTTTCAGCTCTCGGACGGAAGTTCTCGCGAAGCTGATCGAGGTTCTGACCTGTGTACTTAAAGTAAGTATTGAGGTCAAGACCGTTGGAGCGGAGCTGCATATCGTACTCACGAAGCTCGTTTTCAACCTCGGCTACGAACATAGACTCGGGAATTTCAACCTCCATATTCTCTACAAGTGCGTCAAGAACTCTGTTTTCAAGAATTTGGTCAGCTGTCTTTGTATATCTTTCGGTGAGCTTTGCCTTAACGTCTGCCTTGTACTCCTCAACGGTGTCAAAGGACATATCCTTTGCAAACTCATCATCAAGTGCGGGGAGCTCTTCCTTGGTAAGAGCGTGGAGCTTACACTTAAATACTGCAGGCTTACCTGCGAGCTCACTTGCGCCGTACTCTTCAGGGAAGGTTACGTTTACGTCGAACTCATCGCCTATGTTCTTGCCAACTATCTGATCCTCAAATCCGGGTATAAACTGACCGGAGCCAAGCTTAAGCTTGTGGTGTTCACCCTTGCCGCCCTCAAACGCAACGCCGTCAACGAAGCCCTCGAAGTCGATATCTGCGGTATCGTCAAGCTCTGCAGCTCTGTCGGTTACCTCAACCTCTCTTGCGTTTCTCTTAAGAGCATTGTTGATTTCAGCCTCAACCATTTCGTCGGTTACCTCGGTAACCTCCTTTTCAGCCTTAAGTCCCTTGTATGCCTTAAGGGTTGCAACAGGCTTTACGTCAAAGGTTGCCTTAAGAACTACCTGACCGTTATCGTCCATAGAAACGATATCGAATTCAGGAGAGGAAACTACTGCAAGGTCAGCCTCCTTGATTGCTGCCTCGTAAGCCTCAGGAAGAAGGTTGTTAAGCGCCTCGTCGGTGAAAATTCCCTTGCCGTAGAGCTTCTCAAGGATAGAAAGAGGAGCTTTACCCTTACGGAAGCCGGGAACGTTCATCTTTACGACCTGCTTCTTATATACCTTTTGAATTTCAGCGTTGAGAGCCTCGGTAGAAATACCGAACTCGATATACGCCTTGTTGTTTTCAAGTTTTTCTGCTTTGATAAGACTCATTTTTTTGCACGGTTGGATGTTGTGGTCCAACACTGCTCCTTTCATTTTGTACGTTTTTATATAATCTATCAATAAATTATTTTACACAATTTGGTATCAAAAGTCAACCTTTTTCCTAAAAATTAATATATTGTTAATTAATAGCAAATGGCTTAAAATTAAGGTAGTCCGCCGAAACAAGGGTAAAGGTTACTCCGTTATGCTCGGCTGTTTGCTCTATATCGTATTTTCCGTGTATATGACCGTAGTAGCATCTTTTAACGCCGTATTCTTTCAGTATTTGAACAAGCTCCTCGCACACAAAAGCTCCGAATACGGGCGGAAAGTGGAAAAATACAAGTCTTTCCTTATCCTCGGGATAGATTTTTGCACTTTCTAGGCTACGGCGAAGTCTACCCGCCTCTCTTGCGACTATTTTATCGTAGTCTGCATTACGGGGTGAGATTTTTTCATCGTTATACCAGCCTCGACAACCGCAAATAACCTTATCCTCAACTAAAAAAGAGTTATTGTAGAGGTGTTCTATTGTGGTAATTTCCTCATTTTTGAAAAATTCCTCATTTTTGCGAAGCGTACCCCACCAATAATCGTGGTTACCCTTTCCGATTATCTTTTTACCAGGAAGCGAATCGAGAAGCTTTAAATCCGCTTTCGACTCATCAAGGCTCATTGCCCACGAAATATCTCCGGGAACAACTACGGTATCGTTTTCGCAAACGGTAGCTCGCCAGCTTTCGCAAAGCCGCTCGGTCCAATTATTCCAGCGGTAGCCAAATATATCCATCGGCTTTTCGGTACCCTCTGAAAGATGGGTGTCAGCTATAACAAAAAGCGCCATACGTTTGCTTCCTTTCGTGGTATAATCATTTATTTTCTTGAAAATAATAATCAAAAATGAGCAAGAGGTAAAATATATGAAAAATCAAAACGAAGAAATAATCCCCGGGCTTTTATGTGCCGTTTCAAGCTGCGAGTTCAACAACGGAAGCGGTCATTGCACTGCTACGCAGGTTGCCATAGGCCCAAGTCGTGCCGTTTGCTGTGCGGACACGGTTTGCGCCACCTACAAGCCGAAAAGCGAGATAGCAGAGGGTAAAATTTTTCAATAATTACAGAGTATTTTCTACTGCAATAGCGGGCATATCGTCCTTTTCGATAACTCTTGTGAAGCGGACGTCTTTCCGTACTTTCTTGAAAGAAAGTAGGCAAAGAACTTCTCTTACACCGCTATTTTGTATTTAGTGCAAATTTACGGCTTTCAAAATTATTAATTAAAGCGTGTTTTCTATCGCTATTGCAGGCATATCGGTTTTCTCGATAACTCTTGTAAAGCGGACGGTTTTCTTATCAAGTCCTGCAAGAGGTGCGGTTACCGACACACCGGTAAGCTCTTCAAGAGCATCAAGAGCGGCAGGTCCTTCAGGCGCTTCCTTATCGGCAAGAGCCTCGTAGACCGACGACGCAAATTTATATGGACTTGCGGTGGACGCAATTATTATGCGGTCCGCCGCATTTTCGTTTTCGGTGCGGTACTGAAGTGCGGAGCTTATTGCAACTGCAGAGTGGGTATCGGAAAGATAATTATACGAAGTATAAATATCCTTAATCGTCTTCTTTGTGTCCTCTTCATCACAGCAGTAGCCGACAAAGCTTTCGTTTATCTTTGCCATAACCTCATCACTTACCGTATATACACCCTTCTCGTTTAAGTCCTTCATATACTTTGCGGTTTCATCGCTACCTGCAACAAGGTAAAGAAGTCTTTCGAGGTTAGAGGAAATAAGAATATCCATAGAGGGGGACATTGTGGTATAGAAATGGCGGTTTCTATCGTATGTACCTGTACGCAGGAAATCGGTAAGAATATTATTCTTATTCGATGCGCAAACGAGCTTTCCTATCGGAAGTCCCATACGCTTTGCTATGTATGCCGCAAAAATATTACCGAAGTTACCTGTGGGAACACATACGTCAACGATATCGCCCTCTTTTATATCCTCGCCCACCATAAGGTCGCAATATGCGGAAATGTAGTAAACTATCTGCGGTGCAAGGCGTCCCCAGTTAATTGAGTTTGCGCTGGAGAAGAAGAAGCCGTTTTCACCTATCTTCTTTGCCATTTCGGGATCGGAGAAAATCTTCTTGACACCGTTTTGTGCGTCGTCAAAGTTACCCTTAACAGCATATACCTGAACGTTATTTCCCTCTTGGGTTGCCATTTGAAGCTTTTGAACACGGCTAACGCCGTCAACGGGATAAAATACTGCTATTCTTACGCCGTTAACGTCCTTGTAGCCTTCAAGAGCTGCCTTACCTGTATCTCCCGAGGTCGCAACAAGAATAAGTGCGGTCTTTTCTTCTCCTGTTTTGCGAAGAGCTCGCACGAAAAGTCTGGGCATTATTTGAAGTGCCATATCCTTAAATGCTGCGGTAGGGCCGTGCCAAAGCTCAAGTATTCTCATATTGTCGCCAAGTGCCGCAACGGGAGCAGCCCCGTCAGCAAATCTTTTTTCGCTATATGCCTCGGTGCAATCTTCAAGAAGCTCATCATAGGTGTAATCGGTGAGGAATTTTGCAAGAATAGTCGCTGCTCTTTCGGGATAGCTCATAGCTGCAAGTTTTTTAAGCTCACCTGCTCCAAGCATAGGCAGGCTTTCTGGCATAAAAAGTCCGCCGTCGCCCGCAAGTCCCTGTTTAATTGCTCCTGCGGCGGTGGTTACTCCGCCGTTTCCTCTTGTGCTGATGTAATTCATTTTGTTTAACCTTTGCCTTTCGATTTATGTTTATTTTTTTATTATCACGGTAAAAATTTAAGTGAGTGCAAGAAATCAAGCGACTTAAAGCCTTTTTCAAGGTGGTTCAAGAGGTATTTCTCGCAGTATTCACAAAATACGTCATTGGTGTCGTCCGGAATTTCAAACGCAAGAAATCTTTTTGCATTTGAATAGCAAACGTAGCGCATTGCATCAAGAAGCGGTTTATCAAGTGTAAAGAGCATAGCCGTATGTCCCTCTCGCGCCGTTTCAAGGTTGCTCTTTTTCCTACACTCAGCACAATGAATAACGCCGTCCATAACGTCAAGGTACATAACGGGCGAGTCCTCACACCCACAGTAGGCGCACCTTACAAGGTCGGGGCTAAAGCCCTGCGCCGCAGCGACTCTCATTTCAAACGCCGCTTTTATAAGCCATTTGTCTTTTAAGCCTCTATCAAGGGCATAGAGTGTATTGAGCATAAGCTGAAGCATCTCGCTCTCATCTCCGTTTTCAATACAAACCTCCGCTGCAACGTCGCACATATACAGTGCGGTTGCCGTCAAATCAAGGTCGGCTCTTACGGTTGAAAAGCTCTCTATTGCCATCGCTTCTCTTATCCAAGGGCGTCCGCCTCTGTCCGCCGTTACAAATTCGGCATAGCACAGCGGCATACAGGCGGCATTTGCTTTATTTTTAAGACTGAAGCCACCCTTTAAGAGAACGGAAAGCTTTCCTGCCTCAGCGGTTAACACCGTAAGAAGCTTATCGTTTTCTCCCCACGCTATCTCTCCAAGGACAAGTCCTTTGAACTGTGCCAGCATTATTCGTCATCCTTAGGTGAGTTAAAGCCGAAGTTAGCAAGAAGCACGTCGCTGTTTCGCCAATTTTCCTTTACCTTTACCCAAAGGTCAAGGAATATTTTAACGCCGAAAAACTTTTCAAGGTCTTCTCTTGCTCTTGAGCCGATAATTTTAATTTGAGCGCCGTTTTTGCCTAGGATTATTCCCTTATGACTCGCCTTTTCGCAAAAAATCTCAGCTCTTATACGAATCATTTTACCTTCTTCCTTAAATTCCTCGATAACTACTGCCGTTCCGTGAGGAATTTCATCATCGCAGGTACGAAGTATTTTTTCCCTTATTATCTCCGAGGCGATTACTCTTTCGGGCTGGTCGGTTATAGCGTCCTCGTCAAAGAACCACTCACTTTCAACGAGGTGCTTGTCCACCTCGGAAAGAAGCGCATCAATTCCCTTGCTCTTTATAGCCGCCATCGGAACAACTGCCGCAAAATCGTGCACCTCTGCATAAGCCTTTATAGTGTCGCCGATTATGTTCGGGTTACTTCTGTCCGTTTTATTAACCGCTAAAATTATTGGAGTATCATTTGCTCTGAGCTTTTTGATAAGTCCAAGCTCGATATCTCCAACCTTTGCTATCGGTTCAACAATAAGTATAGCAACGTCAACACCTGAAAGCGCGCTGTTCGTGTGCTCTATCATTTTATCTCCGAGCTTAGTTTTTGGAGTGTGCATACCGGGGGTATCAAGGAAAACGTACTGCGTCTGCCCTTTAGTTAAGATACCCGTTATTTTGTTTCTTGTGGTTTGCGGTTTTCTTGAAACAATCGCCAGCTTTTCGCCTACGAGTGCGTTAAGAAGTGTAGATTTACCGACGTTTGGTCTGCCTACTATTGCAATAAATCCTGTTTTTTTCAATTTTCACCTCGTGCTCTTGTGAGCTTCATTTTAGTCAGTATTTTTTCCTGTCTTGCAAACATATCCTTTTCTTCCTCTATGCCAAGCTCGTGGTCATACCCGAGAAGATGCAGAACGGAGTGTACACACAAAAACGCAACCTCACGTTCGAAGGAGTGTCCGTATTCTATTGCCTGTTCATTTGCTCTTTCAAGCGAAATGACTATATCGCCAAGGCAGACAGCTTCCTCATCCTGCGGTATCTCTCCCGCCTCATAAAGCGGAAAGGAAAGCACGTCGGTTGCCCTGTCAATATTTCGGTACTGTGCGTTCATTTGGCGGATACCCTCGTTATCCGTAAGTGTAACGGAAAGCTCCGCTGCGCTCCCAAATTTTTCAAATTTAAGTGCTGCGCTTATTGCTCTGCGTATAAGTCCTCGCAATGAGAAATTAACAACGGTTTTATCCTGTTCGTTTGTTATATAAACCTTATTCATCCTTTTTCCTTTTACCCTGCGGTTTTCTTTCCTTATCGTCCGAGTGGCTTTCCTCGTATTTTTCGTATGCTGAGATAATTGCTCTTACAAGTCTATGCCGCACAACGTCTCGCTCGGTAAATCGGTGAATAGCTATATCCTCTATTCCCTCGAGAATTTTCGTAGCCTGAATAAGTCCGCTTCCCGTACCGTGAGGCAAATCTATTTGCGTAATATCTCCGGTTATAACGATTTTGGAGTTATTTCCAAGTCGGGTAAGGAGCATTTTCATTTGCTCCTTCGTAGTGTTTTGCGCCTCGTCAAGAATAATGAAGGCATCGTCAAGCGTTCTGCCTCGCATATACGCAAGCGGCGCTATTTCGTTAACGCCCCTTACAAGCTGCTTCTGGTAGTTTTCCGCGCCGACCATCTCAAAAAGCGCATCGTAAAGCGGACGAAGATAAGGGTCTATTTTACTTTGAAGGTCGCCCGGAAGATAGCCAAGGCGTTCACCCGCCTCAACGGCAGGACGTGTAAGAATTATTCTAGAAATTTCCTTTGAACGGAGCGCCGTTACCGCCATAGCCACCGCAAGAAAGGTTTTACCCGTTCCCGCAGGTCCGATACCGAGCACAATAGTATTCTTTTTTATCTTTCTTGTGTATTCCTTTTGTCCGGCGGTTTTCGGCTTTATAGGCTTACCTTTGACCGTTACGCAAACGCAATCGTCATCGTAGCCGTCAAGCTCCTCATCATTACCCTCAAGTATCATACCTGAAACGTATTCCACCGTTTGCATAGGCACTGTTCCCTGAAGTCTTGCAGTTTTTAAAAGTATGGATACCGTTTTTGCCGCCTTATCGACTATATCCGCATCTCTGCCGATTATCGCAAGCGTGCTGCCCGCTCCCGTTTCACTGTCTCGGTTTACAAACTCGCAGGAAAAAAGCTTTTCAAGAAGCTTTAGATTGCAATCATAAGCGCCGAAAAGCGCCGCGCCTGTTTCAACGCTGTCTATTTGTAATCTTTTTTCCGCCATAGCATCCTCCGTTTTTATTCCTTGAATTTCGGCACTCCGATTTCCTTTTCACAGGTGTAATTCAATATTACCGTAACGCCGTTTTCGTCAGTTTGAATTGTTTTCGTTATTTTGTTTAACTGTGCATCCGTTAAGTTTTGCTTCAGCTTCTCATACGCAAGTAGCTCGGCGCTTGACAAAGCCTGTGCCTCATCGCGCTCTAAAACAATCTCTGTGCAGTTTATCTCATAATATTCGGTGTAGGTTATCGGCAATTCTATTATACCCATAACCGTAAGAGGCTTTTCCGTACTCTTTTCAAAATTTTCATTTGGAACAGTGCCAAGCGTTATTTCCCTACCGAAAATTGATAATACGGTAGCAACCCTTTTGCCTTTTTCGTAGCTTTGAATAACCTCGGTAAGCTGTACGGATTCTGTTATGCTCTCGCTTACCTCCGCCGTTACCGTACCCTGAGCTCCGTCGAAGCGAAGCAGGGGATTATCGGTATACTGAAGTCCGCTTCCGCTTACGTAACCGTTTATAAGCAAATCGCCGCGTCTGACCACCGAGCCTACGCCAACAGCGCCACGTCCGCTATGCACCGTTATACTTTTAATAACACCGTCGCAGGATGCAACTATAATCTCAGGCTTACCCTTTTCACTATCGGGTATATCCGCTTTTTCAATAATTTCAAGGCATACGGTAGTTCCTTTTACGTTTATAGCTGCCCAAGAAATCTCGGGGTATCTGATAAGGAGAGTATTGGTTGCGCTTTTTTTATCTATCTCACTTATCCGAGTGCCAACTCCGATACCAAGCTCCTCAAGGTCAGCTGTGATTTCTTCCCTTGAAAGCGTACTGTTTCCGTGAACCTCAATTTTGAATACGTACAGGCCGGAAACGGAAAGCATAATAAAAAACAAAATCGCTCCTAAAAGCATACCCACACGCGTACTGCGCGAAAATAAATAATCTTTAATACCGCATACACTATTAATATATACTATAATATTATTTTTGTCAAGAGCTAAAGCGATTTTTTTTGCATTATGAGGTCGCATTTTTATAAAAATTCCGCCGTTTTCCGTATCCGAGGTAACGCTGGCATTTATACCCATATCCGATATGAGTGAAAGCGTACTTGCGGCGTATTTTTGCTCGACGTATAGCTCCGCTGCGCCTAAAGCTCTATCAATAAGGTTGAATTTTCTCATCGCTTTATCCTCCGTTTTTCAGCAAATTAATACTTTCAATCGCACCCGTAACCGAGATTTCACCATTTCTAAAGGTTGACAGGGTTAGTTTGCTTCCGCAAATGCTAACACGCATATCGCTCATAATAAGTACTATTTCACTGTCCGAATATTTCCCTACCCCCCTGCAGCCGCAAAATCTAATTTCCTTACTTCCCAAAAGAAATGCACAGCTTTCACCCATCTCATACGCTCCTTTTTCACTCATTTTCGCTTTGCTTTCGGCATATATTTCAGTATAAATATATGCGGAGGTCGGGCGTTGAATACATACAAATCTATACCCAAAATCTCTATCAAGTCGGTAGATTTTTCATCGTTGTTTACACTTACAGGGCTGATTTTAATAATTACACTGCTCCTTTCATTTCCAAATGCCGTAAAAAACTCGGTTTTAAAATCGCTTACTCTTTGCACAGATGTTTTAATTCCGTCGCTTTTCCCATTTATGGTGATAGGTGAGGTCTTCTTTTTAAGCGGTGCGGCTAACACACTTGGTAAGATTATCGGTAAGCCGTTCAAACGGATTTTCAGCATTTCCGAGGCAGGCGTAGGTGCGTTTTTGCTTGGTGCGGTATGTGGATTACCTCTCGGTGGAAAATATGCGCTTACACTTTATTCAAGCGGCAGCATTTCAAAAGAGGAGTGCGAGAGGCTTATGGGATTTTCAAGCAATGCAGGGCTGGGCTTTGTTGTAATCGGCGTAGGCAAAGCTATTTGGGGTGATTTAGCGTTTGGGTGGACTTTATATCTTACTCAAATCCTGTCGGTAATTATCGTAGGCGCTGTGCTTTTCAGGCCTCAAAAAACCATTTCAATCGCACCCCTAACTTCAAATACAGTCAAAAAAACGATAACAAAATCAACGGTAGAGGCAGTATCCTCAAGTGCATTGAATATGCTCCGAGTTTGCGCCTTTGTGGTAATATTCGGTCTGATATCCTCGTTTATCACCCTTGCCTGTGATTTTTTGGCATTACCGCCGTTTTTTTGCGCTATAATTTCGGCATTGTCGGAAATTTCCTACGCCTGCAATTTTTTACATACTTTTTCACTCACGGGTTCCTTATACAGTGCTAAAATACTGACTTTTTTTGCGATTACGTTTTCGGGCTTATGCGCCCACTCGCAGCTTTCCTCTATGGCAATCGAGCTTAACGTCAGTATGAAAAAATATTACTGCATCCGCCTTACTTCGGCTATTTTTTCCGTCCTTCTCGGCTCGCTTATATGTAGATTTTATCCCTTTTATTTTTAGCAAATACAGTGTTTTTTGCATAAAATAAAGTAACGGGCATATTTGCCCGTTTAGAAAATAAAAAGAAAGGATAAACGCAAAATGATACAAGCCGTTATAATCATTTTTCCCTCTCCCACCGTAATCCACAAGGCAAAAAAACTATTGACGGGTAGTGGGATAAGCTCAAATATAACAAAAATTTCATCTAAAACGGGATGTGCGTACGCTCTTACAGTTTCGCCAAAGGATGGCAAATCAGCAATAAATATTTTAAAAAAACACGGCATTTCATTTATTATTGGCACCTAAGATAATATGGACGATCTGATATATTTTGACAATGCCGCCACCACATTTCCAAAGCCTGCCTGCGTTAAAGAGGTAATACACGATTGCATCTCGCATTATTGCGCAAATCCAGGGCGTTCCTCTCACCGTTTATCAATTAAAGCCTCGGAGTCCGTTTATCTTTGCAGGGAACGGTTGGCTGATTTTTTTGGTGGCGAGCCTGAAAACACAGTTTTTACTTCAAGTGCTACCCACTCGGTTAATTTAGCTCTCAAATCATTTTTAAAGCAGGGCGAACACGTCCTTATCTCTGATTTTGAGCATAACGCCGTACTCCGCCCGATAGCAGCGTTGAGTGAAAAAGGGCTTATAACCTACGATTTTTACCGTTCCGACCTTGAGGGTGAGGAGCTTGAGTGCGAGCTTAGGTCGAAGGTAAAAAATAACACCACGCTTATCTGTGCGTGCCACCGTTCAAACGTCTGCTCTCTTACCTCAAAAATAGCGGATATAGGCAGGTTTTGTCAAAAAAACGGAATATTTTTCCTTGTTGACGCATCGCAAAGCGCCGGTATTCTTCAGCTTGACAGCAAGTGTCAAGGAATTGATTTTCTTTGCGCACCTGCGCACAAGGGACTTTACGGAATACCAGGCTGCGGCTTTGTAATTTTAAGTGAAAGGGCGGTGCAAAGCGGCAGGCTTACAACCTTTACCGAGGGTGGTAACGGTGTGGATTCTCTTTCCCCCTTTATGCCTGAGGCTTTGCCCGAAAAATTCGAGGCAGGCACTCTGCCCTTACCTGCTATATGCGGCCTTTCGGCAGGAATTGATTTCGTAAGCAAAATAGGTATTGAAGGTATCAGACGGCACGAGGATAGGCTTTGTGCGATTACAAGCTACGGTCTATCCAAAATAAAAAGGATAAAAATACACTCCGGAAGCGGCGTTGTGCTTTTTTCGGTTAACGGAATACCGTCGGAGGGCTTCGCATACGAGCTTGCAAAGCGTGGAATTTGTGTGCGTGCAGGTCTACACTGCGCTCCGCTCGCTCATAAGCGTCTTGGAACCTTACCCGACGGCGCTGTCCGAATAAGCTTTAGTGCGTTCAACTCGGAAAAAGAGGTTAAAAAATTTCTTGATACCTGCAAGGCGCTGCTTTAAAATGGAAAAAGAGGCCTCGGTGAAAACCGAAGCCTCTTGCATTTTTATTCCTTGCCTTTTAGCAACAGAATTAGATGCGCTCCTTAACCTTGGAGCTCTTGCCGACTCTGTCACGGAGATAGTAGAGCTTTGCTCTTCTAACCTTACCCTTTCTGACTACGTCAACCTTTGCAACGTTGGGGGAGTGTACGGGGAAAATCTTTTCAACACCAACACCGTAGGAAATCTTTCTTACGGTAAAGGTCTCGGAAATTCCGCCACCCTTCTTTGCAATAACTGTGCCCTCAAAAAGCTGAATTCTCTCGTTGTTACCGTCCTTGATTCTGCAGTGAACAACAACAGTATCACCGATGTTAATTACGGGGGCGTTTTCCTTTAATTGCTCGTTTGTAAAAGCCGTCATCAAATCCATTGTGACTTCCTCCTTTGATACATAGGCGTTCTTGCAGAGCCTCGCAGCGGACCGCCCGAAATTAGACTCACTGAGTATATCATATATCGCAAAGGATTGCAAGGGTTTTCACAAAAAGTTTACATTTACATTTTCCCACTACGCTTCTTTTATTAAATTACTACTAATTTTGTGAAAAACCCTTGAAATAAAAAAATAAATATGTTATAATATTTTTAATTTAAATTTTTTAGTTAAAAGGACACACTTATTATGAAATATCTTGTTTTACTTTGCGACGGCGCTGCCGATTACAAAAACGATGAAATTGGCGGAAAAACTCCGCTTGAGGTTGCAAAAAAGCCCACTATGGATATGCTTGCAAAGAAATCCATTGCGGGTACGGTTTCAAACGTCCCCGTAGGTATGGTACCCGAATCGGATACCGCCAACCTTGCGGTTATGTCGTATGACCCCAAGCAGTTTTCAAAGGGACGCTCACCCCTTGAAGCTATGTCACTTGGACTTGAAATGTCCCCAACCGATACCGCATACCGTTGCAACGTCGTAACTCTTGGCAATCCCGACGGTGTTGAAGTACCGTACGAGGACAAAATTATGATAGACCACGGTGCCGACGAAATAACCACCCCTGAGGCGGATATACTCATAAAGGCAATTCAGGACGAGCTTGGCGACGAAATGAAGCATTTCTATACAGGCGTCAGCTACCGTCATTGCCTTATTTGGAATAATGCTCCCGAGTTTAAGGACTTTATGCGTCCCCACGATATTCTCGGTCAGGGTATAAAGGAATATCTCCCCGGAGAACCCTTCCTTACAATACAAAAAAAGAGCTATGAGATACTTAAAAACCACCCTGTTAACCTTGCAAGAATAGAAAAAGGACTCCGTCCTGCAAACTCCACTTGGTTTTGGTCGCCCGGAAAGAAGCCCGCACTTCCTTCCTTTGAGGAAAAATGGGGACTCAAAGCATCCGTTATCTCGGCAGTTGACCTTATCAAGGGTATCGCTATTTGTGCAAAGATGCGTTCCGTTGACGTTGAGGGTGCAACGGGTAATATTAGCACAAACTTTGCAGGAAAGGGCAAGGCGGCTATTGAAGAATTCAAAAACGGTCAGGACTACGTTTATATCCACGTAGAGGCACCCGACGAGTGCGGACACAGAGCCGAGCTTGATAATAAAATTCTCTCAATAGAAAAGATTGACGCCGAGATTTTAAAGCCCGTTTACGATTATCTTGTAAGCTCTGGCGAGGATTTCAAAATTCTCGTGCTTCCCGACCATCCCACACCGATTTGTAAGCGCACCCACACAATGGATGCAGTTCCTTTTATTCTGTATTCAAGCGAAAAGGACGAAAACGGAATCGACTGCTACTGTGAGGATACCGCAGCGGCAAAGGGACTTTACATTTCCAAGGGCGAAAACCTTATGGAGCTTTTCATAAACGGAAATCTTATTAAATAAGTTAAGGATTTTTTAGATGAACGATTTTAAAGATACTGAAAGCGTGAACAACACGGGCGAGGAAAAAAAGCCCTCCCCTCTCGCCTCAGTGCTTGAGTGGGCACAAATGCTCGCACTGTATTTTTCCGTAGCTATGCTCATTTTAGTACTTTTCTTTACACACAGTCCCGTAATCGGAACGTCGATGAGCCCTACTCTTTCCGACGGAGATATTTTAATCATAAGCCGCTTTGCATACACACCCGAAAGCGGCGATATCATAGTTTGTCAATCGGAAAAATACGGACTTGACTCCCCACTCGTAAAGCGTATTATTGCAACCGCGGGACAAACCGTTACGATAGATTACGAAAACAGAAAAATCACCGTTGACGGCGAGCCTTTAAGCGAGGATTACATTTCGGGCGAGATGACGCCGTTTGATACCTCGGATTATCTTGATACAACCTTTACCGTACCGAGCGGACACGTTTTTGTTATGGGCGATAACAGAGGACACAAAAAGTCGCTTGACAGCCGTAGCTCAAGTATCGGTATGATTGATACACGTTATATACTCGGAGAGGTTGTTGTGCGACTTTTCCCGATAAGCGATTTTAAATTTTTCTAAAGCAAAGGAGACAGGCTATGGAGCAATCAAAGCAAATACAATGGTTTCCCGGTCATATGGCGAAAACCAAGCGCCTTATTCGCGAGAGCCTGCCGCTCGTAGATATAGTTATCGAAATACTTGACGCAAGAATTCCCTATTCCTCACACAACCCCGATATAGAAAAGCTTGCCGAAAGTAAGCCAAGGCTTATTTTACTCAACAAAGCCTCTCTTGCAAATCAGTCCGCCTGCGACAAATGGCGAGACCATTTCAAAAAGCAGGGAATTGAGTGCATTTTTACCGACTGCAATACAGGGCAGGGACTTTCGGATATTATGCCCAAAATCAAAGAAATACTTGCCGAAAAGCTTGCAAGATACGAAAGCAGAGGTATGCTCGGACGTACCCTAAAGGCTCTTGTAGTGGGTATTCCAAACTCAGGAAAGAGCACGTTTATCAACCGTATGGCAGGTTCTAACAAGGCAAAAACCGAAAACCGTCCAGGTGTAACACGAGATAAGCAATGGGTACCGACAAAGCACGGTCTTGACCTGCTTGATACCCCCGGTGTGCTTTGGCCAAAGTTCGAGGAAAAGCTTGTCGGAGAGAATTTAGCTATCACGGGCGCAATCAAGGATATGATACTCGAAATCGAGGAAATTGCGTGTCTGCTCGTTTCAAGACTTCGTGCTATCGCCCCAATCGCTCTTATTGAAAGATATAAAATAACCGAAGCCGACCTTGACGACGAGCTTCTTGACTACGACGTGCTTGAGGCAATCGGCAAAAAAAGAGGCTTCCTTGCCGCACGAGGCGAGATTAATACCGAGCGAGCAGCTATTATGCTGCTTGAAGAATTCCGCTCGGGCAAAATAGGTAGAATTTCACTTGAGCTACCACAGTAAAGGATATTTAAGCTATGCCAAGAAAAGCACCAACCCCGCTTGAGTGGGATATTGAAAACGAATATTTTGAAAAGGGCTACTCGGTAATCTGCGGTACCGATGAGGCAGGTCGAGGTCCGCTTTGCGGCCCCGTTGCCGCAGCGGCGGTAATTTTGCCAAAGGGCTTGATTTTACCCGGACTCAACGATTCAAAAAAGATTTCCGAAAAAAAGCGCGAGGAGCTTTACGATATAATTATTGAAAATGCCGTTTCTTATGCTATTGAGCTTGTTGACAATACGATTATTGATGAAATAAACATACTTAACGCTGCTCAGCTTGCAATGAGAAAAAGCATCGAGCGTTTAACACCAAGCCCCGATTTGGCACTTGTTGACGGAAACGTAGCGAGAAATTTCCCCTGTGATGCAGTAACTGTTGTCAAGGGCGATGCAAAGTCCCCTAATATTGCGGCGGCTTCAATTCTTGCTAAGGTTACAAGAGATAGGCTTTGTCTTGAACACGATGCGCTTTATCCCGAATACGGAATTGCAAAGCACAAAGGCTACCCCACTGCCGAGCATATGGACGCCGTAAGAAAATACGGTCCAAGCCCGATTCACAGACTTACATTTTTAAAATTTCTTAACGACTAAGAGGAATTATGTCGCATTTTAAAAGAGCAATACGAACACTTGAATTTAATAAAATAGCGGAAATGCTTTCAGCCTGCGCTCCAACCGAGGGCGCAAAGCTTCTTGCACGCGACCTTATGCCCGAAGCAGACACAGTGAGAGTCAAAAGGCTTCAGGCTGAGACCTCCGCAGCAAGATATTTAATAGCAAAAAAGGGTATGCCGTCGTTTTGCTCCATTAAGGACGTTGCCGACAGCATCGAAAAGGCAATAAAGCACGCAACCCTTTCAACGGGTGAGCTGCGCGAAATCGGTAACGTGCTTCGCACTGCAAGAGGCGTACTTGATTATATTGATGACGGTGAGGCTGAACCTACCGTAATTGATGAAATATTCAAAAGACTCTCTCCAAACCGTTTTTTAGAGGAAAAAATCTTCCGTTCAATACCTATTGAGGATTTCGTTGCGGACGAGGCGTCCCCTGCACTTGCGGATTTGCGCCGCAAGGTACGAAACGCTCAGGCAAACGTGCGAAATACACTGACTAAATTTATTTCGGGCAGCTATTCAAAATACCTTCAGGAAAACCTTGTAACCGTTAAAAACGGAAGGTACGTTGTACCCGTAAAGGTTGAATACAAGAACGAAATCAAGGGTCTTATCCACGATACCTCGGCAACGGGAGCTACTGTTTTTATCGAGCCGTATGCAGTGGTTGAGGCAAACAATGAGCTTCGCGAGCTCGAAAGCAAGGAAGCAAGAGAAATTGAGCGCATACTCGCTTCACTTTCAAAGGACTGCGCCGATTACGGTCAGCAGATTAACCTCAACTTTATGAATTTAACGCTCCTTGCATTTATTTTTGCAAAGGGTGAATTTGCAAACAGGCTTGATGCCGTTGAGCCCGAAATAAACGAAAAGCACTACTTTTTACTTGAAAAAGCAAGACACCCGCTGCTTGACGTCAAAACCGTTGTACCGATAAGCGTTTCACTTGGGAAAGACTTTGACACGCTTGTTATCACGGGTCCGAATACAGGCGGTAAAACGGTAACACTTAAAACTCTCGGGCTTTTTGCTCTTATGGCACAATCGGGACTTGCTTTGCCGTGTAAAAATGCGGATATATGCCTTTTTGACGGAATTTTAGCGGATATAGGCGATGAGCAAAGCATTGAGCAATCACTCTCTACCTTTTCCTCGCATATGAGCGGTATACTCGATATTCTCGGCAAGGTTGACAAGGATAGCCTTGTGCTCTTTGACGAGCTTGGCTCAGGAACCGACCCTGTCGAGGGTGCGGCGATAGCAATATCAATACTTGAAGAGATACGCTCTTACGGTGCGCTTTGCGCCGCAACAACCCACTACTCCGAGCTTAAAGAATATGCGCTTAACACCAACGGCGTTACCAACGCAGGCTGTGAGTTTGATGTCGATACACTTAAGCCTACCTACCGACTTATTATCGGAACTCCAGGACGCTCAAACGCTTTTGCGATTTCCGAGCGAATCGGTATTCCAAAGCGAATAATCGCAAGAGCTAAGCAGTATATCAGCGCCGAGGACCGACAGGTTGAAAGAAGTATTGCAAGTCTTGATAAGGCAAGAGTTGAGCTTGATAAGCAAAAGGCAGAGCTTGACGCAAGAGAAAAAGCATTTAAGGAATACGAGGCAAAGCGGCAAAGTGAGCTTGAGGCTCTTAGTGAGCGCACTCATAGAGATACTCAAAATCTCCGTGAACAAGCTACCCGTATGATTGAAAGCGCAAGAGCAACCTCGAATTTCGTATTTGACAAGCTTGAAAGACTTCAAAAGCAAAGCGCAAAGGAACTATCAAAGGAAGGACTTGAAAAGGCAAGAGCGGAAGTTCGCTCGGGACTTCGCTCCTCTGAGGACACCCTTATTGACACCGATATTTCCGATGACGAGGACTACACCTTGCCACGCCCACTGATTGTTGGCGACGAGGTACGTATCGTCGGAATTGACAAGGTAGGCACAGTACTCAAAACAGCTGATAAAAACGGCTTTGTTTCGGTACGAATCGGTATCGTTACAAGCAAAATAGAAGAAAACAAGCTCCGACTTATCGAAAAAAACGGCAAAAAGCCTCAAAAGGCTAAGAGCGGCACAGTAACCAAAACACTTGCGCCAAAAGCCTTTAAAACCGAAATTGACCTTCGCGGTATGACGGGAGATGAGGCTTGGTTTGTTGTTGATAAATACATTGACGACGCATATATGGCAGGATTTTTTACCGTCAGTCTTATTCACGGCAAGGGAACAGGCGCACTTAAACAAGCGCTATGGACGGCGCTTAAAAAAGAACCCCGTGTAGCATCCTTCCGTCTTGGCGGATACGGTGAGGGCGACGGCGGAGTTACAATAATAGAAATAAAGCACTAATCCATAACTAAAGATAGGGAACAATTATGGCAAATTTTCAGCTCGCAGCATTCACAGACGAATATTCCTCGGACTTTGCAAAGCAAATCGAGGGAATGCAAAAAAACGGCATTAAATACACCGAAATACGCGGTGTAAACGGCAAAAACATTTGCCACCTCACCACAGAAGAGGTTAAGGAAGCAAAGCGTATGCTTGATGCAAACGGACTTTCCACTTGGAGCATCGGCTCACCGCTTGGCAAAATACAACTGCTTGAGGACGATATTCACGAGCATCTTGACACCTGCAAAAGAATCTACGAGGCGGCAAATATTCTTGGAACTTCCAATATAAGAATGTTCTCGTTCTTCGTTCCCGACACAAATAATATCGCTCCGTACCGCAGTCAGGTAATGGAATATCTCCATATGATGCTTGAAGCGGCAAGACCTTACGGCGTTACCCTTTGCCACGAAAACGAAAAGGACATCTACGGAGCAAAGCCCGAGGGCGTACTTGAAATAATGAAGGAGTTCGGTGGCGAGATAAAATGCATCTTCGACCCCGCAAACTTTATCCAAGAGGACGTTACCACCTATCCCGATGCCTACGGGCAGTTAAAGGATTACATCTACTATATGCACATCAAGGACTGCCACGAAAATAAATGGGTAGTTCCTGCGGGTACAGGCATTGGACGTATTCCCGAAATACTTGCAGACCTTAACAAGCGAGATGAAACAATCACTCTTACCCTTGAACCGCACCTTTGCCTGTTTGACGGTCTTAAGGAACTCGAAAGGGAAACTGTAAGCTCTATCATTCCCACCTATAAAACAAGTGAGGAAGCCTTTGGTGCGGCAACAGATGCACTTAAGAGCATACTTGCAAATTTAAAGTAAGAAAATAAATCTTTCCAAGGTAAAGAAAGGACTACATATTATGGCAGATTTAAAAATGCTTGCTATCGACCTCGGCGCAACGAGTGGACGAGGAATTGTCGGTAGCTACGACGGTAAGAGGTTAACTCTTGCCGAAAACCACCGCTTTGATGACAGCTCAACCTATATGGCAGGAACGCTCCAATGGAACGTTATGGACATATTTGAGAACATCAAGCAGTCCATAAAGCTCGCAGGCAAAGATATAAAAAGTATAGGTATCGACACTTGGGGCGTTGACTATGCTCTTATCGGCAAGGACGGAAGGATGGTTTCCTCTCCCGTAAACTACCGCGACAGCCGTACCGACGATATTATGGAGTACGCAAATAAGTATATGAGCAGAAGCGAGCTTTATCAGGCTACGGGTATTCAAAATATGAATTTCAATACCATATATCAGCTTCTCTCCGATATGCGTACCAACCCCGACCTCATTAATTCAGCAGACACTATGCTGATGATTCCCGACTTTTTAAACTACCTGCTCACAGGACAAAAGTTTAACGAATATACAAACGCAACAACGGGTGCGCTTATCGACCCTAAAACAGGCGATTGGGCTTATGACGTAATCAAAAAGCACGGTATACCCACCCATATTTTCGGCAAGATTATTCAGCCCGGCACAAAGGTTGGGAAGCTCACCGACAAGGTAAGAGCTGAGGTTGGCGATATTAACGCAGACATTATCAGCGTTGCTTCTCACGATACCGCGTCCGCTATTATGGCAGTACCAGCTAAGGGCGATGATTTCGTTTACATAAGCTCGGGTACTTGGTCGCTTATGGGTACCGAGCTTGACGCTCCAATTATAAATAAGGAAACAGAAAGCTACAACATCACAAACGAGGGCGGAGCTTACGGAAAGATTTGCTTCCTCAAAAATATTATGGGACTCTGGATTCACACCGAGTGTCGCCGCGACTTTGCAAAGCAGGACGGCTATAAGACCTCCTACGATGACCTTGCGGCTATGGGTGAAGCGAGCGAGCCTATGCGTTCCTTAATCAACCCCGATGACGTTATCTTCACTCCTCCCGGAAATATGACGAAGCGTATAGCAGACTACTGCAAGAAAACAGGTCAGCCCGTTCCCGAAACCAAGGGACAGTTTGTTCGCTGCGTATTTGACAGCCTTGCGCTCCGCTACAAAGACACTCTTCTCAATATTGAAAAAATAACCGGCAAAAAGACTCCGTTTATCAACGTTATAGGCGGCGGCTCAAAGGAAACACTGCTCAACAAGTTCACAGCGGATAGCTGCGGTATTCCCGTATACGCAGG
>JAZOML010000055.1:0-10840 GCA_045653945.1 Eubacteriales bacterium
TTGTACTTGAAAATGGGCAAATCTTTGAGGGTACTCGCTTTGGCTATGAGGGTGAGGCTATCGGTGAGATAGTATTCAATACCTCAGCGGTTGGCTATATCGAAACATTAACCGATGCCTGCTATAAGGGACAAATTTTGCTTCAAACATTTCCCCTTATTGGTAACTACGGTTGGATAAGCGCGGATACCAACGGAAAGGAGATCGCTCCTGCGGCTTACATAGTAAGAGAATGGTGCGAAAAACCATCTAACTTCCGTTGTGAGGGAACAATCGACAGTGAGCTCAAGACTCGCAAAATTCCCGGTATTTATGGTGTTGATACGAGAGCGCTTACTAAGATTATTAGAGAAAACGGAACGATGAATGCAATTATTTGCGACGATCCGTCCGCAGTTGATTTTGCACTTCTTAAGGCATATAAACCTGAATTCACACTTTGTTCTTGCGGTAACAAGGTTTATAAAGCTGAAAACGAAAAGCATAAGGTTACAGTAATATGCTACGGCGAAACATACGGAGCAGTTAATAGCTTACTCAGTAGAGATTGCTCGGTTACTGTCCTTCCTGCAAGCGCAACTGCCGATGAGGTCCTTGCTACAAATCCCGACGGTATTTTCCTTGGCAGCGGTTCAGGTAATCCTGAGGATTACAAGGAGTGTATTGAAACCGTTAAATCCCTTGTTGGTAAGAAGCCGATATTTGCTGTTTCACTTGGACATCAAATACTTGCTCTTGCAAAGGGAGCTAAAACCTACAAGCTCAAATACGGTCATAGAGGCGCAAGCCAGCCGGTTAAAGAGGTTGCAACAGGCAGAACTCACATCACAAGCCAAAATCACGGCTATTGTGTTGATACCGACAGTGTTACCGCGCTTAGCGGTGTAGTTACCTATATCAACGGTAACGACAAGACCTGCGAGGGTGTTGAGTATGCAAGTGATAAGGCTTTCTCGGTACAGTTTATTCCAGAAAAGGCGTTTGGTGAGGATAACACCGAAAACGTTCTCTTTAACAAGTTTGTTTCAATGCTTTAAGATTTCATCAAGGAAAGGATATATAAATTTATGCCACTTTGTAAGGATATAAAAAAGGTACTCGTTATTGGTGCAGGTCCTATCGTTATTGGTCAGGCGGCTGAGTTTGACTATGCAGGAGCACAGGCTTGTCGTGTTTTGAAGGCAGAGGGAATAAACGTTGTTCTTGTTAACTCCAACCCTGCAACGATTATGACCGATAAGGCTCTTGCTGATGAAATCTACCTTGAGCCGCTTACTGTTGATACAGTTAAAAGAATAATTCAAAAGGAAAAGCCTGACAGTATTCTTGCCGGTCTTGGCGGACAAACCGGTCTTACTATTGCTATGCAGCTTGCAAAAGAAGGATTTCTTGAAAAGTCCGGAGTTCGCCTGCTTGGTACTAACGCCGAGGCAATTGATAAAGCTGAGGATAGAGAGCTTTTTCGTGACACTATGCAAAAAATAGGTCAGCCCTGCATTCCCTCCGATATTGCGACCACGCTTGAAAGAGCAGAGGAAATTGCTGAGCAAATCGGATATCCCGTTATTATTCGCCCTGCATTTACGCTTGGCGGTGCAGGCGGCGGTGTTGCTCACAATCTTGATGACCTTCGCGTAATTGCAAAGAACGGTCTTATGCTTTCGCCTATTACTCAGGTTCTTGTTGAAAAATACATCTATGGTTGGAAAGAGGTTGAGTTTGAGGTTATGCGTGATAGCGTAGGTAACGCAATCGCAATCTGCTCAATGGAGAACGTTGACCCTGTTGGTGTTCATACCGGCGACTCTATTGTTGTCGCCCCTGCAGTAACACTTTCCGCAAAGGAATACAGTATGCTCCGTAACGCTTCGCTTGACATTATTACCGAGCTTGGTATCGAGGGCGGCTGTAACTGTCAGTTTGCGCTTGATCCGGTAAGTATGAACTATGCGGTTATCGAGGTTAACCCCCGTGTTTCCCGTTCCTCCGCACTTGCATCAAAGGCAACCGGATACCCGATTGCAAAGGTTACCTCAAAGATTGCTCTCGGTTATACTCTTGACGAAATCAAGAACGACGTTACAGGTACTACTTATGCTTGCTTTGAGCCTGCGATTGACTATATCGTTGTAAAATTCCCGAAATGGCCCTTTGATAAGTTCGTTCACGCAAGTAGAAAGCTTGGAACGGCAATGAAGGCAACGGGTGAGGTTATGTCTATCGCTCCTACCTTTGAAATGGCGCTTATGAAGGCGGTTAGAGGAGCTGAAATTTCACTTGATACCCTTAACAACCCCGTAATCCAGCAAAGCGAGAATATTATTGATATGCTCGGTAACTGCGATGACAGACGTCTGTTCACGGTATTTGAGGCTCTTAAGAGAGGCGTAACCGTTGACGAAATCAATAGAATTACAAGAATTGATAAATGGTTTATAAATAAGCTTAAAAATCTTGCTGACTTTGAAGACGAAATTGAAGGTAAACAGCTTACTCTTGACGATTACTTCAAGGGCAAAAAGCTCGGTTATCCCGACAAGGCACTTGCGAGAATAAGTGGATATGACCTTCCCACAGGCGCTGACGCCGTTTATAAGATGGTTGACACCTGTGCTGCCGAGTTTGCCGCAAGCACACCTTACTTCTATTCAACATATGATAAGGAGTGCGAGGCAAGAGAGCTTGTAGCTAATAAGAAAAAGGAAACTATAATCGTTCTTGGCTCAGGTCCTATCCGTATTGGTCAGGGTATAGAGTTTGACTATTCGTCCGTTCACTGCGTTTGGGCACTTAAAAAGCTCGGTTATGAGGTAGTTATCATAAATAACAACCCCGAAACCGTATCTACCGACTTTGATACTGCCGATAGACTGTATTTTGAACCCCTCACTCCTGAGGACGTAATGAACGTCATTAAGGTTGAGAAGCCCGTTGGCGTTGTTGTTGCGTTTGGCGGTCAAACTGCTATTAAGCTCACCAAGTTCCTTGACGATAACGGCATACAAATTCTCGGTACGTCTGCGGACGGAATTGACGTTGCTGAGGATAGAGAACGCTTTGATGCTCTTCTTGAATCGTTTAACATTAGACGTCCTAAGGGACTTTCGGTTATGACCGAGGCTGAGGCACTTGAAGCTGCATCTACTCTTGGCTATCCCGTACTCCTTCGTCCTTCATACGTTATCGGCGGTCAGAATATGACAATCGCGCACACCGAGGACGACGTAAAGCGTTATATGAAGATTATTCTCGCACAGGGAATTGAAAACGCTGTTCTTGTTGACCAGTACCTTATGGGTACTGAGCTTGAGGTTGACGTAATTTCCGATGGCGTTGACGTTCTTATCCCCGGTATTATGGAGCATATTGAAAGAGCCGGTGTTCACTCAGGCGACTCTATTGCTGTATATCCGCCATATAATCTCAGCGATAAGATGAAAAAGACGGTTATTGATTGCTCAACCAAGCTTGCGCTTTCACTTGGCACAAAGGGACTTGTTAATATCCAGTACCTTATTTATAGAAACGAGCTTTATGTTATTGAGGTTAACCCAAGAGCATCAAGAACTGTTCCTTATATCAGCAAGGTTACTAACGTTCCTATGGTTGATCTTGCCTCTAAGATAATGGTTGGCGCAAAGCTTAAGGATTTTGAATACGGTACAGGTCTTTATAAAACACCTCCATACTACGCGGTTAAGGTTCCCGTATTCTCATTTGAGAAGCTTAATGACGTTAACTCTGCACTTGGCCCGGAAATGAAATCAACCGGTGAGGTTCTTGGTATAGGTAAGACACTAAACGAGGCTATATTCAAGGGTATGATTTCGGCAGGATTTAAGCTTTATGACCACACAGCAAGTGCGGCAAAGGGCGTATTCCTTACAGTTTCCGACCAGGATAAGTTTGAAATTGTTAAGCTTGCAAAAAAGCTTGACGAGCAGGGCTTTAAGCTTTATGCTACAAGAGGAACTGCAAGAGAAATTGCATCTCTTGGTATCGACGTTACCGTTGTTCGTAACCTTTCAAAAACTAATGAAATTATGGACCTTCTTGAGGGTGAAAAGCTCAACTACATCGTTTACACGGGTATTGGTCAGAAGAAATCCATTGAGGACTTTGTAAGACTTCATAGAAGAGCTACTCAGCTTGGTGTTGCTTGTCTTACCTCGCTTGATACAGCAAACGCTCTTGCCGATATTATCGCATCAAGATATACCGAGCACAACACTGAGCTTGTTGATATCAACTCAATGAGAACCGAGAAGAATCCGCTTTATTTCCTTAAGATGCAGGGAACGGGTAACGACTATATTCTCGTTGATAACTGCGATGGAAAGATTACCTGTCCCGAATCGCTTACTCTTATGTACACTGACCGTCATTACGGTATCGGTGCTGACGGACTTGTTCTTGTTGAAAACTCCGACGTAGCCGATGCTAAAATGAGGATGTTCAATATAGACGGTACTGAGGGTAAAATGGCGGGTAACTGCATACGTTGTGTTGCTAAGTACCTTTACGATAGTGGAAAAGTGGTAAAAGAGGAAATGACTCTTGAAACCGCAAGTGGTATAAAAGAAGTTACCGTTTACACTTCAAATGACAAGGTAACCTCTGTTTCTGCTAAAATGGGTAAGGCAGACTTTACTGCGAAGAATGTTCCCGTTAAGTTAAAGGCTGATAAGGTTATGGACCATAAGGTTACTATTGACGGTACTGAATACAGTATAAGCTGTGTTTCGGTTGGAAACCCCCACTGCGTAGTGTTCTGCGATAAGGTTGATGCAGTAGACGTAGAAACAATAGGACCTAAGTTTGAATACAATAAGCTGTTCCCTGAGAGAATTAACACAGAATTTGTTCGTGTTGTAAATAGAAACACACTCAAAATGCGTGTTTGGGAGCGTGGAAACGGGGAAACCTTTGCATGCGGTACGGGTGCTTGTGCAGCCGTTGCAGTAGCTTGCGAGCTTGGTCTTTGCGACAAGGGCGCTGATATAACCGTAAAGGTAAAGGGCGGCGACCTTATCGTTAACTACACCGATGACGGAATTACCTTGACAGGTAATGCTAAACTCGTTTACAAGGGCGAGCTTATGTTCTAAAAAACTATATTTGAGTGGACGGCGCAATTGCGTACTATCACGCCGAAAGGTATTAGTGCGAGGAAAGTCCGGGCTTCATAGGGCAGGATAACTGATAACGTCAGCCGAGGGCGACCTTAGGGAAAGTGCAACAGAAATAAACCGCCAAGCCCTGCTTGGTAAGGATGGAAAGGCGAGGTAAGAGCTCACCGGCAGTATGGTAACATACTAGCAAATGTAAACCCTATCCGAAGCAACACCGTATGTGAAAAGGAAACTTCGTGTTCCGCGTTTGCCCGACGTTTTTTCACGGGTGGCAAGGAGCTTTATGGCGACATAAAGCCAAGATAGATAATTGCGGTCGACTTTTAGTCGGCACAGAACCCGGCTTATAAGTCCACTCAAAACCAGAAATGACCGCAAAGGTGGACAGTTACACCACTTTTGCGGTTATTTACATATTAGTAATATTTTAAGGAGAACTGATAATTGAATAACGCTGACTTAAAGAGCTTGTCGGGTTCAAAATGCAGAATTTTTGGGCTTGGCAGATCAAACGAGGCGCTTATTTCCTATCTTGCAAAGCAAGGTGCGGAAATATTCGTTTCGGATAAAAGGAAGTCGGAAAATGAAATTACGGACGTTCTTCAAAAAAATGGAATAAAGAAAGCAACTGTTTTACCGTATGATTTGCCCCAAAAAACGGATTTTGTGTTCAGAACTCCCGTTATACGCCCCGATGCAAAGGAAATTACCGATAATATTTCACTCGGAGCAACACTGACAAGCGAGGTTGAACTTTTTTTTACAAAAGCAAAAGGGAAGATCTACGGCATAACCGGAAGCGACGGCAAAACTACCACAACAAGCATAACCTACGAGCTTTTAAAACGGAAAAATCCACAAAACACCTTTATTGGTGGTAATATCGGTACTCCGCTTATGTCTTTTGTTGAAAAACTTGATGAAAATTCCGTTACAGTGTGCGAGTTATCAAGCTTTCAGCTTATGACGCTTGATATTGCTCCTCATTGCTCCGCTATAACAAATATTACCGAAAATCACCTTGATTGGCATACTAATATGGCGGAATATATCGCTTCTAAGCTCAAAATTTTCACACAAAATACCCAAAAATCGGTTTTTCCAAAAAATTTTTCTTACACCGATTTGACACCCGTTAACAAAAAGGACATAATTACAGTTTTCCTTGGAAAAAATTCAAATGGCATAGGTTTAGACGGTGATAATATTACCTTTAAAGGCGAAAGCTTGCTTGATATACACAAAATAAAGCTAGTTGGCAAATATAATGTTCTTAATTTTATGACGGCGATAGGATTAACCTATCCGTATATTCAAAAGAGTGATATAAACAATGTAGCCGAGAGCTTTTGTGGTGTTGAGCATAGATGCGAATTTGTTGCAGAGAAGTGCGGTGTGAAATTTTATGACAGCTCGATTGATTCTACACCTTCAAGGACTAATGCAACGCTTTCCTGTTTTCCTGACAGTAGTGTTATTTTGATTTTAGGTGGTTATGATAAAAACCTTGATTATAAACCTCTTGCACTTAATTCACCTAAAAAAGTATTGAAATTCGTACTTGTTGGTGCAAATAAATGGAAGATATATAATACGCTTATAACCAACGGAATACCGCTTGACAGTATAACTGTTTGCTCTGATTTTTCTGATGCAATCTATTGTGCGTATCAGTTTGCTAACGAAAAAAATAACATTTTACTATCACCCGCGAGCGCAAGTTTTGATATGTTTTATGATTATGTGGAACGTGGGAATGTATATAAAAATATCATTAACAGTATATAATTATCAAATAAGAGGTGTTTATGAAAAGTGAAAATCAAAAATTGAAAATTTTATATCTCGTTGATATTTTATCAAAATACACAGATGAGGATCACCTTTTAAATGCAACTCAAATAATTAATAAGCTTCAAAAATACGGCGTTACTGCGGAAAGGAAAAGCATATATAGCGATATAAATTTGCTTTGTGATGCTGATATTCTTGATATTGAACACGTCGGCGGCAGAAACGGAGGATTTCACGTACTTTCACGTAAATTTGAACTTGCCGAACTTAAAATGCTTGTTGATGCAGTTCAATCCTCTAAATTCATCTCAAATAAGCAATGCACTGAGCTTATAAAAAAACTTTCACAGTTTGTAAGCATATACGATGAGGGTAAGCTTCAAAGAACAGTGTATATCCACGATAGAATTCAGGATAAGGATAAGAACGCACTTTACTTAATAGACACAATTCACGAGGCGATTACTGATAACAGGGCAATCAAATTCCAATATACCGACATTTTCCCGGATAAGAAGCGCATTAAAAGGCACGATGGCGAATTTTATGAGATTAGTCCGTTTGCTCTTATTTGGCGTGATGAATTTTACTATCTTATTGCATATCATCACAAAAGCGAAACAATTCGTCATTTTCGAGTTGATAGAATGGATAATATTTCAATTCTCGATATACCTAGAAAGGGAAGCGCTGAGTTTGAAAAGGTTTCGCTTACCAGTTATAGCAGCAACGTATTTGAAATGTATAAGGGCGAAGAATTTATGGTGCATTTCAGAGCGAAAAATCACCTTGCTGCGGCTATGTTTGACCGCTTTGGTACGGAACTTAAAACTTATCCTTGTGGTGATAAATTTGAGTTTTATACACCGGTGCAGATAAGTGTACGTTTCTTTGGGTGGGTGTTCGGTTTTGCAGGCGAGCTTGAAATTTTATCTCCTGAAAACGTTGTTAATGATTATAAAACACAAATAACTAATGTACTAAAAGGTATGTAATCAGTAAATTTTTCCCTATATTAAGCGTATAATGTAAAAAACGCTTGTAGAGGAGAAAATATGATTAGAATTTTTATTGACCAAGGACACAATCCAAGAAATCCTAACGCAGGAGCTGAGGGAAACGGATATCGCGAACAGGATATAACATACCGCGTAGGTGTCGAGCTTGCCCGACTTCTAAATAACAATCCAAATTTTGAGGCAAGGCTTTCAAGAAATAGCTTTGAAGAAATCCTTGGTAAGTCAAATGCTGAAAGCTTACGCTTACGCGTTGATGCGGCTAATAGATATGGAGCTGATGCATTTATATCCATACACCTTAACGCATCTAATATAATTTCAGCAACAGGCTCTGAAGCCTTTGTTTATAGACTTAATACCCCTGCTGATGCTTTAGCTCAAGACATTCTGCTACGTTTAACCGAGGCTACCGGTTATCCGAATAGAGGAGTTTCGGCAAGACCTACACTTTATGTATTAAGAAAAACGCAAATGCCCGCAACTTTAGTTGAAATTGGATATATTTCAAATCCGGGCGAGGCAAATTTTATGAACGATAACCCTGCACTATACGCAAGGGGAATTTATAATGGAATTTTAACCTATTACGGTTTTTAAATAACGAAAGGATAGTAAAAATGCAGATTTTTAAATTAAAACCATACTGTGCAAAAGCAATTTGGGGTGGCACAAATCTTTATAAAAAATACGGAAAGAGTGATTTTCAAGATATTGCTGAGTCTTGGGAGCTTTCCGGTTATCCAAATAAAGAAAGTATAGCTCAAGGCGGTATTTACGACGGCAAATCTATAACGAAAATTATTGAGGAAAAGGGTTGGTCCTGTCTTGGTACAAAGGCTAAAGACTACGATAAGTTCCCGATACTTATAAAATTTATTGATGCTGCTCAGTCGCTATCTATTCAGGTTCACCCAAACGATGATATTGCAAAGCAGCTCGGAGCATTCGGCGGAAAAACCGAGATGTGGATTATCCTCGACTGTGAGCCGGGAGCCTTCCTTTACATGGGGGTAAAAGAACCGCTTACAAAAGAAAAATTCCGCGATGCTATCCTTGACGGAACTATCACAGAATATCTCAATAAGGTTTACGTAAAGCCGGGAGATACCTTCTATATATCAGCAGGAACAATTCACGCTATCGGTGCGGGAATTACTATTTGTGAAATACAGCAAACATCTGATACTACCTACCGACTTTTTGACTTCAAGCGTAAGGATAAAAACGGTAACGAGCGTGAGCTTCATATAGAGCAAAGTATGGTAGCTTCAATTCTAGAACCTACAAACGATTTTTACGTAAATCCCGAAAAGGTTGGAAACGAGCTTAAGCTTGTTAACTGCCCATATTTTAACGTAAGCCGAATTGAGGTTGACGGTAACGAAACCGTTGAGGTTAATAGCGAAAGCTTTGCAACCTTTACGGTTACCGATGGAGATGGCTATATACAAAACGGCAGTGTTCGTATTCAGGTCGGCAAGGGTACAAGTGTTTTTGCATTTGCTGACACAGGTAAAGTGGACTTTTACGGAAGTATGACAGTGGTAAAATCCACACTTTAAGATTATGGACGGTTTTAAGCGCATAGATTTTGTTTTTCAGGGAAGAGAAGCAATTATTATATTTCCGAATACAAAAGAATATAAAAAGGACTGGATGCTCAAAACAGAGTATTTTAATGCATTTTCCGATAGAATAGAAAAGGAAATGCTTGAAAAAGGTTACGTACTTGCATACGTTAAAAACCTTAACCGCTGGGGTGTTGATGAGGATCAAAGAGTTAAACGTGATTTCGTTGACTTTATGCACGAAAAGTACGGTCTAAGACGTAAATGTATTTGTATTGGTATGAGCTGTGGCGGCTATCACGCCGTAAGCTTTGCATCTAGATACCCTACATACGTTTCGGTTCTTTATCTTGACGCACCGCTGCTTTCATTTGACGGTTGGCACGATAGCTTTCCTGAGGAAAGCCGCCAAGGTTGGAGAATGGAGCAGATGCTTGCATACGGCTTTACCGATAAATCTGAGCTTTTTGTATATAATGACTGCCCGATTAAACGCCTGAAAACTCTAACTGATAACAAAATTCCCGTTGCACTTGTGTACGGCGGAAGTGATACGGTTGTTGACTGTAAGAAGAATTCGGAACCTCTAATTGCGTATTATAAGCTCCATAATGCATCCATTAAGGTTTGGTGTAAACCCGATTGCGACCACCACCCACACGGTCTTGAGGATAGCGGCGAGATTATTGAATTTATTGAAAAATATCTATAATTTAAAAAAGCGATGCAAATGCATCGCTTTTTTACTTTATTATTCCTCCACCAACAACGGTATCGCCGTCATAAAGCACCACCGATTGCCCTCTTGTTATCGCTCTTTGCGGTTCGTCAAAGGTAATCTTGAGTTCATCATCTGCTGTTTGAATTACAGTTGCAGGTGATTCTGGGTGTCTGTATCTGATTTTAGCTTTAACCCTCATTTCGCCGTCAATTTTAGAAACAGAAATAAGATTAATTTTGTGAGCGGTAAGCTCACGCTTAAATAAGTGCTCCTCTTTACCAAGGATAACGGTGTTTGTGTCAGGGCAAACGTCAATAACATATAGTGGCTCGGGAAGAACAAGACCGAGCTTTTTTCTTTGTCCGACAGTATAGCGGATAATACCCTTGTGTTTGCCGAGAATTTTACCGTCGGTATCAACAAAATCGCCTTCCGGATATAATTTGCCGGTGTAATTTTCGATAAATTCGGTGTATCTGCCGTCTTTAATGAAACAGATATCCTGACTGTCCTTTTTATTTGCGTTGATAAAATCACCGTCGTTTGCTAATGACCTAACCTCGTCCTTTGTCAAATTTCCGAGTGGGAAATATGCCTTTGAGAGCT
>JAZOML010000056.1:0-61074 GCA_045653945.1 Eubacteriales bacterium
CCCCGGCCACGCTGACTATGTTAAGAACATGATCACCGGTGCTGCTCAGATGGACGGCGCTATCCTTGTTGTTGCAGGTACCGACGGTCCTCTTCAGCAGACCAGAGAGCACGTACTTCTCGCTCGTCAGGTTGGCGTTCCTGCAATCGTTGTATTCATGAACAAGACTGACCTCGTTGACGATGCTGAGCTTCTCGACCTCGTTGAGATGGAAATCAGAGATCTTCTCTCTGAGTATGAGTTCCCGGGCGACGATATTCCCATAATCCGTGGTTCCGCTCGTGAGGCTCTCACCAGCGCTTACACCGACGTAAACGCACCCGAGTACGCACCTATCCTTGAGCTTATGGCTAACGTTGACAGCTACATCCCCACTCCCGCAAGAAAGAGCGACGAGCCCTTCCTTATGCCTGTTGAGGACGTATTCTCCATCACCGGTCGTGGTACTGTTGCTACCGGACGTGTTGAGAGAGGTACCATCAAGGTTAACGACGTAGTTGAGATCGTTGGTCTTTCCGACGAGGCTAAGCAGACCACCGTTACCGTCGTTGAGATGTTCAGAAACCTTCTTCCTCAGGCAGAGGCTGGTGATAACATCGGAGCTCTTCTCCGTGGTATCCAGATGAACGAGATCGAAAGAGGTCAGGTTCTCTGTAAGGTAGGTTCCGTACACCCCTACACCAAGTTCAAGGGTCAGGTTTACGTTCTTACCGAGAAGGAAGGCGGAAGAAAGAAGCCTTTCGTAAGCGGATACAGACCTCAGTTCTACTTCAGAACTACTGACGTTACCGGAAACATTCAGCTTCCTGCTGACGTTCAGATGTGCAAGCCTGGCGATAACGTAGTTATGGACGTTGTGCTCATCACTCCTATCGCTATGGAGGTTGGTCTCCGTTTCGCTATCCGTGAGGGTGGTAGAACCGTTGGATCCGGTGTTGTTACCGCAGTTGCTGACTAATCAGTTAAGATAACAAATTTTAACAACTTCCTCGGCGGAATAAATATTTTCCGCCGAGGATATTTGTTAAGTAAATAAAGGTTTTTCGTGGGTTGGTGTAATTCCACATCGGCGGTAAAGTCCGCAAGCCGAAATTGGCACGAACGGGTGTAATTCCCGTACCGACGGTATAGTCCGGATGAGAGAAGACAAGGTTTTTAACCGAACGCCCACAGTATCATTGGCGCTTCGGTTTTTTGTTTGTTTAACAAATATAACTTTACCTAGCTCTCCGTTTTAAAAAGGAGATTTCATAATGAATAAACTAACTAAACACTCCGACGTTATAAAAAATACAGTACTTTGCGGAGTTTTTACTGCACTTGCGTACGTATGCGTTTGCGTATTCAGAATTAAGGTTTCGTTTCTGACTCTCGATATCAAGGACGCAATCATTACTACGGGTGCAATGCTTATACACCCCATAGCAGGCGTTGTAACCTCGATTTTGGTGGCACTTATTGAAATGTTCACCATATCCGACACCTCATATTACGGCTTTATAATGAATTTTCTTTCGAGCGCAACCTTTTCGTTAGTTGCTTCGATGATATATAGAGCGAGAAAAAGCCTGATTTTTGCAGTAGTAGGTCTTGTAACGGCTGTTTTTTCGGTAACTGCTGTTATGATGCTGGCAAATTTGTTTATAACACCGCACTTTATGGGAGTAGACAGAGGACAGGTGGTTGCGCTTATTCCTAAGCTCCTGCTGCCGTTTAATCTTACCAAAGCGATTCTTAACGCAGCACTTGTAATGCTGATATATAAGCCTATATCAACCGCGCTTTCAAGGGCGAGAATAATTAGAAAATCAAACGAAAACAATGCGTCAGGCTACAAATTAGGCGTTAAAACACTTGTGGTAACGCTTTGCGCTGTTGGTGTTATTGTAGTTTGCTTCATTGTATTTTTTGCAGTTTTAAACGGAGAAATTTTGCCTATAAACGAATAATACCATTTGAAAGGAATACTTTATGCCGATAATAGTAAAGTATCTTATCGTATTTTTAGTGTCAATGGTGCCTATTGTAGAGCTCAGAGGAGCTATTCCGTTCGGAACAATTTTCTTTGAGCTTTCGCCGTATTGGACACTTTTGACTTGTGTGATAGGAAACTGTTTACCAATCCCTTTTATACTTGTTTTTATCAAGAAGATACTTAGTTGTATGCGTGGTTGTAATATCAAGCTTTTTTCTAAGGTATCCAATTGGTTCTACATAAAAGCAGATAAAAACCGCCCAAAAATAGATAAATACGGCGCTTGGGGACTATTTATTTTTGTTGCAATTCCGCTTCCGGGAACAGGAGCGTGGACGGGTGCACTTGTTGCATCTCTTTTTGATATGAATAAGAAAAGAGCATCTATTTCTATATTTAGCGGAGTAATTACGGCAGGACTTATAATGACATTTGGCTCTGAAATTGTTAAATTTTTAATTGGATTATTTTAGTGATTGACAAAAACTTATATATGTGATATACTTTTATCGTAACATCAATATCTTATCAAGAGTGGCGGAGGGACTAGGCCCTATGAAGCCCGGCAACCTGCAAAAAACGTAAGGTGCCAATTCCGTGGAGATGAGATGAAGCAAGTTTTCTTCCTTACCGAAAAAATTTGTTTTTTCTCGGTAGAGGATACTACCGATATTAAAATCTCCCGTTAGCGGGAGATTTTTTATTTAATACAGTAAACAAAAGAAAGGATATATAAAAATGAGCAAGAAAGTAATGTATTTTACCTCGGAGTCGGTAACCGAGGGACACCCCGACAAAATATGCGACTGCGTATCCGACGCAGTTCTTGACGCACTGCTTGAAAAAGACCCTATGTCTCGCGTAGCGTGTGAAACAACCACCACTACCGGTATTGTTTCCGTAATGGGTGAAATTACCACCAAGGCGGTTGTTGATTATCAAAAGATAGTTAGAGATACCGTTGATAAAATAGGATACAATAATGCGGAATACGGCTTTGACTGTAATACCTGCGCAGTAGTTAACCTTATACATACACAGTCCCCCGATATTGCGCTTGGCGTTGATAAGGCGCTTGAGGCTAAGGAGGGCGAGATGACCGACGGTCTTGATAACGGCGCAGGCGACCAAGGTATGATGTTCGGTTACGCTTGTGATGATACCCCTGAGCTTATGCCGCTTCCTATTTCCCTTGCGCATAAGCTTGCACTCCGCTTAACCGAGGTAAGAAAGAACGGAACACTTGATTATCTCCGTCCCGACGGAAAAACTCAGGTAACCGTAAAATATGAGGACGGGAAGCCTGTTTGCATTGACACTGTTGTCGTTTCCTCTCAGCACTCCGATAAGGTTGATATGAAAAAGCTCCGGGAGGATATTATAAATGAGGTAATTTACGCTATAATTCCCGAGAGTCTTCGCTGTCCCGATATGAAGATATTCGTAAACCCCACAGGAAGATTTGTTGTTGGCGGTCCTATGGGCGATAGCGGACTTACGGGTAGAAAAATTATCGTTGATACCTACGGCGGTTGGTCAAGACACGGTGGCGGAGCATTTTCGGGCAAGGACCCGACAAAGGTTGATAGAACCGCAGCTTATGCCGCAAGATACCTTGCAAAGAACGTTGTTAAGGCGGGACTTGCAAGTAAGTGTGAGGTACAAATTGCTTACGCTATCGGCGTTGCAAAGCCCGTTTCGGTTATGGTTGAAACCTTTGGTACGGGTAAGTATGATGAACAGGCGATTTCCGATAAGCTTTGTGAGCTTTTCGACCTTCGTCCTGCTGCTATTATCAAGAATTTCGACCTTCGCCGTCCGATTTACAGCGGACTTGCCGCTTATGGACATATGGGTAGAGAGGACCTAAACGCTCCTTGGGAAAAAACCGACCTTGCTGATAAGCTGAAGGCGGCTTTTAACTGATTTTAAAATTTAAAATACTAACGGAAAGGAGGAGAGATTATGAGTGAAAAGGAAACTGTTCGCGGTGTTATCGAAAGGATAACGTACCAGAGCGAGGACAGTGGATACACCGTTTGTCAAATATCGTTAAAGGACGGCACTCCACACGAGGAGCTTGTAACCCTTGTCGGTATTATGCCGCTTATAAACGTGGGTGAGGTTATCGTTGCCAATGGACAGTGGACACTGCATAGAACGTTTGGTACTCAGTTCACCGTCGAGTTTTTTGAGAAGGAATACCCGACAACCTCAGCGGCTATACTTCAATATCTCTCCTCTAAAACCGTCAAGGGCGTAGGACCGAAAACTGCCGAAAAGATAGTTGCAGCCTTCGGTGATGACGCCCTTGAAGTGATTGAAAACGAGCCTTCTCGCCTTGCAACCGTTCACGGGCTCACGCAAAAAAAAGCTACGGAGATAAGCGAAAGCTTTAAGGCTCAAAAGGATATTTGTAAGATTATGCTCTTTTGCCGAGAGCATATAGGGCCGTCTTATGCGTGGAAAATACATAAAAGATGGGGCGGCGCTGCGCTTGACGTTATGCGTAGAAACCCCTACCAGCTTTGCGATGAAATTAGCGGAATAGGCTTTGAGAAGGCGGACAAAATAGCAAGAAGCCTTGGTGTTGAGGACAATTCGCCCGAGCGAGTAAGAAGTGGAATTATCTACGTTTTAAACTACAACGCAAACACAAACGGACATACACTTGTACCGCTTGACCGCCTTATTGAGCTGACCTCAAATTTGCTTGAGGTTGATACCGAAATGTGCAAAAATGCGATAGACGTCCTGTCCGATAAGGGCAAAATTAAGGTTGAAAAGGTAGGCTCGCGTACCTGCGTGTATCTTACCTGCTACCACAGAGCCGAGAATTATATCAAGGACAAGCTTGATATGCTTGAGGCAACCTGTAAAAAGATAGAAAATGAACGAGCCGAGGAGCTTATCGCTAAAATCGAGAGTGAGCTTGACATTGAGTACGACAAAATGCAAAGAAAGGCGATACTTCACTCCTTGCTTGGTGGAGTTTTAATACTTACGGGCGGTCCGGGAACGGGTAAAACCACTATTATTCGAGCTATAATAAGGCTTTATAAACGGCTTGGTATCAAATACGTACTCGCAGCTCCTACGGGTAGAGCAGCAAAGCGTATGACCGAGGCGACGGGTGATGAGGCAAAGACGATACATCGTCTGCTTGAAACTATGCGTACTGACGATAATCGCACCGTCTTTACCCGTGATGACAAAAATCCCCTTGATGAGGAGCTTGTTATCGTTGATGAGGCATCAATGATTGACACCTTACTTATGGAGTCGCTTCTAAGGGCAATAAAGCCGGGTAGCCGACTCGTTATAATAGGAGATAGAAATCAGCTGCCGTCGGTTGGTGCAGGTATGGTTTTGGCAGAGCTTATCGATTGCCAAAGATACAGAACGGTAATGCTTACAAAAATTTTCCGTCAGGCAGGGGAAAGCCTTATAGTTACCAATGCACACGCTATAAATGCGGGAGAAGATCCTGAAATATACAGTAAAAGAAACGACTTCTTCTTTATTGAAAGAGATACAAATGAGGCGATAGCTGACACAGTTGCGAATTTGTGTGTTAATAGACTGCCTAAAAAATACGGTATAGACCCTACCACTCAAATACAGGTAATCACCCCCTCGCATAACGGCGCGGCGGGTACCAATGCCTTAAATCCACTTTTGCAAAGGGCACTAAATCCCCCATCGCAAAATAAAAAGGAAAAGAAATTCAGAGACGTTGTTTTCCGTCAGGGGGACAAGGTTATGCAAATAAAGAATAATTATGATATTCTTTGGAATAAAAACGGAGCCGACGGTTGCGGAATATTTAATGGAGATATAGGTACTGTACTTGCGGTTATTAATGACGATAACGCAATGCTTATAGACTTTGAGGGCAGACTTACAAGATATGAATTCGGTATGCTTGAGGAGCTTGAACACGCTTACGCAATAACTGTTCATAAAAGTCAGGGTAGTGAGTATCCTTACGTTATAATTCCTGTATATAACTGCGGCGATAAGCTTCTTACCAGAAACCTTTTATACACTGCTGTAACAAGAGCGCAGACTATGGTAATTTTAGTTGGACGCCCCGAGCTTATACACGCAATGGTTCAAAATAACCGTCAGGCTAAGCGTTATACAGGCTTAAAGCATATTCTTGCGAGAAGGAGTAGGTATGACGGTCTTAAAGAAAATTAAAGGATTTTTCGCTATCCTTGCCACCCTTTTGTTTCCGCCGAAATGCGCAGGCTGTCAGGTGGTACTGCCGTCCGACGACGTTATTCTTTGCAAAAAATGCGCTGACGTGTATCGTCTTGAAACTAAAATGCGCTGTAAAATTTGTAACAGAGCTCATAGGGCGTGTATATGTAAAATAGAATTTCTTGGCACGAAAATACCGATTACTCACGTAACGGGCTACGATATAAAGCGCCCGTCGGTTAGCAAAAATATAATTCTTGGTGTTAAGGATACAAGGCTGGATAGCACATTTGATTTCCTTGCCGAGGAGATGCTCACCGCATTAAAGGAAAGATATTTACGTCTTTTTGAGAGGACAAACGTCGTAATAACCTACGTACAAAGAAGCAAAAATGCTAAAAGACGCGCAGGACACGACCAATCAGAACAAATAGCAAGGCGTATCGCCGATAAAAGCGGTGCGGTGTTTATGCCGCTTTTTGAAAATAACGGCATTAAAAAGCAAAAGACTCTTAAAAGAGCTCAGCGCCAACAAAATGCGCTGAAAAATTACTCACTTTTGTATCCTGAGCTAAGCTTACAGGGACAAACTGTGGTAATAATAGATGATATTGTAACTACCGGTGCGAGCATTGGCGCTTGTGCTATTCTTGCTCAAAAGGTAGGTGCAAAGGCAACTTTAGGTCTTTCCTTTGCCAAAAGCGTAAGGGAAGAAGGAATAGAAAATAAAGAAAACGGTATAGGAGAAGAGTTATGTTAGAGGTCGGAATAAAGGGCTGTGCTCAGGTACAGGTAACAAATGAGAATACTGCAAAAGCGGTAGGCAGCGGCTTTCTTTCCGTATTTGCAACGCCTATGATGGCGGCGCTTATGGAAAAGACGGCGGCTGAAAGTGTGCAGGTAGAACTTGGCGAGGGCGAGGGTACGGTAGGTACCTCACTCAATATCAGACATCTTGCGGCAACCCCTGTCGGTATGACGGTAAAATGCGAAAGTGAGCTTGTGGAAATTGATAGACGTAGGCTTGTTTTTACGCTTAAGGTTACCGACGGAGTAGATGTAATCGGCGACGGCACTCACGAAAGATTTATAATAAATAACGAAAAGTTTATGGCAAAGACCGAAGCAAAAAAATCAAACTAAGATTGAATTTGGAGAAAAAATATGGCAAAACAAACGTGGAAGGGGAGCACGCTGCTAAACCCTACTCCTGCAGTGCTTGTTTCTTGCGGAACACTTGAAAAGCCCAACGCTTTTACGGTGGGCTGGACGGGAATAGTATGCACGCGCCCTGCAAGAACCTACGTGTCTATAAGACCTTCAAGACACTCCTACGGACTGATAAAGAAAAGCGGAGAGTTTGTTATCAATCTTACAACCGCACACCTGCTTGAGGCGGTTGATAAGTGCGGCGTTTATACGGGGAAGAATAAGGATAAGTTTGCTCTTTGCTCGCTTACACCCGAAAGCAGTGCAACAGTTAGCGCACCTGCGATATCCGAAAGTCCGATAAGCATAGAGTGTAAGGTTTTTGATATAATACCGCTTGGTAGCCACGATATGTTTCTTGCCGATATAACGGCGGTAAGAGTCGATGAGGCTTTGCTTGATGAAAGCGGTGCACTTTCACTTGAAAAAAGCCGTATCCTTGCGTATTCTCACGGTAAGTATTACGAGCTTGTAAAACCGCTGAAAAGCCTCGGATTTGCGGTGAAAAAGAAACCTAAAGGTGGAGATAAAAAGGGAAAATGATAGGTAAAAAAATTGCGTTTTTTTCGTGTGAAATTCCACATCAAATTCCTGATTTTTTTGAAAATAAGGGGTACGTGTGTGTTTTTTTGCCCTCTTTTGGGAATTTAGACACCCCCGTTGCACATCATCCCGATATGCTTTTTTCCACTACCTTTGACGGTGCCTTGCTGTGTGATGAGGAATATTTAAAGGATAACCCGTTTATTCTTGACTTGGGAGTAAGGCTTGTTACCTCTTGTAAAAAGCTTGGCAAAAAATATCCCGATGATATACTGTTCGATGCTCTTATTATCGGAGATACAGTGTACGGGAAAATAGACAGCTTAGCGCCGGAAATTTTGAAAAATCGACATGCGGTGTCTTTGAAACAGGGATATACGCTTTGCTCTACCCTTGTAACCGACAAATGCGCCGTAACTGCGGATGAGGGAATATACCTTTCTCTTAACCAAAACGGTGTAGATACACTTAAAATAAGCGCGGGAAACATCTTACTTAAAGGATATGGATGCGGTTTTATCGGCGGTGCATCCTGCTTTGATAAGGATAGTGATACTGTAGTGTTTTTCGGTAATCTATCAGAACACCCCGACGGTGAAAAAATTACAGTTTTTCTTGAAAAACACGGACACCGTGTAGTATTTTTTGAGGAATTTCCGCTTTCCGATTTTGGGGGAGCAAAGCTTATAAGTAAATAAAAAAGGTCTGCGTTTGCAGACCTTTTTTATTTAAATTCAACTTCACGTGTCAGTCCTTTTTTCCCTCGCCTCGACGGAGCTGACCGCAGGAGGCGTTTATATCAGGTCCGAGGGTACGTCGGACGGTGGCATTTATGCCGTTTCGACAAAGCGTTTGGCAAAATAGTTCGGCATTGCGCCTGTCAACCGTTTTGAAATCTCGCTCGGATACGGGATTTAGCGGAATAAGATTTACGTGGAGGGGACAGTTTAAGTATTTTTTAAGAGTTTTAGCAAGATATAGAGCCTCTTCCTTGCTATCGTTTTTTCCGTAGATTAGCGTGTATTCAAACGAAATACGCCTACCCGTCGATTCAAAATATGAGTTGCAGGCGGTCAGTAGCTCGGCAACACCGTAGGAATTATTTATCGGCATAATCTCCGAGCGTGCGGTATCTCTTGCGCTGTGCAGGGAGATTGAAAGTGTAATCGGGAAATCTTCCTTTGCAAGCTCGTAGATTTTGGGAACAACGCCGCAGGTGGATAGAGAAATGCTGCGATAGCTGATACCAAGACCGTCGGGAGAGTTAACAAGCTTCAAAAACTTAATGACGTTACCGTAGTTGTCAAGTGGCTCGCCGATACCCATCATAACTACGTGGGAAATGCGCTCGCCTGCGTCCTTTGATGCCGCAATTATTTGTCCAAGAAGCTCGCCTGCGCTTAAATCACGCACCTTGCCGTCAATGGTTGAGGCGCAAAATTTACATCCCATACGACATCCAACCTGAGAGGAAATGCAAATCGTAAGTCCGTATTTGTATTTCATAAGTACGCTTTCGATAAAATTACCGTCGTAAAGCTCGAAAAGATACTTTACAGTACCGTCGATTTCGGAAATAAGCTTTCTTTTTATTTTTGGTACGCTTATAATACAGCTTTCCGAAAGCTCCTCTCTCATTTTGGCAGGTAGGTTGCTCATATCGGGAAAATCACAGCCCTTATACATCCAATCGTATATTTGCTTCGACCTGAATTTTGGGTATCCAAGCGATGTGATATATTCGGTTAGCTCCTCTTGTGAAAAGGATAGAATATCAGTCTTCATTTTTTGTTCCTTTGAGTAAAATGGCGTGTTGTGGGTTAGATTGAAATGCGTTCAAGCAACACAACTGCGTGGCAGGAAATGCCCTGCTCCGTACCCGTAAATCCGAGTCTTTCCTCGGTTGTTGCTTTGATATTCACGTTCTCTAATGTGGTGTTAAAAACACTTGCTACGTTTTCACACATTTTTGCTATAAACGGCATAAGCTTTGGCTTTTGAGCGATAACCGTAACGTCAATATTGCCTATACGGTAGCCGTTTTTTTGCATATCGGAGGCGCACTCCTTTGCCAATAGCATACTTGAAATACCCTTGTATTTTTCATCGGTGTCGGGAAAATGTCTGCCTATATCACCAAGTCCGAGTGCACCGAAAACCGCATCGCACACTGCGTGCAAAAGCACGTCGGCGTCGGAGTGGCCGTCCAGCCCCAGTATGTGAGGAATTTCTACCCCGCCGAGGATAAGCGCACGCCCACTTACAAGGCGATGAACGTCATAGCCGTGTCCTATTTTAAAAGCACTCATTTTTTTGCCTCGTTTCTACGTTTTTTGAGTATTGCATTTGCAAAATAAAGGTCTACGGGTTCGGTGATTTTGATATTTTCCTTACCGCAGTCTACCATATGCACCTTGAATCCTGCGTGTTCAACCAGAGAACAGTCATCCGTTACGGTGATTTTGTCCGAGAGAGCAAGGTAGGTGGAGGCTCTGTAAATCTCTGTTTCGAATATTTGCGGTGTTTGAGCCTGCCATACCGACGTGCGCTTAGGTGTGCTTTGCACAACGCCGTTTTCGTCGCAAATTTTCACTGTGTCCGTTGCCTTGCAGGCGGCGGCAGCCGCACCGTAGGTTACGGCCTCGGAAATAACCGAGCGAATCATTTTAGGTGTAATCAGACATCTTGCCGCATCGTGGATTGCAACGTGAGTGGTGGTGTCGTCTATCATTTTAAAGCCGAGAAATGCGGAGTCGGCTCGTGTGCTTCCGCCCTTGATGATGCAACGGAGCTTTTTAATACCGTATTTTTCGGAAATTCCGTTGTATTTGGAATATTCATCAGGCTTTACGCAAAGTATAATATCCTTTACCGCTCTGCATTTTTCAAACGCACGTATGCTGCGTATGAAAACAGGCTCGTCCTCGATAGTAAGCCATTGCTTTGTAACGTCGGCTCTCATTCTTGTTCCGCTTCCTGCCGCTAAAATGATGGCGGTAACGTAAATTCTATGCGGCTTTAATCTCTTTAAAGTGCCAATAAGAGCACCTGTAAGCTTATATTTTAATTTTTTCACGCAAATTCCCCTTTTGCCTTGAAGAACTTATTTTTGTTAATTATAACATTATTTTTTAAAAAAATAAAGCGGAATACGGCATTTGTAATAAAAATTTAACTTTTGTTTACACAATAGTTTTATATAATTCCTTAATATATGTTAACATAATATATAAAATATTTCAATAAGCACTACGAGAAGGGGAAAAGTAATGAATCCGTTTGACGAGTTTTTAGAGCTTGTACATACTAAGCTTGATGCTTTTAGATTTAATGATGCAGTTGATATTGCGCTGATTACACTTATACTGTTTGGAACATATAAGTTTATACGCCGCCGCCGAGCAATGCCTGTGCTTGTTGGTGTTCTTGCGTACTTTGCGCTTATGTTTGCTTGCAAAATGCTTTATATGGACGCAACGTATACTTTTTTGAGTTATATGATTTTGCCGGGCGTTATAGTTATGTTTATAATTTTCCAGTCGGACATACGTTCTGCTCTTGAAAATATAGGCGTTGCAGTTATAGCATTTTTAAAGGCTATAAAAAATAGATTTTTCCCTGTTTCGGAGTCGCCTGAGGCGGACAGTATAGCTGATGCTATATCCCGTCTTTCCGATACCTCCACCGGATGTCTTATAGTGCTTGAAAAGAGTACCGGCATTGAGGATATAGGTCAGGGAGGAGTAAAGCTCGATGCTAAAATTTCGGCTGAGCTTATTTGTAATATATTCCAACCCCCTGCTCCTCTCCACGACGGTGCGCTCATTGTTCGTGGAAAGCGACTCAGCGCTGCGGGATGCCTTCTTCCAAACTATTCCGACTCCTCACTCTCGACCTCTTACGGTTCAAGACACCGTTCGGCAATTGGAATGAGCTGTAACAGCGATGCAGATGTATTTGTTGTCAGCGAGGAGGACGGACTAATTTCTCACGCAACGAAGGGCGACCTTTTCAGAGGTGTGTCCGTTGAGTACGTTAGAGGAATTTGCTACAAATATTACGGCGTTAAGCTTGATAATAATTCAAAGCGCAACTGATTACTTTTTTGGGGGTGTGTTTATGAAAGAGAATAACGAAATGCAAATAGAAAAAAAACGCAAAAGCGTACGTTCCCACGAAAGAAAGGATTACCGCGTTGAATCCATCAAAGCTCTTGATACGGTTGCGCTTATAATGAGCGCAATTGTAGCGATTATTATTTGGCTTTATAACTGAATTTTAAGAGGTTTACGGTTTGGCTTGGATATTGATTAAGGACATTCGGTTGCCGATAGCTGAAAAAACAGCATCGGCAACCGACTTTGCACTAAGGAAAGCATATTCGCTTTTTGGACGCGAAAACGTTGGCAAAGCGACGATTTATAAAAAATCGGTTGATGCTCGACGCCGTGATAAAATTTCGGTGGTTTACAGTGTGGCGGTAGAGGTTTGCTCGCTTCCTACAACCGACCTGCTTGAAAAAGAGGGTATTTCGCTTATAGCAAATACTGAAATTGATATTCAGTACGGCGAAAAGCCGCTTGTTGCACGTCCCGTTATAGTCGGAAACGGCCCTGCGGGTATGTTTTGTGCGCTTGTACTTGCAGAAAACGGATACCGTCCGATAGTTATTGAACGTGGAGATAACGTTGAAAACAGGACACGCTCGGTTGATAGCTTTTACCGTACAAAATTTCTTGATACCGAAAGCAATATTCAGTTCGGCGCAGGCGGTGCGGGCACTTTTTCCGACGGAAAGCTTGTTACGAGAATAAACGACACGAGATGTCGATACGTTTTGCAAAGATTTGCGGACTTTGGCGCTCCAAAAGAGGTGCTCACCCTTGCAAAACCCCATATCGGTACTGATAAGCTGGTTGACGTGGTTGCCAATCTCAATAAGCGAATAACCGAGCTTGGCGGAGAAATTAGATATAGGACAGCACTTACGGGGGTAGTTAAATCCTCTGACGGCACTGTTACTGCCATAAATACCTCAGGTGGAGATATTCCTTGCGGCGCACTTGTTCTTGCAACGGGTAACAGCGCAAGGGACGTATATAAATATTTACTTGACGGTGGATATAATATCATCGAAAAATCGCTTAGCGTAGGAGTCAGAATTGAGCATTTGCGCACTGACGTTGAAAATGCACTCTACGGCTCGGCACTTATGTCAAAGGCGGCTGTTAATCCTGAGCTTAAAGCTCTTCTCGGACACGCTGAATACGCTTACTCTATGCGAGAGGGAGAACGTGCCGTATACACGTTTTGTATGTGTCCGGGCGGCGAGGTCGTTTGCGGCTCAAGTGAAAATGGCGGTGTGGTTGTAAACGGTATGAGTAGATTTGCGCGCGACGGAAGAAATTCAAACTGTGCAGTTTGTGTTTCCGTTACACCGGAAGAAGCAAAGGCTTTCGGCGGGACAATGGAGCTTTGCCGTAGCCTTGAAAGACGTGCCTATGAAATGGGCGGCGGTGATTTTTGCGCGCCAATACAAACGGTAGGTGATTTTTTAGAGAGTAAGGGTAGACTTACCGAGCCTACAAGAGTTATCCCTACTTATATGGGAAATAGCGGTAACGTCAGGGTTACAAGGCTTGATAACCTTTTCCCAAATACCGTTACCCAAATGCTTAAAAAGGGAATTAAACGCTTTTCGGGTTATATGAAGGGCTTTGATGCACCGCAAGCGATTCTTACCGCCCCCGAAACAAGAACCAGCGCACCGTATAGAATTTTAAGAGACGATTACGGTGTATCACCCGACTCACCAAACCTTTACCCCTGCGGTGAGGGGGCAGGATATGCGGGTGGAATAACCAGCTCCGCCGTTGACGGAATTAAAACGGCGCAAAAAATAATGAGTGTATATAAACCGCTCGATTGATTTTTGGAGTAATTAAAGTGAAGCATAAGGCGATAGTAATCAAAACCGAAGATGATAAGGCGCTCGTTTCCGTTTTACGCGAGGAGGCGTGTGCACACTGCGCGGGTAGAGTTGTTTGCGGTACGGCAAAAAGGCTTACCGTAACAGCTAAAAATCCGATAGGAGCAAAGGATGGCGATACCGTTGTGATTGAACGCCCTGCCGAGCGTGTTCTCGGATATGCGGCGCTTGTATTTTTAGCTCCCGTAGCGCTTTCGGTTATTTTTTACCTTGTTTTTTCACTTGTAAATATGCTGACGGCAGGCGTTATGGCACTGGTGGGCTTTATAGCTCCGCTTGTCGTTGCGGCAATTGTGGATAGAATTGGCAGGGAGGACAGGCTTCCCGTTATTACGGAAATATCTGTGCCTGATAGCGAAAATGCGCCCTGCGACACGCCCGACGGCGTTTTTTAACTGTGTTTATTAAAAAATAAAGGATATATAATAATGGCAAAAACAAAAAAATGGATACTGAAAGGAGTGTCGGACGAAGCCAAGGAGAGTGCTAAAATTATAAGTGAAGCTCTCGGACTTGAATTGGCAACAGCCGATATTCTTGCAGCAAGGGGATATAATACTCCCGAAAAGGTCAAGGTTTATCTTGGCAAGGAAAATACACTGATGTATAATCCGTTTCTGCTCGCAGATATGGATAAGGCGGTAAAAAGAACACTTGAAGCTATGGAAAACGGTGAGCGTATAGTCGTTTACGGCGACTATGACGTTGACGGAGTTACGGCAGTCAGTGTGCTTTACCTCTATCTTAAATCTCTTGGAGTGGACGTCGGATACTACATACCTAGCAGGATGGGAGAGGGCTACGGCTTAAATAACGGAGCACTCGACAGGCTTAAAAGTGAGGGTTATTCGCTTGTAATAACGGTTGATACGGGTATAACTGCGCTTGAAGAAGCGGAGTATATGAAGCAAATCGGACTTTCGCTTGTTGTAACCGACCACCACGATTGCCGTGATACACTTCCCGATGCTGTGGCTGTGGTTGACCCGAGAAGAAGCGACGATAACTACCCATTTAAGGAACTTGCAGGTGTTGGCGTAGTATTCAAATTTGTAACGGCTCTTGAATTTACTATTCAGGAAAAGAAGCTTTACGGGGGAGATGACGGACTTTCACTTGATAGCCGCTTTGCTAGAATGACGGGTGGACAAAGCGATTTCCTTGAAAAGGTTTCAAGGGAGTATTCCGATCTTGTTACACTGGGTACAATTTCCGATGTTATGACGCTCACCGATGAAAACCGTCTTATTTGCTCCCTAGGACTTGCTCTTATGGAAAGCGCACCGAGAGTTGGACTTTCCGCACTAATGGACTACTCCGACGGACTTAAGGCGAAAAAGTACCCGAAAAAGAGGAAGGTTACGGCTTCTTATATCGGCTTTACCGTTGCGCCGAGAATAAATGCGGCGGGCAGAATAGCCGACGCATCAATCGGAGTGGAGCTCTTTGCCACAAGCGATAGAGCAAGAGCTGATGAAATAGCCGCCTCTCTTTGCGACCTCAATACTCAAAGGCAGGCGGAGGAAAACCGAATTTCAGCCGAGGCAATGGAGCTTGTTGAAAAAACTCTCGATCTTGAAAACGATAAGGTTATAGTTATCGCAAGTGAAAATTGGCATCACGGAGTTATAGGTATAGTTGCATCGCGCCTTACCGAAAAATACGGTATGCCAAGCATACTTGTTTCGATTGAGGACGGCATTGGCAAGGGCTCGGGAAGAAGTATAAAGGGATTAAATCTTTCCGAGGCGCTTTCGCACTGTTCTTCGCTGCTTATACGCTACGGGGGACACGAGCTTGCAGCAGGACTCACCGTTGAATTTGAAAAAATAGACGATTTGCGTAAGGCCTTAAACGACTATGCAAGAGCGAATATGCCAACTGAGGGTACTGAAATTTGCATTGAAATTGACCGAGAGGTTTCAGCTGATGAAATAACGTTAAAGCTCGCAAACGAGCTTTCTTATATGGAGCCCTGCGGTGTTGGTAATCCAAGCCCTACGTTGCTTTTAAGAGGTGCAAGGGTTATAACCGTTGAGTCTATCGGAAACGGAAAGCACACTAAATTTAACCTTGACGGAAATTCGGCTATTATATTTAGTGTACCACGCGAGGAAACGGATATTTGCGAGGGAGATATCGTCGATGCGGTATTCAGACTTGATATAAATGAGTTCAGAGGTCAAAAGACTGAACAGCTTCTTTTATGCGATATAAGAGTATCAGGTGGAGATGAAAGCATTGGTGAAAGCGAATATCTTGCAAGGATAGAAAACGGTCAAAAATTCAAAGAGGAAGATGATATTTTGCCAAGCAGAGATGATTTTGCCTCGATTTTCAGGTACGTCAGAGAGTACGGAGAGCTTGGCTTTACCGTTTCTCTTCGCAGACTTTGTGCAGAGCTTGGTATGCGCGGAGCTAAAATTAAGCTCGCACTTGAAATTCTATCCGATGTTGGGCTTATCGGCTTTACACCTCTTGCGGCACGCAGTCTTTGCGGCTCTGAGCTTTATAATATAACTGCATCTAAAACAACTGAAAAGGTAAATCTTTTTGGTACGCCGAGATATAAAAACATAAAGAGTCTAATGATAAAGGACTGATTTTAAAATGATTTGTGTTATTCAAAGAGTGAAAAGCGCCGAGGTGAGCGTTGAGGGTAAAACCGTTGGAAAATGTAATAACGGTTTGCTTATCTTGATTTGCGCCGTAAAGGGTGATACTGAGGAAATTGCAACTAAAATGGCTTCTAAAATACTTAAAATGCGTATTTTCGAGGACCAAAACGGCAAGATGAATCTTTCGCCTGTTGACGTTGGCGCAACTGCGCTTGCAGTATCTAATTTTACACTTGCCGCAAGCTGCAGACGAGGCACACGTCCTGACTTTTTTGCGGCGGAGGGTCCTGTCCTTGCAAACGAGCTCTACGAAAAGACGGTAAACGCACTTCGGCAGGGCGGACTTTTCACCGAAACGGGGGTTTTTGGTGCGGATATGCAAATTACCCCTGTGCTTGACGGACCGGTTACGATAATTTTGGATTCCGAAAAGGACTTATCTCACACAAGCTAACTTAATTTTGGAGAATTTTTATGAAACTGTTTGTTGAAGGCGACATCAACCTGTATTACGTGCAGACACTGTGCTTGCTTTTCTTTCCTGGGGCAAAATTTTCGCCTGACGAGGAGCTGACCGACACTTCCGACGTTTTGACGCTTCGTATGGTTACCTCGGATACGGGAGTTACCGCCTATGCTGAGCTTAGAAGCGGCGGCAAAATTGCAAAAACTGAACGTTATGAGCCGTACAAGGCAGGTATAACCAAGGTAAGAAGCGCAAAGATAGCCAGTGGAATAGCGGTACTTTCCGCAGGTAAGGAGCTTTTTGATTGCGTTCCGCCTTGGGGAATAATGACGGGGGTACGTCCTGCGAAAATTGCACTTCCGATGATTGACTCGGGTATGAGTGTAAAGCAGGTCGGACAGGCTCTTATAAGAGAATATTTTCTGACGCCGAAAAAGGCGGCTTTGCTTGCGGCGGTTGCAGGCAGAGAGGCGGAAATAATTAAACGTACGCCCGCTCGCTCCTGCTCGGTCTATATTTCAATTCCGTTTTGCCCTAGTAGATGCGCATATTGCTCGTTTGTTTCTTATTCAACCAAGAGATTGCTTTCAATGGTAGACGACTACCTTGCAAAGCTATATGATGACCTTGATAGAATTTTCGCTAGTATAAAGCGACACGGCTTTAAGGTTGTTACGGTTTATGTAGGCGGCGGCACTCCTACGGTGCTCAGCTGCGAGCAAATTAAAACCTTACTTGCTAAAATAACCTCGCACGTTGACCCTGATACGCTTGCAGAATTTACTTACGAGGCAGGCAGACCTGACACCGTAACCGAGGAAAAAATGGCGATAATTAAGGCGTTTGGAGTTACACGTGTAAGCGTAAATCCGCAAACACTCAACGATATGGTGCTTGAAAATATAGGAAGACACCATACGGTTAGTGATTTTTACCGTGCGTATGAAACCGTTAGAAAAATAGGAATCAAGCACGTCAATACCGACCTTATCGCAGGACTTCCCGACGAGAGCTTTGCAAGCTTTTCTCATTCAGTTGACGAGATACTTAAGCTACGCCCCGACAACGTAACCTTCCATACCTTTTGCGTTAAAAAGGCTGCGGATATACTTAAAACAGGAAATCAGGTATACTCAAGAAACGGCGGGGACGCCGTTAAAAGCGTTGACTACTCACAGGTCAAGGCAGGACTTGCAGGATATGTTCCTTATTATATTTATAGACAAAAGAACACAGTTGGAAACTTTGAAAACGTAGGCTACTGCCTTGAGGGAGCTGAGGGACTTTACAATATATATATGATGGAGGAAATCCATTCCGTTTTTGCGGCAGGCGCAGGCGCAGTTACTAAGCTTGTAAACGAGGACCGCACACATATAACGAGAATTGCAATGCCCAAATACCCCTACGAATACTTAAACCCTGAGTATTACGATAAGGTAGTAAACGAAAGGGAAAGAGCGATAGAGGAGCTTGTTTCCGAGTAATTTTAAGGAGTAAAGGTCTATGAAGGCAAAAACCTTTTTTAAAGGTGAAAATGAAAAGAAATGCTATGTAAATGAGTGTGATGCGGATTTTGAAAATCGCCTTGATGCACTTATGAAGCAGGTTTGCGCCATAGATGACACCGAATTTATAACGCTTTCAGGCCCCACCTGTTCGGGTAAAACAACGGCATCAAAAAAACTTATTTCCGAATTTCACGAAAGAGGGAAAAGGGTTAAAATTGTATCACTTGACGACTTCTTTAGAAATGCCGACGTGCTGAAAATGGAGTGCGAGGGCGGAGTGCTTGATTTTGATTCGGAAAAGGCGCTTGATATACCGACGCTTCAAAAATTTATGAGTGATTTACAAAGAAAAGGCGAGGCACAGCTTCCGAAATTCGATTTTGAGCTTGCGCGCAGGACTCATTTTGAGCATATTTCGGTAAAGGATGCCGATATAGTTGTTTTTGAGGGAATACAAGCGTCGTATCCTGTTTTCACCGAGCTTTTTGAAACAGGAACAAGGGTGCAAAGAATATATATAAGCGTGCTTGATAGCATCGAAATTAATGGAAAAACAATCCCGCCAAGGGAAATAAGACTTTGGCGCAGACTTGTCCGCGATTATAAATTCCGTGCGGCATCTCCCGAATACTCTTTTCAAATTTGGGAGGGCGTTGTAAAAAACGAGGATAAGAATATTCTTCCGTTTATTGATAACAACGATTTTAAGCTTGACAGCTTGCAGGGGTATGAGCCTTGTATGTTAAAAAAAGAACTGACGTCCCTTATGAAAATGATAAATCCGACGTCAAAATACTACGAAAAAAGCGTGGGAATTTTGCAGACGGTAGATGCGCTAGAGGAAATCGACAGCGATTATTTACCTGCCAATTCCCTCTACCGCGAGTTTCTATAAAAACGCATACCGTATAGCGAATTTTAACGTTTACTTCCCTTGCTTTAGACTTCCGAGGCTATACGGTAATACGGAAACCTAACATATATTATGCTGTGAAAATCTAACTGCTACATTTGAAAAAGCATATACGTTACCCGCTTAAATACGTTTTTTTGAAAAAAATTAAAGCTTTGGGCGGCTTTTCGCTACATAAAACCAATCTTATCGAAATAAGTGAAAGGATAAAGACTATGATAAAAATTTCTCCCTCGCTGCTTGCAGCTGATTTTGCAACACTTAAAGAAGAAATACAAAAGGTGGAAAAGGCAGGTGCAGAGTGGCTGCACCTCGACGTAATGGACGGAGCATTTGTGCCGAATATATCCTTTGGTCCTTGCGTTATTGCGCCTTTGCGTAAGCACGTAGATACGTTTTTTGACGTTCATCTTATGATAAACGAGCCTATCCGCTATCTTGAAGATTATAAAAAAGCGGGAGCAGACGGAATTACGGTACATTTCGAGGCTTGCTCTGATGTAAAGGCAACGCTTGAAAAAATACGTGCGCTCGGACTTAAAAGCGGACTTTCGGTAAAGCCCGCAACCCCCGTTAGCGAAATTTTACCTTATCTTGAGCTTTGCGACCTTGTGCTTATTATGACTGTTGAGCCGGGATTTGGCGGACAAAAACTGATACCCGAAACGGTAAGTAAAATTAAAGAAATAAGCAATGAGGTAAAATCAAGAGGGCTTGACGTGGAAATTGAGGCTGACGGCGGTATAACTCCTGATAACATAGGAGAGCTTATTGCAAACGGGCTTACCGTTGCCGTAGCAGGCTCTGCGGTATTCAGAGCTCCCGACCCTGAAAAGGCAATTTTACTTATGAAAAATGCTTAAAATTACATAATTGAATATTTTACAAAGAAGGAAAGGGCGAAATCCCTTTCCTTTTCATTTTATTATTTATGTAAAATGTTAAAAGTTAAAAAATACCATAAAAAATTTCTTAAAAAATATTTACAAATAAAGAAATGTATGGTATAATCAAGTTGTAATATATAATTTATATACCCTTATGGGAAGGAATCAAAATTATGAAGAAATTAAGTAAAATTTTAAAAATATTCCTCACACTTGGAATTATAGTTACTGCAGCTCTTGCGGTTGCGACTATAATATCTCGTATGCAGAAAAAGCTTCAAGAGGTTGACGTTGAAGAAAACGGCACTGATGAAGCCGAGTGTGGTGGAAGCTGTGCTGAATGTGGAATGTGCGACACCAATGCTGAGCCTGACGATTCCCTAGATTTTGAAATGGATGAGGACGAGGAAATCGAAGGTTAAAAAGTAAAGTATATAACTCGAAAATTAGATTTTTTGCTCTAATAATCTAGGTTGTGTACCCAACGCTTAAAAAACAAAACCAAAAGAACCGCAAGAAATTGCGGTTCTTTTTTATGTTATAAAATACACCTCACAACTTTTGCGGTGAGGTGTATTTATTTTTATAAATGAAGAATTTGTCCGGCGCTATCTTCAAGCGATGATGGTGCGTGTGTAACGCTGATTATAGTTTTGTCCCCTGCAAACGCCTTGATAACTGAAACGGTGTTTTCGATATTCTTTTCGTCAAGTCCGCGCAGAGCCTCGTCAAGAAGTAAAACGTCGCTATCATAGGCAAGTGCTCTTGCTATTGCGACTCTACGACACATACCGCCCGAAAGCTGAGCAGGATAAGAGTTAAGCTCATTTTTAAGCCCGAGTGCTGATAAAAGCTCGGTAGCAAGGTCTTTGTTTTCCTTTATGACCACCTCAACGTTTTGCTTTGCGGTGAGCCAAGGAAATAGTCTATCCTCTTGGAAAAGGAAGGAAATTCTATTAACGTCTACGCCGAGCACCTCGCCCGTATCAGGCTTTTCAAGACCTGCGATTATGCGCAAAAGCGTTGTTTTTCCGCAACCCGAAGCACCTCTTATAACGGTAACGGCTCCTATCGGAATTTTGCAGTTAAAACCATTTAAAACCTGCTTTTCGCCAAAGGACTTGGAGATATTACGGCAAATTATAGCATTATTTTTCATCTGATGCACCTCCAAAACGTTTTTTGGTGTATCTTTTAATTAAATGTGCAATACCCTTTATCAGGTATTCGCTTATGATACTGAGTAAAATTACATATATAGTTAAAGCGAACATTTTTTCCGTTTCCCAGCTTTGCGACTGGTAGATGTGATATCCGATTGATTTTGCGGTAACGCACATAATTTCGGCGGAAACAGCCGCCTTCCACGCCAGTCCTATGCCGGTAATACAGGCTGAGCCAAAATAGGGCAAAAGAGAGGGGACGTAGAGCAAAAAAGTCTTTTTAATAGGCGAAAAACCGTATGCACTTGCCGCCTCAATAAGCGACCTATCAGTGTTTTCAAGACCGCCAAGCACGTTGCCGTAAACAATAGGCAAAACCATAAGAAATGCAATAAACACAGCCGTTATTTCGTTTGCCATCCAAAGCATACATAACAGTATAAAGGATGCAACGGGTATAGCCGTAATTATCTTGATAAACGGCGATAAAAATGCCTTGACGGGGTATAAAAAGTGTGCAAAATAGGCAAACAGAACGCCAAGCAATATACCGAGCGCATAACCTAAAAACACTCTGCCCATTGAACCGAAAAGCATAGCGGCAAAGCCTTGCTCAGCTGGTAATTTAAGCATTTTAAGAAATACTGCGGCTGGTGTCGGCAGGATAAGGGCAATATCTATATTTATTGCCGCTATCCACCAAATTGCTATCCAAAGTGCAAGTGCGGATGCCGTCGCTCCGACCTTTATAAAAAGTTTTTTGTTATTTTTAGTCAATTTCGTAATTTCCATAGAAATCATCTTCGGGCAGCTTGCCGTTTATAGAATCTGGTGCTGCATTAAACAGTACGGTAAGCATAGCCTTAACGTCATCCTTCATAGTTTGACCTACCTCGCAAACAATGTTTGCTCTCGGTATAGATGCGGGGACAATAGGCTTTTGTGCCTCGGTAAGAATTGTGTATTCTACAAGTAAATTTGCAACGTCTTCAACGTTTGCCGAATTATTTACGTAGTCAACGGAGCTCTTGTATGCCTTTAAAAAGTTTGCAATAGCATTGGGGTAATTCTTTGCAAACTCTTTGTTTACAACAAGGCATCCCTGAACAAGCTTTGTGTCGCTTACCTTATCCCACTCTGCGGTTACGTCGAAAATTATAGACGCTCCGGGGATGTTGTTAAGTGCGTTTGTGGTTGCAGGCTCGGGAAGCATACCGTAAACGCCCGCATCAGCGGCTGCCGGTTTTACCTTTTGAATAACCGCCTGCGGAGCTTGATGGAATACAACTCTTACACCGTTTTCGCCAAGAGGTGTGTCCTCACCCTTTACAAAGGTAAGACCGTTTTGCTCAATAATGTATCTAAGAGCGTATTCTGGAGTAGAGCCTTCGGCTACGGTGTGAATAGTTTTGCCCTTAAGGTCGGTAAACGAGGTAAGCGACTGCTTGCCGATTATAGAAAGAACACCAAGAGCGTTTGTAGCTATAATCTCAACCTTGCCGTTGCTTTCGTTGTAAAGACCTGCCGCCTCGTTTATCGGAAGCGCGGCTATATTGAGTGTGCCGTTTAGTACGTCAGCCTTGATTTTTTGTGTACCTTGAGCGTTAGCCTCATAGAATGTGAAGCTATAACCGTTGGGGGCGTCCTTGGTAGCCTCGCTATCCTTGGCTATCTTAACGGCGCCCATACCGGTTGCACCTTTAAGCACTCCGACCTTTATCTGCGTGTCGTCCTCAAAGGAGCATGCGGCAAGGGAAAAAACGCTTGTTAAGACAAGCACAGCTGCTAAAATTTTCGTTAAAAGTTTCATTTTTAAAAATTCCTTTCTTTGTTTAATTTGTGAGTTTTATAATTAGCTTTTACTGTGGCAAATTTGCCTCAAAGCATCGTTATCCTTAATTATTACTGTTCGTCCGGTTCTTTCAATTATGCCCTTTTCGGTCAGTGTATCCAGTGCTCGGTATAGAGAAGCTCTGCCCATATCAAGCATATTGGCAAGGGTGGAAAGCGAAACGGGTAATTCAATTTTTCCTATGTTATTTTCGTTTGCGATTAGCAGGTGGAGAGCAAGCTTTGCCTCGGTGTTATCAACAGTATATGCTCTTATTCTTTCGTTCAAAAAACGGATACGTGAGGTTAAAAACCGTATGTAAGCCATAGCAAACGCAGGATTTTTTTTGATGAGCGCTTCAACCGTTTCGTGTGATATTAAAAGCACCTCTGTTGTTTTTTGTGCGGTCAGTGTACTGACGGCACTGTGTGTATCGGCAAATAGCGAGGCAACTCCCGAAACACTGCCGACTCCAAGGATACGGATAAGTAGCCTTTTTTCATCAGTTTGTCCCGTTACGGTAACGCTGCCCTTTAAAACTACGGAGATTTTGTCGTCCAGACTTATTTCTTTACCCGTTTGATAGACCGCTATCTCACTGTTTTTGATAAGGAAGCTTAAGTCCTTGTCGGAAAGTGTGGAAAAAAGCGGTGCATCTTTGAGTATTTTAGTTACGGTTGAAATTTTCATAAATTACCTCAAACTGTATCATCTGGTACAATTATAGCATATTTTATGTATTATGTCAATACGGCAAACCGTATATATTTATTCCATTGCATCAGCATTTAGTATGTGTAAAAATAACAAAAGCGCTTGTGATGAAAATATTTATCCTGCCGTGATTGACAATTATATAATATTATGTTATAATTAATGTGTATATTTATGTTTAAAGATATATAGGAATATAAAAATTTATGAGAATACTTGGAATAGACCCGGGATATGCGATAGTCGGATACGGTGTTGTAGACTTGAACGCATCGAAATTTAAGGCGGTAGACTTTGGTGTAATAACAACACCTGCAAAGATACCGATAGAAAACAGACTAGAGAGCATTTATTACGAAATGGCAAGGCTTATTGAAAAGCACCGCCCCGACTGTATGGCGATTGAGGAGCTTTTCTTTAACTCAAACCACACGACGGCAATTCCCGTTGCCGAGGCCAGAGGTGTTATCTTGCTTGCCGCAAAGCAACACGGACTTCAAATTTTTGAATATACGCCCTTGCAGGTAAAGAGTGCGGTTGTCGGCTACGGACGTGCGGAAAAGCATCAGGTTATCGCAATGACCACGTCGCTTCTCGGACTTCCAAAGCCACCAAAGCCCGATGATGCCGCCGATGCCCTTGCTATTGCGATATGTCACGGAAATACGGGTGGCTCGTCCCTTGCTAAGTATTTTAACCTGAAATGAAAGGACAAACACAATGTTTTACTATCTTAACGGAAATTTAGCAGTGCTTGAGGCAGGTACTGCCGTAATAGATTGCGGCGGCGTTGGTTACCTTTGTAATGTCAGCGCACGTACAGAGCAATTTCTTGCCCAAAGCCTTAACAAGCCTGTAAAGATTTTTACCCACCTTTCGGTAAGAGAGGATGCAATGGAGCTATTCGGGTTTGCCGATAGAAGCGAGCTTACAATGTTCAGACACCTCATTTCCGTTTCGGGAGTCGGAGCTAAGACGGCAATCGGAGTGCTCGGTGCGGTTTCGCCCGAAAGAATAGCGTACGCTGTTTCAGTGGGCGACGTCAAGGCAATTAAAGCTCCCGGTGTCGGACCTAAAATGGCGGCAAGAATAATTCTTGAATTAAAGGACAAGATTGCAAGTGGATTTACAACCGAAAACGGTTCGGTGCTTGACGGACTTACATCGCAAACACCTGCGCCTAAAAATAATAAGCTCACCGAGGCTCGTACAGCGCTTATGGCGCTCGGCTTTTCAAAGACCGAAGCGGAGGGACTTATGCGCAAGATAGACTGCACCAAGCTTTCCGTTGAGGAAATTATAAGAGAAGCCTTGAAGCAGCTTAACGCCTAATTTGAAGGGAGAATATCAATGGACGATAAAAACGTATTTGATGACGGCTTTGATTACGAAAGCCGTATAGTTGGCTCGGGATATAACGGCGAGCAGGATGCGGAAACCGAATTTTCCCTTCGCCCGAAAACTCTTGACGAATACGTCGGACAGGAAAAGGCAAAGGGTAATTTAAAGGTCTACATAGACGCGGCAAAAGCAAGATGCGAAATGCTTGACCACGTGCTTCTTTACGGACCTCCCGGACTTGGTAAAACCACGCTTTCAAATATAATTGCAAATGAAATGGGAGTAAATATCAAGGTTACAAGCGGTCCTGCCATTGAAAAGCAGGGCGACCTTGCGGCACTTCTTACCAACCTTGGCGAAAACGATATACTCTTTATCGACGAAATTCATAGACTCACACGCTCTGTTGAAGAGGTGCTTTATCCTGCGATGGAGGATTTTTCGCTTGATATCATCATAGGAAAAGGACCAAGTGCGAGAAGCATCAGACTTCCGCTTAATAAGTTTACTCTTATCGGAGCAACCACAAGAGCAGGACAGCTCTCCACCCCCTTGCGTGATAGATTTGGCGTAACCTTAAAGCTTGAGCTTTATACAAACGAGGAGCTTGCAATGATAGTTAAGCGCTCTGCAAAGCTTCTTGAAATTGATATAGACGAGCAGGGTGCTATGGAAATCGCCTCTCGTTCAAGAGGCACACCGCGTATTGCCAACCGCCTGCTTAAGCGTGTAAGAGATTTTGCACAGGTAAAGGGCAAGGGCGTAATTGATAGAGAAATAGCGGATTACGCATTAAAACAGCTTGAAATTGACCAGCTCGGTCTTGATAACATAGACAGACGTATGCTTGAAACGATAATCAAGTTTTACGATGGAGGTCCTGTCGGACTTGAAACCCTTGCGGCAACCATAGGCGAGGAGGCTATAACTCTTGAGGACGTCTATGAGCCGTACCTTATGCAAATAGGATTTTTGAGCAGAACGCCAAGAGGTAGATGTGTAACAAGACTTGGTTATGAGCACCTTGGCTTACCATACCCCGGTGCAAAGCCACCAAAGGGTGGAGTAAGCGGTCAATTAGGGCTGTTTGACGATAACTGAAAGGATATCTTTTAATAATGTGGGCTGAAAAAACTTGGAAGGATTATGAGCTTGTTGACGCAAGCGACGGAGAACGCCTTGAGCGTTGGGGGAAATATATACTCGTGCGTCCCGACCCTCAGATAATATGGAAGGGTGTAAAGAAAAGTCCGCTTTGGAAAAAGGCGGATGCCGTATATTCCCGTTCAAAGAGCGGAGGCGGAAGCTGGTCGCAAAGCCGACTTCCTGAGGAGTGGCAAATTTCATTTCCTCTTGGCGGCGAAAAAGACGCTAAATTTATAATAAAACCAACGGGCTTTAAGCATACGGGACTTTTCCCCGAGCAGGCAACGAACTGGAACTGGTGCTACGACCTTATCAAAAAGGCGGGCAGACCTATAAAGGTGCTTAACCTCTTTGCATATACGGGCGGAGCAACGGTTGCGTGTGCTATGGCAGGTGCACAGGTTTGCCACGTTGACGCATCAAAGGGAATGGTGGCTCAGGCAAAGCAAAATATTGCACTGAACGGTCTTGCTGACCACCCTGTGCGCTATATAGTTGACGATTGCAAAAAGTTTTGCGAGAGAGAAATACGCCGAGGTAATCGCTATGATGCGATAATAATGGACCCACCGTCATACGGCAGAGGACCAAACGGTGAGGTTTGGAAGCTTGAGGAGTGCATAAGCGACCTCGTTAAGGTTACGTCCGAGGTTCTTTCGGACGATCCATTGTTCTTTTTACTTAATTCCTACACGACGGGACTTTCGGCAGGAACGGTAGGATATATGCTTCAAGCAGCTCTTTCGCCTAAATTCGGTGGACAAACCGAGGCGCAGGAGATAGGACTTTACGTCAGTGAAACCGGCGGAATACTTCCAAGCGGAAGCTCCGCGCGTTGGGTAAGCAAAAACAAATAATTAATTTAAGGAAATAAAATGAATTCATACATTAAATTTGAAAACGTATCGTATTCCTATGAGGGCGATGAGGAGGGCGTTCTTTTACCGCCCGTACTCAAAAACGTAAGCCTTGAAATTGAAAAGGGCTCGTTTGTTGCGGTTCTCGGACATAACGGCAGCGGCAAGAGTACACTTGCTAAGCTTATAAATATGATACTGTTCCCCACCGAGGGAAAAATATATATCGACGGTAAGGATATAACAGATGAGAATATGACCGAGGACGATGCGTATGAAATTCGTCGCAGGGTTGGTATGGTATTCCAAAATCCCGACAATCAGCTCGTCGCCACGATAGTAGAGGAGGACGTTGCGTTTGGCCCTGAAAACCTCGGAATAGAGCCGTCGGAGATAAGAAAAAGAGTGGATACTGCGCTTGAAACGGTAGGTATGAGTCAATACAAAAGACACGCTCCCCATCAGCTTTCCGGCGGTCAAAAGCAAAGAGTAGCCATTGCGGGTATAATCGCAATGCTCCCTGAGTGCATAGTTTTTGATGAGTCAACCGCTATGCTTGACCCAAGGGGAAGAGCCGAGGTAATGGATACCATAGAGCGACTTAACCGTGAAAACGGAATTACCGTTATTCATATTACTCACAATATGGATGAGGCGGTAAGAGCGGATAGAGTTATCGTTATAAATGACGGTAAGCTTTGCCTTGACGGTACACCGAGAGAGGTGTTTTCAAACGTTGAGGCGCTAAGACTTGTCGGTCTTGACGTGCCGCAGGTTACCGAGCTGCTTTATGACCTCAAAAATGCAGGCTTTGATATCGACTATACCGAGCTTGACGAGGAAAGATGCGCCGATATTCTTGCAAAAATGATAGTAAAAAAGGAAAGCTAACTAAGAAAATGAATGTTCTTGAGCTAAAAAATATTGAATATACGTACAGCAAGAATACGCCGTTTGAAAACAAGGCGCTAGATGACGTTACTGTAACCTTTGATATGGGCAGGGTAAACGGTCTTATAGGTCATACGGGTAGCGGAAAATCAACCCTTGTTCAAATGATGAACGGACTGCTTAAGCCCGATAAGGGAACGGTTATTCTTTGCGGCAGCGATATATGGGAAAACCCAAAGAAAATAAGAGAAGTGCGATTTAAATGCGGACTTGTTTTTCAATACCCCGAATATCAGCTTTTTGAGGAAAGTTGCGAAAAGGATATAGCCTTCGGCCCTAAAAATATGGGACTTGACGAAGCTGAAATTGCAAGACGTGTAAAAAGCGCTGCGGAATTTGTAGGACTTGACTTGGAAATTCTGAAAAAATCCCCTTTTGAGCTTTCGGGCGGTCAAAAGCGCCGAGTAGCGATAGCGGGAGTTATGGCTATGGAGCCTGACGTGCTTGTTCTTGATGAGCCTGCGGCAGGACTTGACCCGATAGGCAGATGTGAAATCTTTTCGGGTATTAGAGGATACCAAAGAAGCAAGGGGAACACCGTAATAATAGTCAGCCACAGTATGGAGGACGTTGCAGAATACTGTGATAACCTCACAGTTCTTAAAAACGGTCAGGTATTATTATGCGGAAAGTGCGCAGAGGTTTTCCGCCACGAAAAGGAGCTGACCGAAAGCGGTCTTGGAGTTCCGCAAATTGCACGCTTTATGCGTTTGCTTCGGGAAAGAGGCGTGGAGCTGTCCGAGGATATATATACCGTTTCCGCCGCCTTTGACGAACTTAAACGTATTTTAAGGGAAAGGCAGGGGGATGATAATGCTTAAGGATATAACCCTTGGTCAGTTTTTTCCGGGAAAATCGCTTTTGCACCGAGCCGACCCAAGGATGAAGATACTTTTGACTGTTGCTTATATAGTATTTTTATTCCTTGCAAAGAATACAGTGGCATATATTGCGGCAGTATTGTTTACAGTTCTACTGATAATTATAAGCCGCATAAAAATTTCGGTAGTGATAAAGGGCTTAAAGCCACTTATTTTCATAATGGTATTTACGGCGTTCTTTAATATTTTTTGGACAAAGGGCGCAAATGAACCGTTGTTTGAATACGGTATCATCAGTATTTATAAAGAGGGACTTTGGTTTGCGGCGGTAATGATAATCAGAGTTGCGTGTATCCTCACAGGAACGTCTGTGTTGCTGACCTACACAACCTCACCTATTGCTCTTACTGACGGACTTGAAAGGCTTCTTTCACCTCTTAAAGTAATTCGATTACCGGTACACGAGTTTGCAATGATGATGACAATTGCGCTTCGTTTTATTCCTACGCTTATAGAGGAAACGGATAAAATAATGAACGCTCAAAAGGCAAGAGGTGCGGACTTTAATTCGGGAGGACTTATCAAAAGAGCAAAGGCTCTTCTGCCTGTGCTCATACCGCTTTTTGCATCATCCTTTAGACGAGCAAGCGAGCTTGCTACGGCAATGGAGTGTCGCTGCTATCGGGGTGATAAGGGTAGAACGAGAATGACAAAGCTACATTTCGGATATGCAGATTTTGTAATGGCGCTTGTGATGTCGTTCTTTGGTGCAGGAGTAATTCTGTGCAATATTTACCTTAATACAATTTTAACCTTTGGGATAAATATGTAATATGAAATATCTACTTAAAATTTGCTACTGCGGTGAAAAATACTGTGGGTGGCAGGTGCAAAAAAATGAAATCAGTGTTCAGGCAGAGATGTGCCGAGCGGCAGAGGAAATCTACGGGTCTGGCGTAAAAATTACGGGATGCTCTCGTACTGATAGCGGTGTTCACGCAAAGGAATACTACTGTACGCTTGAAATACCCGAAAATGCTCCTGTTTTGTCTGAGGATAAAATTCCCACCGCGCTTAATAGATACCTTGATGAGGATATATCCGTGTTTTCGGCAAAAGAGGTTGCGGCAGAATTTCACGCAAGATATGACGTTAAGGAAAAAACCTACGAGTACGTTTTTGATAACGGGGCGCAAAGAAATCCGTTTATGCACAAAAGAGCTTGGCATATATCAAAAAGACTAAACGAGGATTTGATGAACGAGGCGGCAAGGCAATTTGTCGGAGAATATGATTTTTCAGCCTTTATGTCAAGCGGTTCTTCGGTAACCGATACAGTAAGACGTGTAACCGACGCAAGTGTAACCCGAGAGGGAGATAAGGTCATATTCAGAGTCAGTGCAAACGGCTTTTTATATAATATGGTACGGATAATGGCTGGTACGCTTCGCGACGTATCAATTGGCAAAATTTCCGTAGACAGCATAAAAAATATAATAAACGGTAAGGATAGAAGTGCGGCAGGTCTTACAGCACCACCGGACGGACTTTACCTTGTAAGCGTAATTTACTAATTTTAAAAAGGAGAAAAAACGATGGGAAATCTTTTTGACGCATTAATAGTTTTATCACTCATAGTAACGGTTGTAGTTTGCTTTAAGCTTGGCTTTATAAAGCTTCTTACACCGTTTCGTAAGATTGCAGCATTTGTTCTTGCTTGGTGCTTGAAGGATACCGCATTGGTAAGAGAAACGGTTGGAAAAGTCTTCCATACCGAGGACTTCAAGGTGTTCCTTACCGAAAGAGTTGATACACTCTGGGGTGAGCAGTTAAAGAGTGCTGCATCGGCTGAGGGAGTTTCACTTGCCGAAAGATTTGATAATATTTTTGGATTTTGGGGAACACTTTTCGGCAGCTTTAAGAACTTTTGTATGTCGCTTTTTGACTCCGAGTATCAGGTTCAGGATAACGGAGCGCTTCCGTCAGAGCATCTTGATAGCTTTGTAAAGAAAGTAACAGAATACGTGGCTGATGCTGCTTCCGGATTTTTCTCGGTGCTTATCGGATTTATTGCGCTTTACATCATATTCAGAGTAGGACTTTGGTTTTTGGCGAAGCTTCTCGATTCGATTTTTGACAGAGGGCTTCTTGGAGCTGTAAACCATACGGTTGGCGGTGTAGTCGGTATTTGCTACGGCTTTCTTATCGCTTGGATTCTTTCAATAGTATTCGTATTTATTCTTCCTCTTGTTACAACGGTGGATATAACTACGGTTACAGGTGGTTTTTTAGGTATAACCGAATGGTTTTATACAAAATTCTTCCTTTCGGCAATTATCGGTATGACTATATAAAAAAGGCGAAAGCCGTTACATAAAAAGGATTAGTAAAAATGGATAATTCAAACACAACAAAAAGAGAACATCTTGGCAGCCGACTTGGCTTTATACTGCTTAGTGCGGGCTGCGCAATAGGAATAGGAAACGTATGGCGTTTTCCTTATATGGCGGGACAGTATGGCGGCGGAGCATTTGTCCTTATCTACCTTTTCTTCCTTGCGATATTCGGAATACCGATAATGACAGTCGAATTTTCGCTCGGCAGAGCAAGTCAAAAGAGCCCCGTCAGACTTTATCAGGAGCTTGAGCCCAAGGGAAGCAAATGGCATATTCACGGATATTTTGCTCTTGCAGGTAATTATCTTCTAATGATGTTTTACACTGCCGTTGCGGCGTGGATGGTGCAGTATTTCGTTGCAACCGCAGGCGGAAAATTCGAGGGACTTGATAAGACGGGTATTTCCGAATATTTTGTTCAAATGACGGAAAATCCGCTTATAATGATGATTTTCGTCGCTTTAGTGGTAATTGCGGGCTTTGCGATTTGTGCAATAGGACTGCAAAAGGGACTTGAAAAAGTAACCAAGGTAATGATGGTTGCGCTTCTCGTTATAATGGTTGTTCTTGCCGTTTTCAGTATCGTAAGCGATACAAGTGGAGAGGGACTTAAATTCTATCTTATGCCCAGCTTTGATAAAATTCAAGAGGCAGGCGGACTTGGCACGGTTGCAGTTGCGGCAATGAATCAAGCGTTCTTTACGCTTAGTATTGGCATAGGAAATATGGCGATATTCGGTAGCTACATCGGAAAAGAGCGTGCGCTGATGGGCGAGGCAACCAACGTTGCGGTGCTTGATACCTTTGTTGCAATTTCGTCAGGTCTTATCATTTTCCCTGCCTGTGCGGCGTTTGGTGTTCCCGTTAATAGCGGACCTCCGCTTATATTTGAAACACTGCCTAACGTATTCAATAATATGCCCGGCGGCAGAATTTTTGGAAGCTTCTTCTTCCTTTTCCTTATTTTTGCGGCATTTTCCACCGTTTTGGCGGTATTTGAAAATATACTTTCCTGCTGCTGCGAGCTTTTCAACATAAGCAGAAGAAGGTCTTGCATAATCAACTGTATAGCAATGCTTATACTTTCCGTTCCCTGCGTTCTTGGCTTTAATTTGCTTTCGGGAGTTAACCTTGCAGGTATGAATATAATGGATATGGAGGACTTTATAGTAAGTAATATTCTTCTGCCGCTTGGCTCGTTTGTATTCGTTATTTTTGCAACGCATAAATTCGGTTGGGGTTGGAATAAATTTACCGACGAGGCAAACGCAGGTAAGGGTTTTAAGGTAAAGAACTGGATGAAAATTTATATGCAGTTTATATTGCCCGCGATAATTCTCGTTTTATTTGTGCTTGGAATAGTAGATAAATTTGTTTAAGAGGTGATTTTTTATGAAATACAGAGTTATAGGTTGGACATATTACGATGATCCTGAATTTGAGGACGAGAGCTGCAGTGAATCTGCACTTCAGGCGATAATCGAGGAAATCAAGGTAAAGGGCTACCTTTTTACAGGCTATGACCACCAAGAAAGATACGATTGCGCCCCCATACTTAACGACGGCAAAAGAAGATGCTTTTCTCAAAGAAGCTTTGGCGGTGTTATGGCAAGAGCGCACGGCGATTTTTCACGTATGGGCTATTCCATATACGCCTTTGATTGGTATACAGGCGATGGTAGGGACGATGACCGCGTTTTTCCGAAAAATAACATAAATTTTGCAACGTTTGTTCCTGAAACCGATTTAAATGAGGAACTGTCCACAACCGTTACCGAGGAGGAATTTGAGGCGGCAAAGAACGGCTCTCTTACAATACTTGATAGAGAAGAGCTTAAATTTATTGACGTTGGCGACACGCTTACCTTAAAATGCGGAGACCAAACAGCGTCGTATCTTGTTAAAGAGTTTGAAAGACGCAAGGATATTTCGCCTGAAATGGAAATTGAGATAATGACGCTCTCATATTCCTTTGATGAGCCCGAAAAGATGAAAAAAGCAGATAAAATGTACGAGGACGCTCCTTTGGTGCTTAATTTTAAATTCTAAGATAAAAAAAGAACGGCGATGCCGTTCTTTTTTTATGTCGATTTATTAATCTTTTTTAGCCATTTTCCGCTTTTAAGTCGGAGGTAGCACCAAACACATTTTATAATTTGGTCGATTTTGAGGAAGAAGTATACCCAAAACGGGTCAAGTCCAAGAACTAGTCCTGCAAGAGCGCCGAGCGGAACGCTTGCAAGCCATAAAAAGAGTACGTCGCCAACCATAAGGAATTTGGTGTCTCCGCCTGCTCGCAAAACTCCCTTTGTGAGAATTGAGTTTATAGATTGGAACACCATAATTATCATAATCGAGTACATAAGCTTGTTTGCAATAGCCTTTGCCTCTTCGGAAATTTCGTAAAACTGTATAATCGGATTTTTAACGATGAGTATAATAAGCGATGCGAAAACACCTATGATAGCGCCCATAACAAGGAAGGCATATCCTTGCTTTTGAGCTTTTTTTATCTCACCCTTGCCCATTGTGTGTCCCGTTATGATACCGCTTGCGTTTGAAGTACCCTGTGTCAGTACCGAGCTTAGCTGCTGTACGACTGTGGTAACGGCGTTAGCCGCAACAAATGCGGAGTTATTCATATGACCAATAACCATAGCGACAGCGTTATTGCCTAGCGCCAGCAGTCCGTCGCTGATAAGAACGGGGATACTTACCTTGATGTATTCACGCAAAAGCCCCGAGCATTTCATTAAGAAATTTTTTATGCGGTAGGTAATGCGCTTATCAAAAAAGAAGAAGTAGCCGCAAATAAAGAAGAATTCATATCCTCTTGCAATAAGAGTGCCGAGCGCGGCGCCCTCGATTTCCATACGGGGAGCACCGAGCTTACCGAAAATAAATACCCAGTTGAAAAATACGTTTACAAAAAATGCGGTTATAGAGCTGATAAGCGGAATTCTTACCTGACCTACGCTTCTCAAAACTATCGTACAGGTCAGTGAAAAGCCTGTAAAAATATAGGTAGGTATAAGCCATTTAAGATATTTTACGCCGTAGTCGATTATAATCTCGTCTTTTGTGTATATCCTCATAATGAGCGACGGCGCAAGTATGGTGGCAAGGGTAAATACGGCGCTGAATATAAAGCAAAAGCGGAGCATTATAGTTACCGCTTTTTTCAGCGAGTCCATTTCCTTCATACCCCAAAAGCGTGAGGTAAGCACCGATGCACCCATACCGATACCCATACAAAATATCATAAACAGGTTTATAAACTGTCCTGCAAGCGAGGAAGCGGATATTTGGTTATCACCGAGGTCGCTGAGCATTACCGTATCAGCAAGGTTTATAGCAACGGTAATCAGCGATTGCGCCGCTATTGGCAGGGCAATCTTCGCCATATTGAGATATAGCTCTTTTAAATTAAGTTTTTCGTCCTTGATTTCGTTTACCATTTTACTCACATAATTTTTTTAGAAGTACCTTTGTTACCTCATAAATTCTCTCTACCGATGCGATTTCAAGCGTTTCCTTAGGAGTGTGGATATCGTACATATTCGGGCCGATAGAAATAATGTCGGGATTTTTGCCCAAAGCGGATAGTTTTTCGTAAAACGTTCCGCATTCAAGTCCTGCGTGGGTGGCGAAAAATTCAGGCATTTTGCCAAAGATTTCGCTATACGCCCCCTCGTAAGCGCTTTGTAGGGGGGTTCCTTTTTTATATTCCCAACAACCGTGAAAGCTATTAAGAATAAGCTCCGCAGAAAGCACGTGTGCAAGGCGCGAAAGTGTAATTTTCATATCGTCATCAGAACGTTTGCAGGCAGAACGAGCAAGGAATGTTAGTGAAACGCTATCGCTAAACGTCTTGATAATTCCCAAATTGACTGAAGCCTGCACCTCTTTTGTGTCGGGGAATCTTTCTGTAACGCCCTGCGGCGCAAGAATAAGTGCGGAGATTAGTGCCGAAGTACTTTTTAATGTAAACATATCGGGCAGCGCCGCATTTTGCTCGGTATTTAGCTTTTGGTAGGTTATGCGGAATTTCTTCGCATCGTCCTTGATAAGCGAGGTACGTACCTGCTTTTCGTATTCAAATACGGTATCCTTTGCCCGTTTTTCATCATCAGCGCCATAGAAAACAACCGTAGCCTCGGCGCTTGGCGCAATAACGTTTGCCTTTCCGTCGCATTTTATATCCGCAATATGGAAGGGATAATCGGAATATATTCTTTCAAGGAGAACGCCGAGTATTTTCGTAGCTGAAGCAAATCCGTTATCAATTTGTACTCCGCTGTGTCCTCCTGCAAGACCGCTTATATTGATTTTGTATGCTTTTCCACACTTACGGGTGCGTTCTATCGGTATTTTTATATCGTATCTATACCCTGATGCACAGCTTATGCAAACACCGTTTTCTGAGCCTGTATCAAGGTTTACAACCTTTTCCGATAAGGTAGTAGAGTAGTCAAATCCAATAGCACCGTCCATACCCGTTTCCTCGCAAGAGGTGAAAAGATATTCGGTTACGGGTGCGATGAGAGTGTTGTCAGTCATAAGCGCAAGCATTATGGCAACTCCTGCGCCGTCATCACCGCCAAGCGTTGTGCCGTTTGCATACAATTTGCCGTTTTTCTCATAAACGTCGATAGCGTCGGTTAAAAAATTGTGGCTTGAGGACGGAATTTTTTCACAAACCATATCGGTATGAGCTGCAAAAAGAATAGGCGCTTGGTTTTCAAAGCCCTTAGTCGCCTCTTTTCTTACGTAGACGTTGTTCAAAGAATCCCGCACACAAAAAAGTCCGTTATTTTTGGCAACGCTTTCAATGTATTTTGCGATGTCCTCCTCGTTTCCCGAGCCGTGAGGAATTTTGCATATTTCCTTAAAAAAATCGATAGGCGTCATCTTTTAGTCCTCGTTTTGAAGCTTTTTATAATAGTTTACCGCAAGTGTATCGCAACGCTCGTTATATGGGTGTCCTGCGTGTCCCTTTACCCAAACGAATTCAACCTCGTGTATATCGAGAAGTGAAAGCAGTTTTTCCCATAGCTCGGAATTGAGTGCGGGTTTACCGTCAGCCTTTTTCCAGCCCTTTGCCTTCCACGATTTTGCCCAACCCTGTACAATTCCGTCGCTTACGTATTTTGAATCGGTTGTTACGGTAACCGAGCAAGGCTCCTTTAATGCCTCCAAAGCCACGATTACTGCCATAAGCTCCATTTTATTGTTGGTTGTCATTTTATCTCCGCCGCAAAGCTCCTTTTCGCGTCCGCCATAGACGAGGATTGCACCGTAGCCTCCGGGGCCGGGATTTCCACTACAAGCACCGTCGGTGTAAATATCAACGTGTTTCATAAATTATCATATCCGCTTTCGTACTTTATTAATTACTATTATACCAACTTTTTGAAAAAAATCAATACTATATTAAAAACTTTACCCTTAATCTCTTGACATAATAATTTAGTATATATATAATTATTATAGAATATTACTTAGGAGTTTTGAATATGGACTTTTTGTGTGAATATACCGTTGACAGGAAAAAAGAGGGTGGCTATAAATATTTAAAACCATTTATATTTTCGATGTGGTTTATTGTGCCGATTATTCTTATGGTAGTTTGCGTTGGAATAGGCAACTCGCTTGGCGGAGTAGGTAGCATTTTTAAGGCTGCATTTTTTATCGTGCCGATACTTACTGCAGGTCTTGCAAAGTTTTTTGCTCCCGCAACTATGGCGTTTGGCGAGGTGGCATACGAATACTCAATATCCTCAGGCGAGATGTCCTTTGCTAAGATTTTCGGCAATCGCTTCCGTCGTGAGTGGTTTAAGGTTAAGCTGACCGACCTTGAAAAATGCGCTCCCTACGATGCTGACGCAAGGAAGGAGCTTAATAAAAGAAGCTTTGATAAGATATATAAGGGCGTGTCATCCGAAAATGCGGAACGTGTATACTATTTAATAGGCAAAAACGAAAAGGGAGAGAGCTGTCTTGTTACCTTTGAGGTTATCAAAAAGAGTCTGCGTATGATAAAAACCTATCATCCCCAGACTAAGATGATTGACCTGCCGTTCTGATACATAAAAATCTACTTGCTTTCATAAAATTTACAAACACTTTTTATGGGAGCTTATAGGTATGAAAAGGCTATTTTGTTTAGTTTTATGCACTTTTTTTCTTGTTTCCTGCGTAAATGTAAGCGGAGAACCGTTTTCGGTATTTAACGGTGAGTTTAGCGTAAAAATATCCTCGAATTGTGAGGGTAACGCCTGCGATTTTTCTTATAATAAAAAAAACGAGACGATTACGTTTTTGTCCCCTTCTGAGCTCGTCGGATTTACTCTTAAGGAGGATAAAGACGGCATATCACTTTCTTTTGACGGAATAAGCGCTCCTGTTTCGGAATACGCAGGCAGGCTTTTGCTTATTTGTAAATACGTTTTCTCGGCAAGCAGCGACGATGTCGTAGAAATATCGGCAAGGGATACTGAAAACGGTGTGCTTACCCTTGTTAATACAAATAACTGCGAGTATGCTTTTTTTAGCGATGGCAGTCCGTATTCCGTTTGCGGCGAATACGAGGGAATACATTTTGATTTTATCTTTTCCGACTTTGAGGCTGCGCAGTGATGCAGACTTGTGTGAATATAAAGCTCCCCTCTTTGCAGGATAATGCCGAGCAGCTTTTAAAATATCTTGGCGATTTTTACTGCGTTTTAAAATGCGGGGCATACGGACACGGCACACGGGAGTGTGCCGAAGCGCTTTATGATATCGGACACCGTTTTTTTGCCGTTTTTTCGCTTGATGAGGCGCTTGAAATTAAAAGCGTTGCTCCGGATAGCGAGGTGCTGATACTCGGCAGGACTGAACCGAAATTAGTCGAAACAGTAATAAAAAACGGATTTGTGCAAACGGTTTTTTCAAGCGAATACGCAAATGAGCTTGTGCCCTACTCATACGGACTTCGAGCGCATATCAAAATTGATAGCGGTATGAATAGATGCGGCTTTAAATGCGCCCCGAGCGAAATTAAAGCGGTGTTTTCGGATTTCAAGGGCAATATAGAGGGTACGTATACTCATTTTCCAAAGGCAGACGAAAAAGATTTGACGTCAACCGAGGCATCATTTGACCGATTTTTGGGTAACGCAAGTGAGCTTGAGGCACTGTTTGGGAAAAAGCTTATAAAGCATAGTGCCGCAACCGCCTGTGCTTTAAGACTTCCAAGGGCAAGGCTTGATAAGTCAAGAATAGGTCTTGCGCTTTACGGATATCTTCCAGAAAACTGCTCCCTGCCGTTTTCTATTAAACCTGTAATGAGCCTTACTGCCCCCGTAATTTCTGTAAAAACGGTAAGAAAGGGCGAGGGTGTAGGCTACGGCGGCACACCGTTGGAAAAGGATACTGTTATAGCAACCGTTGCTTGTGGATACGCAAACGGACTTGTTCGTAGCGCAGGGCGATTTTTAAATCCTAGTATAAATGGAAATTTTGCGAAAATTGTAGGGCGTGTGTGTATGGATAGATGTATGCTCGACGTTACGGGGATTTTTGAAAGCGGAAAACGTATAGCTATTTACGACGGTGTTGAGTTTTTTGATAACGCCACTGCGTTTGCCGAAGCGGAAGGCACGATACCGTATGAAATACTCACACGTGTTGGTAAAATGAATACAAGGAATTTTATAAAATAAAGGATAGAGAATATGAAATATAGCTTTAAGACAACTGTTACACCGCACGACCTTGATATTAATAATATTGCATCGGCGTCGGCTGTTTTACGCTATTTGCAGGAGGCTGCGTATAGGCATTTAAAGGTTTGTCCTCCGACAATGGACGAGCTTCGCGCACAAAATAAGGTATTTGTGCTTAGTCGGGTAAGCTTCAGCATATATGCGGAGCTTCACTCAGGCGATGAGCTTGAAATATCCACGTGGCCAAGTGAAGGACGTGGAGTAAGCTTTTTGCGTTCTGGCAGGATGACCAGAAACGGCAGCACCGTTGCGGAGCTTCTTGCCGTTTGGGCTCTTATTAACCCCGTTGATAAAACACTTTGGAGAACAAGTGATTACAGCGCTGATTTTGAATACGAGGAGCCTATTGAGCTTGATATGCCGACAAGGTTCAGAATACCAAAGGACGTAGAGCTTTCGCTTGTCGGTCAGTACACCGTAAGGTACAACGATATCGACGTAAATAAACATATAAACAACACCCATTATCCCGATATTCTTTGTAGCTTTCTTCCCACAATGCTCGGACGCAAGGTGGTAAATATGTCGATAAGCTACGTAAACGAGGCTCCGCTTGGTACGGATGTAAAGGTTTACTGCTCACGTGAGGATGACGGAACGTTTTATATGCGTACAACCCTGCCCGACGGACGTGTAAACGTTGAGGCGCAGCTTATAATGGAGAATATCTATGACGGTAGCTATTAAGGTAGACGATAAGCTCCTTTTTGATGCGCTTAAGGTTATGCTTTGCGACCTCGGTTATGTCGTATCGGACGGTGTATGCGACACGGTTATAACGGATAATCCTGAGTTTACCGATAATGATAGCAGGGTGCTATACGTCGGATACGAAAACGAAAGTGGAAGACACTCATATCTTTATCGCCCGTTTTCACTTGAAGCGCTTGACAGCGCTTTGAAGTCGTTTGATATAAAAAACAGTGCGGACAAGCCTGCTATAAAAATCGAAAAAAATCTTTCTCGGGTGGTTGCTTTTGGTTACAAAATTTTGTTAACCGAAAAGGAAATGCTCCTTTTTAACCTGCTTTTTGATAATAAAAACAATTCGGTAAGCGACAAAAAAATACTTGAATACGTTTGGAAAAACGAGATAGTACAGGGGAGCAATATAGTAGCAGTTTATATAAAATATCTTCGTCAAAAGATAGACGAGAGAGTGGGGCAAAGACTCATTTTCCGTGTAAGAGGCGAAGGATATATGCTTAAAATAAACGAAAAGGAATAAAAATATGCTTGAAAAAATTTATACCATACCCGTAAACGAGGCGTTTGACCTTTGCATTGAATACCCTGCCGAAGGGTGTCCCTTTTGCAGACTGTGGCGCAAACTTGAAAATGATGAAATAGAGATAATTCTCGGCGCTTCAATGATGGAGCCCGATATAAGAATTAAGACCAACGAGCTTGGCTTTTGCGGACGTCATTTTGATATGATGTTTGAAAAGAATAATCGCCTTGGACTTGCGCTTATACTCGAAAGCCACTTAAACGATGTAAGAGAATTTTGTGAACCCGGGGGATTTCTCGGCGCAAGAACGTCGGCTATACCCGAAAAGCTCGGAAAGCTTGAAAAAAGCTGTTACGTGTGTGATAGAATAGGTGCAAATTTTTCAAAAATGGTGGAAAACGCCGTATATCTTTACGATACCGAGCAGGATTTTAGAGATAAGGTTAAAAATTCACCTTATTTTTGCCTTGTTCATTATAAGGAATTTTTAAATTCCGCAAAGCTTCATATGAATAAAAAGCGTGTGCCCGATTTCCAAAAAGCACTTGCGGAAACCGTTAATAAATACTTTGACGAGCTTAGGGCTGACGTAAGTCATTTTTGTAAGAAATTTGACTACCGTTACGAAAACGAGCCTTGGGGAAATTCAAAGGACGCCGTTGAAAGAGCAATTAAATTTATTTCGGGTGATAGACGCTTAAAGCTTGAAAAACCGAAGAAAAAGGAACAGTGAGTTATGACCGTAAGAGAAGAAAATGGCTCGGTAGTTGTAAGGGGACTTGTGCATTTTTCAGTTACGCAAACCTTTGATTGCGGACAGTGCTTTCGGTTTGATATAAACGAAAACAGCGCTACGGGGTACGCGTTTGGCAAAAAAATAACCTTTTTGCAGTTAAGCGAGGACAGCGTTTGTATTACCCCTTGCACGCTTGATGAATTCAATGACATATGGGCAAAATACCTTTGCCTTGACCTTGATTATGCTGAAATCCGTAGCGAAATGCTTTCTTATCGCAAGGACGATGAAAAGCTTTCCCTTGCTATGCAAACGGGAAACGGCATCAGAATTTTGCGTCAGGACAAATGGGAAACGCTCTGCTCGTTTATCATATCGCAAAATAACAATATACCGAGAATTAAAAAGATAATTTCATCACTTTGCAAAGCGGGAGCGGAAATTTCGGGTGGCAGCGAAATAGAATTCCCCAGCCCCGAAACGCTTATAAAAATGGGAAAGGACGGACTGTTTGCGCTGAAAACGGGATTTCGTGCCTCATATCTTTTTGATGCGGCTAGCAAGGTAGTAAACGGCGAAATCGACCTTGGTGCAGTATTTGAAATGGATACGGAAAATGCCTGTGCAGAGCTTTGCAAAATTAAGGGAGTTGGACCTAAGGTTGCAGCCTGCACACTCCTTTTCGGCTTTGAAAAATACGACTGCTTTCCTATTGACGTATGGGTAAAAAGAGTAATGCAGGAATATTACGGCGGACTTGTAAGCGGAAAGGATTTCGGACGGTTTGCAGGACTTGCCCAACAGTACCTTTTCTACCATCGCAGGTATATAGAAGGATAAAATTTCCAAAATATTTCAATTATGTATTGATTTATTAATATTATTGTAGTACAATATAAAAGTAATATTTATACATTTATCGGAGGATAATAAAATGGCAATCAAGTTAAATGACAAGTATTTGCAGGGCTTTGTTACCGAAGACGAGCTTAAGGCTGTTCAGGGCGAAACTGCAAAGGCTATTGAAACGATAGTAAACAGAAGCGGAGAGGGAAACGATTATCTCGGTTGGATTGACCTGCCCGTTGATTATGATAAAGAGGAGTTTGCTCAAATCAAGGCTTCTGCTGAGAAGATTAAGAAAAGCTGTGATATATTCGTTGTTATCGGTATCGGCGGCTCTTACCTTGGAGCAAGAGCGGCTATTGAGTTTATCAAAAGCCCCCTCTACAACAATATGAAAAAGGACACCCCCGACATTTATTTTGCAGGTAACGGTCTTAGCGGCACCGCTCTTGAGGAGCTTCTTGCTATCTGCGAGGGCAAGGATATTTGCGTAAACGTTATTTCAAAATCGGGTACTACCACCGAGCCTGCTATTGCTTTCCGTGTGTTCCGCGACCTTCTTGAAAAGAAGTACGGTGAGGAGGGAGCAAAGGAGAGAATTTTTGCCACCACCGACAAGTCAAGAGGAAGTCTTAAGAGCCTTGCCGACGAAAAGGGCTACCAGACCTTCGTTGTTCCGGACGACGTTGGTGGACGTTATTCCGTTCTCACTGCGGTTGGACTTCTTCCTATCGCTGTTGCAGGTTGTGATATTGACGCTCTTATGCAGGGTGCCGCAGATGCTCGCGAGGCTTATAACGGCAAGACGGGAACCGATTGCGAAAAGTACGCAGTTATCCGTAATGCACTTCACAGAAAGGGCAAGGATATCGAAATTCTTGCTTGCTATCAGAGCTTCTTTACTATGAGTGCTGAGTGGTGGAAGCAGCTTTACGGCGAGAGCGAGGGTAAGGACGGTAAGGGTATTTATCCCGCATCAGTTATCTTCTCAACCGACCTTCACAGTATGGGTCAGATGATTCAAGAGGGTAAGCGCAACATATTTGAAACTGTTGTTGATATTAAGGAAACGGGCGCAAAGGCAACCGTTCCGTTTGACGAGGCAAACCTCGACGGTCTTAACTTTATCGCAGGAAACACCCTTGATGACGTAAACTTCAAGGCATTCCAGGCAACCGCACTTGCGCACTGCGACGGCGGTGTACCGAACATTGTTCTTGAAATAGATAAGAAGGATGAATACAACTTTGGCTATATGGTATACTTCTTTGAGATGGCTTGTGCTATTTCGGGATATACCCTTGGCGTAAACCCCTTCAACCAGCCCGGTGTTGAGAGCTACAAGAAGAATATGTACGCTCTTCTCGGAAAGCCCGGTGCTGAAAACGAGGCTCGTCGCGCAGAGCTTCTCGCAAGACTCGGTCAGTAAGTATTAACATAAAAATAAACCGTTTTCGCATAGTCGGAAACGGTTTATTTGTCCAAAATGAAAAGGAAAGGAGTAAAGGACAAATATGGAAAGCAAGCCTTTTAAGCTAGTCAGTAAATTTAAGCCAACCGGCGACCAACCGGAGGCTATTGAAGGACTTGTAGCAGGACTTAATGCAGGTATGCACGAGCAGATACTTCTTGGTGTTACAGGCTCGGGTAAGACGTTTACTATGGCAAACGTAATTGAACGAGTTAACCGCCCAACACTTGTCCTTGCTCATAATAAAACGCTCGCCGCACAGCTTTGCTCGGAGTTTAAGGAATTTTTTCCCGAAAATGCGGTTGAGTATTTCGTTTCCTATTACGACTACTATCAGCCCGAGGCTTATATTCCCGGTAAGGACGTCTATATCGAAAAGGACGCCCTTGTAAACGAGGAGATTGATAAGCTTCGCCACAGCGCAACCTCGTCTCTTTTTGAGCGCCGCGACGTTATTATAGTTGCATCTGTTTCCTGCATTTATTCGCTTGGCGACCCTGCAACGTATAAGGCGCTTATGGTTGATATGCGAGTTGGTATGCAAATGGAAAGAAACGAGCTGCTCCGCAGACTTGTAGCCATAAGCTACGATAGAAACGATATAGCGCTTGAGCGTAACCGTTTCAGAGTAAGAGGCGACGTTGTTGAAATATACCCGTCTGGCTCTGACGGCGTTATTATTCGAGTAGAGTTTTTCGGTGATGAGATTGACCGCATAACCGAGATAAACCCTGTTACGGGTGAGGTTATACGGGATATAGGCTATGCCGTTGTATTCCCTGCTACTCACTATGCCGTTTCCCCCGAAAAGCGTGATGATGCCCTTGATGCGATAATGGACGAAATGCTCGAAAGAGTAGAATACTATAAATCACAGGGGAAGCTTATCGAGGCGCAAAGAATTGAGGAACGAACACGCTACGATATTGAAATGATACGCGAGGTCGGATACTGCTCGGGTGTTGAAAACTATTCAAGAGTTCTTGAAGGACGTGAGCCGGGAAGCACCCCCCACACCCTGCTGGACTATTTTCCCGATGATTTTCTTATGATAGTGGACGAATCCCACGTTATGCTTCCGCAGGTCAGAGGTATGAGCGGTGGAGATAAGGCAAGAAAAACAAACCTCGTTGAATACGGCTTCCGTTTGCCCTCAGCCTTTGATAACAGACCGCTTTACTATCACGAATTTGAAGGTAAGATAAATCAGGCGATATACGTCAGTGCAACCCCAGGCCCCTACGAAAAGGAACACGCTGAAAACACCGTTGAGCAGCTTATACGCCCGACGGGACTTATCGATCCCGAAATTGAGGTGCGCCCGATAAACGGTCAGGTAGATGACCTTATGGGCGAGATTTTTGCAAGAGCAGAGAAAAAGGAAAGAGTTCTCGTTACCACACTCACAAAGAAAATGGCGGAGGACCTTACCGAATTTCTCACAATGAACGGCTTAAAGGTCAAATATATCCACCATAACGTTGATACAATGGAGCGTATGGAGATAATACGTAGCCTGCGTCTTGGCGAATTTGATGCACTTGTGGGCATCAACCTGCTTCGAGAGGGACTTGATATTCCCGAGGTGTCGCTTGTTGCGATACTTGATGCGGATAAAGAGGGACTCTTGCGCTCGGAAACAGCACTTATACAGACGGTAGGAAGAGCCGCAAGAAACGTAAACGGTAAGGTTATAATGTATGCCGATACCGTAACCCGCTCAATGAAGGCGGCAATAGATGAAACCAACCGCCGCCGCGCAGTTCAGCAGGCATACAACGAAAAGCACGGAATAACGCCTAAAACCATAGTCAAACCGATACACGAGGTAATCGACCTTGGAAAGAGCGCAAAGGATAAGACGGAAAAGAGCGACAAGAAACTATCAAGGCACGATAGAGAAAAGCTGATAGCCGAGCTTACCGAAAGAATGAAGGACTGCGCAAAGCGTCTTGAATTTGAGGCGGCAGCCGCTCTTCGTGATAGAATAAACGCCCTGCGCTCATACAAATAAACGGATAAGGAAGATTAAAATGGCATCTTTTATAGATATAGTTGGCGCAAGAGCCAATAACTTAAAAAACGTAAGCGTGAAAATACCACGCGATAAGCTTGTGGTGTTCACGGGACTGTCGGGCTCGGGAAAATCCTCACTTGCCTTTGATACGCTCTACGCTGAGGGACACAGACGTTTCGTTGAGTCGCTTTCCTCTTATGCCAGAATGTTTATAGGTCAAATGGACAAGCCCGAGGTGGACTCTATCGAGGGACTTTCTCCCGCTATTTCAATAGACCAAAAAACCACCTCTAAAAACCCACGAAGCACAGTAGGTACTGTAACCGAAATTTACGATTACCTGCGACTGCTCTACGCAAGAGTGGGTGTACCTCACTGTCCGATTTGTAATAAAGAAATCCGCCGTCAGTCTACCGACCAGATAATCGACAAGATTATGGCGCTTCCCGAAAGAACTAAATTTATGGTACTTGCCCCCGTTGTAAGAGCTAAAAAGGGACAGCACGAAAAGGTACTTGAAGCGGCGAAAAAGAGTGGCTTTGTGCGTGTCCGTGTTGACGGCATAATGTACGACCTAAGCGAAAATATAGAGCTTGAAAAAAATAATAAGCACACCGTTGAAATTGTCGTTGACCGACTTGTTTTAAAGGATGATATACGCTCGCGCCTTGCAGACTCAGTTGAAACGGCATTATCTCAGGCGGACGGGAATCTTTGTATTTGCGTTATGGGTGAAAATGAGGAAAACCTCTATTTTTCACAAAATTACGCTTGTGAAGAGCATAATATCAGCTTCGGTGAGCTTGAACCACGAATGTTTTCCTTTAATAACCCGATAGGCGCTTGTCCTGTTTGTGCGGGACTTGGAGAAACCTCGGTTATCTCGCCTGCAAAGGTTATTCCCGATATGCGACTTTCACTGCGTGAGGGCGCGGTTGCGGTAAACGGCTTTAAAACTCTTGATGAAACCACCTACGCAGGTCCGCTCTATGCGGCGGCTGGGGCTTACGCAGGCTTTGATTTTGACACGCCTATAAAGGATTTATCAAAAGAGGCTCTTAATGCCCTGCTTTACGGTACGGGTGATAAGCTTTACTCTATAAGCCGAGCGTTTGACGGTAAAATGAAGCATCAAACTATAACCTTTGACGGAATCTTAAAGACGATAAATCAGCGCCGTAATATGTGGAAGGACGTCTATTACGATCAGTTTTACGACCAAGCTCCCTGTACCGAGTGTGGCGGAAAACGCTTGAAACCCGAAATTCTTTCGGTTACCGTTGGTGGCAAAAATATTGATGATTTTTGTAAAATGTCGGTTACGGGTGCGCTTGAATTTGTAAATTCGCTCAAATTCGAGGGAGCGGAGCTTAAAATCGCCGCCGAGATTTTAAAGGAGGTTAAGAGTAGACTTGGCTTCCTCAAAAATGTGGGACTTGATTATCTTTCTCTTACGAGAAAGGCAGGTACGCTTTCGGGCGGTGAGGCGCAGAGAATACGCCTTGCAACTCAAATCGGCTCATCACTTATGGGCGTTCTTTATATCCTTGACGAGCCGAGCATCGGACTTCACCAAAGGGATAACGGCAAGTTGATTGCTACATTAAAATCCCTGCGCGACCTTGGAAACAGCCTGATTGTCGTTGAACACGACGAGGAAACAATGGAGGAGTCGGATTATATCGTTGATATAGGTCCGGGTGCGGGTATTCACGGCGGAGAGGTCGTTGCCTGCGGTACTCCCAATGAGATAAAAGCAAACGAAAATTCGATTACGGGTGCGTTTCTTTCGGGAAGACGCAAAATAAAAATCCCCGAAAAACGCAGGAAGGGTAGCGGTAAAAGGCTTACTGTTATCGGCGCAAGGGAAAATAATCTCAAAAATGTTACCGTAGATTTTCCGCTCGGCGTACTCACCTGCGTAACAGGTGTAAGTGGCTCGGGAAAATCCTCGCTTGTCAATGCAATTTTGCATCAGGCACTCGCAAAAGAGCTTAACGGTGCATACACCTACCCCGGAAAGCACGATGAAATTCTCGGTATGGAGGAGCTTGATAAGGTTATCGCTATCGACCAAAGCCCGATAGGAAGAACACCTCGCTCAAATCCTGCAACGTATACGGGACTTTTCACCGAAATACGCGACCTGTTTGCAAAAACACCCGATGCAAAGATGCGTGGATATAAATCGGGTAGATTTTCGTTTAACGTAAGCGGCGGACGATGTGAAGCTTGTGAGGGCGACGGTGTAAAGAAGATAGAAATGCACTTTTTGCCCGACGTGTACGTTACCTGCGATATATGTAAAGGCAAACGCTATAACCACGATACTCTTGAGTGTAAATACAAGGGAAAGAGCATTTCCGACGTTCTTGAAATGACGGTTGAGGAGGGACGTGCGTTCTTTTCCGAACTTCCCAGACTAAAAAAGAAGCTTGATACAATGTATGACGTAGGACTTGGATATATAAAAATCGGTCAGTCCTCAACCACCCTATCGGGCGGTGAGGCGCAAAGAGTTAAACTTGCAACGGAACTTGCAAAGAGAGCTACTGGTAAGACCGTCTATATTCTCGATGAGCCTACAACGGGACTTCACACTGCTGACGTTGAAAAGCTTATTGAAGTGCTTCAACGCCTTGTTGATGCTCAGAATACGGTTATAGTTATAGAGCATAACCTAGAGCTTATCAAAACCGCCGACTATATTATTGATATGGGCCCTGAGGGGGGAGATGGCGGCGGTACGGTTGTCGCTACGGGTACACCCGAACAAGTCGCTGAAATTGAAACGTCATATACGGGACACTATTTAAGGAAAATTCTTGCCAAAAAATAAAATCCGCATTGCGGGTTAGATTGAAATGGAAAAAATCTATGCTTTTAATTATGTTTTTGAGCGGGATAGTGATATCTATACCGTATCTTTTTGAGGGAGTCGGGTTTATTTCATATATCGCACTTGTGCCGTTTGTATGGATACTCATTGAGAAAATTCCCGAAATGACCAAAAGACGTGCATACGCATACGGACTTGTGTTCGGACTTGGATATTATATTCCAATGTACTATTGGTTTTTGCATTTCTACGCTCTTATAAATACTATGGACGTAAGCGAAGGGACTGTTATTTTCCTTTGCATACTGTGTTGGCTTGGACTTGCGCTTATTCAGGCGCTTGAATTCGGAGCAGTAACGCTTCTTTACCGAATTATACGCCCGAAAAAAGAAAAAACACTTATTTGCTCGGCTCTTACCGTTGCACTATGGGTGCTTTTTGAGTGGCAGCAAAGCTTTTTTTGGAGAGGTGTGCCTTGGGCAAGACTCGCCGTAACTCAAACAGGCTCACTATTTGCACTTCAAAGCGCCTCGATTTTTGGAAATCTCTTTGTTTCTGCGCTGATAGTATTTATCAACGTCCTGCTCTACCTTGCAATAAGAGAAGCAAGAAAAAGACTTGACGCCACCGACGTAAAGTCAGTTTGCAGGTCGATAGCAAACAAAAAAACTGCAATTTTTTCGGCACTTGCACTCGGTATTTTCACCTTAAATATTCTCTTTGGAGTTATTAAAGTGGCGACCACCGATGTTAAAAGCGATACCCCCGTAAATGTGGCGGTAATTCAGGCAAACATTTCCTCATATGATAACAAAGGATTTTACTATTCGTTTGATAAATATATTGAAATGACCGAAAATTGCGTCAGTGAAACGGGAGCAAAAATAGTTGTTTGGCCCGAAACCGTTCTTGCGACGGAAATCAATAAATATAAGGGTGTTATGGCAGAACTGCAAATAACTGCAAGGCTTAATAACATATACCTGCTTGTCGGTGCTTTTGATGAAAAAGAGCTTGACGGGGTGCGTCAGGAGTATAATGCTATCTACCTTTTCCGTCCCGACGGAAGCGTTGACGAGCAAAGATACTACAAAAGACAGCTTGTGCCGTTTGGCGAATCAAATCCGCTTGGCGCAATTGCAAAAATACTGCCTTTTGAGATTTTTGATTTCTTTAATGATTCAAAGCTTGTGGCAGGTGAAAATCCAAACCTTTTTGACACCGAATACGGAAAAATCGGCGCAACTATATGCTTTGACTCAATATATGAGTACGTAACCCGAGAGGCAACGCAGGAGGGCGCGCAAATTATAACACTATCGACAAACGACTCTTGGTTTTCCGACTCAAAGGCGGTTTATCAGCATAACAGACACGCACAAATACGTGCTATTGAAAACGGACGCTATATAGTCAGAGCCGCCTCAACGGGGACTTCAACCGTAATTTCGCCAAACGGACAGGTTTTAACCCAAATTGCGCCACTTACCGAAGGTTATACAACCTATGATGTCTATGCGCTAAGCGACAGAACGCTTTACACTTACGTTGGCGACTTGGTTGCGTATATCAGTCTTGCCTTTGTGGTCGGAGTTGTGTCCTTTAATATTGTAAATCATTTTAAAAATAAAAAAGGAGTAAAAAACGATGATAGTAGCAAATCTTAAAGACTGTGAAAAATACTATTCGGTCCATAAGGATTTTAAAGAGGCTTTTGAATTTTTGAAAAAGCTTACCGCTGATAGCCCCGACGGTCAGACCGTTTTCCGTGCAGGTGAAATGTGGGTGGGTGTGTCCACCAACGCAAAGAAAGACGATGACGGCGGGGAAAAGACCTTTGAGGCGCATAGAAAATTTATTGATATTCAGTGCGTGGTCAAGGGCGAGGAGGTTATGGGCTACTCTGATATTAGCGAGGTATCCACGACAAAAATGGAATACGACGAAACGCGCGACGTTGCGCTCTTTGGCGGGGAATATAGTACCCTCATACTTAAAGACTGCGACTTTGCGGTATTTTTCCCTGAGGACGCACATATTCCGTTTATCTCTAACCCCGACGGACATAAAAAAGCGGTTTTCAAGATTAGAGTTTAGTAAAAAACTTACGCAAAATCTTTTGCAAACAAATCCACAAGATAAAAACTCCCCACGACTGTGGGGAGTTTTTGATTATATACTCTGGGCGGGAGCCCGTAAGAAAAGTCTTTGCCAAGCTTTCTTCAGAAAGCGGGGCGGGAGCCCGTAAAAAAAGTCTTTGCCAAGCTTTCTTTAGAAAGCGGAAATCAGGTCTTATCCTCAAAGCCGGGATCGTAGTAGGTGTTACCGTCGCCTGCACCACCCTGACCGCCGTCGCTGTTGGGATCATCGGGATTGCCGCCGCCCTGCTGTGCGTAGAGCTTTTCGCTGACCTTATAGAAAGCCTGCTCAAGAGCCTCGGTGTCAGCCTTGATAGCCTCGGTGTTATCACCCTTTGCGCTTTCCCTCAGCTTTTCAAGAGCAGCCTTAACGTCTGCAAGGTCAGATTCGGGGAGCTTATCGCCGATATCGGCAAGTGTCTTTTCGGTCTGGAAAATCATATTGTCAGCCTTGTTTTTAATTTCAACGGCTTCCTTCTGCTTCTTGTCCTCCTCGGCAAATTGCTCTGCCTCGCGGACTGCCTTATCAATATCCTCTTGGCTCATATTAGAGGACGAGGTTATAGTAATCTTTTGTTCCTTGCCAGTGCCCTTATCCTTTGCAGTAACGTTAACAATACCGTTTGCGTCAATATCAAAGGTAACCTCAATCTGCGGAACACCGCGAGGTGCTGCGGGGATACCGTCAAGGCTGAAGCGTCCAAGAGTTGTGTTACCTCTTGCCATTTCGCGCTCACCCTGAAGAACGTGAATTTCAACAGAGGTCTGACCGTCTGCTGCGGTGGAGTAGGTCTGGCTCTTTTTTACGGGGATAGGTGTGTTTCTCTCAATAATCTTGTTGAATACGCCACCAAGAGTTTCGATACCAAGGGAAAGGGGAGTAACGTCAAGAAGGAGAAGGTCCTTAACGTCGCCGCCAAGAACACCGCCCTGGATTGCCGCACCGAGCGCAACACACTCATCGGGGTTGATTCCCTTGAAGGGTTCTTTGCCGATAAAGGACTTAACAGCGTCCTGAACTGCGGGAATTCTGGTAGAGCCGCCAACGAGAAGTATCTTGTCAACCTGAGAAACAGACAGTCCTGCGTCGGAGAGAACCTGACGAACGGGCTTCATAGTTGCCTCAACGAGGTCGGCTGTAATTCTATTGAACTCAGCTCTCGTGAGAGTACCCTCAAAGTTTTGAGCGCCGTCAGCGGTTACGGTGATAAAGGGAAGGTTAATATCAGCAGAGGTGATACCCGAAAGCTCGATTTTAGCCTTTTCAGCGGCCTCTTTAAGTCTTTGAAGAGCCATTTTATCCTTGCGGAGGTCAATGCCTTGATGCTCTTGTGCAAAGTTGTTAGCTATCCAGTCGATAATTCTTTGGTCAAAGTCATCACCGCCAAGACGGTTGTTACCTGCGGTAGCGAGAACCTCGAAAACGCCGTCGCTTATTTCAAGGAGCGAAACGTCAAACGTACCGCCGCCAAGGTCGAATACCATAATCTTCTGGTCTGCTTCCTTATCCATACCGTATGCAAGAGCAGCGGCAGTAGGCTCATTGATTATACGCTTAACCTCAAGACCTGCAATCTTACCGGCGTCCTTGGTTGCCTGACGCTGTGCGTCGGAAAAGTAAGCGGGAACGGTGATAACCGCCTCGGTTACGGGGCATCCAAGATATGCTTCGGCATCGCTCTTGAGCTTTTGAAGAATCATAGCGGAAAGCTCTTGGGGAGTATATGCCTTTCCGTCGGTGTCTACCTTGTAGTTTGTACCCATTTCTCTTTTGATAGAGATAATGGTTTTTGTGGGGTTGGTTATAGCCTGTCTTTTAGCTACCTGACCAACAAGTCTTTCTCCGCCCTTAAATGCAACGACGGAGGGGGTAGTTCTTGCTCCCTCGGGGTTGGGAATAACGATAGGCTCGCCGCCCTCGAAAACCGCAACGCAGGAGTTAGTAGTACCTAAGTCAATTCCAATAATCTTTCCCATAATAGTTTCTCCTTTTGCAACCTCGAAAAATTTCCGTGATACGTCGTTGCTACTTAAAAGGCAGCTTGTAAGCCGTTGCTTTCTTTGTCGCGTCTCGTCTGACGAAAATTCTCTCGGTCTTTTTAGTATATTAAAATTTATTTTGTTTTCTTGTTTTGAACTATCAGTTGTTTACAGCAACCATTGTGTATCTGAATACCTTGTCGCCTTTTTTGTATCCCTTGCGGAGTATTGCGGAAATTGCACCCTCGGCAACGTCGGGATTAGGCATACTCATAACGGCGTTGTGTAGCTCGGGGTCAAATTCTCCGCCGACCTGTGCGGGGATTTCCTCAATTCCGAGCTTATCGAGTGTGCTCTTAAACTGAGTAAGAGTCATTTTGACACCCTCGGCAACCTTATCACCCGTATAGCCTACCGCCATTTCAAGTGTATCCATTATAGGTAAAATTTCCTTGAGCGCATCGCCGTATGCATCGGAATAGATAGCGTCCTTTTCTCTTGCAGTGCGCTTTCTGAAGTTATCGTATTCGGCGAGGACTCTCATATATTTGTCCTCGGTTTCTGCTTTTGCCTTTTCGGCCTTTTCGGCGAGTTCTTTATATTTAAGAATTTCTGCCTCAAGCTCAGCCTTGAACTTTTTTTCTTTTTTTGTGAGCTTATCCTCGGTTTTGTCTTCGGGCTTATTCTCGGTAGTCGCAGGTTGCTCTACATCTACCTCGGAATTTAAATCCTTGTTCTCTTCCATTGTATAAAATTCTCCATTTATAAATTACTTTGGCAGCTTTTTCGACGTATCTGTTTTAATAGCGTCTTTAATTTTATCCGTCATATAATCAACCGTCGAAATTACCTTTGGGTAGTCCATACGGCAAGGGCCGATAACACCTATTGCCGCAACGGGTAGGTTATTTTCGGTAACGGTCTTAAATACAAGCGACGTGCCCTTAAATTGCTCGTTTTCGCCTTCAGGACTGATATATACGTTAACGGCATCGTTTTGCGCTGTCGAAACAACGTTTAAAATATAATCCTTCTTTTCAAGCGCTCCGAGAAGTCCGGTTATGCTTTCAAGACTTGAATATTCGGGATATCTTAGCATTTTGTTTATGCCTTCGATAGTAAGCGCTCCGCCGCCAAGCGTTCCGATTTCTTCCATAAAGGCTCTCATAATCGGGACAAGAAGCGGAGCGATTACAGTAAGCTCCTGCTCCATTTCGGTAACCAGCGCCGGAGTTACGTCCTCGATGCTGACGTAAGCAAGGTGTGTGTTTAGTGCGGCTTCAAGCTTTACCGAAATATCCTCGTTTACTTTAAAGCCCATTTCAATAAATCGAGTTTTTACTGCTCCGACTGACGTTTGCATTATCATAAGTACGCCGTAGTCGTTCATAGGCAAAAGCTTGAAGCTTAAAACAAGCACACGCCTGTGGCGAGGTCTTATTGCAAGTGCGGTGTATTCGGTCATTTGAGAAATAGTTTGAGCTGCACCCTTCAAAAGTCCGTCTACTCCGACCAGCTGAGTTGAGGCCGAGGTGTCGATGGTTTGTTTTTCCGTTTCGCTGAGCGAGTAGCCTGTCATAAGAGTACTTACATATGTGCGGTAGCCAAGCCTTGATGGGACTCTGCCTGCAGATGTGTGCGGTTGCTCAAGGTAGCCCAGACGCTCAAGCTCGTTCATTACGTTTCGTATGGTTGCGCTTGAAAGTGATATGGGGAGCATTTCAGCCACAAGCTTGGAGCCTATCGGCTCGCCGCTACGGACGTGTGCATCAATTACCGCCTTCAAAATCATCTTTTGACGTTCGGTAAGCTCTACTGTCTCAGGCATTTTGCTCACTCCTTTCGTTTTTAGCACTCTTGGGGTGTAAGTGCTAATGATATGATTTTACCATTATTATCTCCTTTTTTAAATGTATTTATAATAACATTTTGTGAACATTTGTTAAACATCAAAAAGGAAAATATTTACTTGAAAAATATAAAACAGTGTGGTATAATATAATTGATATAAATAAGCTGCTTTAAAAGGGGGATTTTATTATGTCAAGAAGGTATTTTGCCTGTGTTTACGGCGGGGCATCCGAAAAAATAGAGGATATATATAAAAATGAAGTAGAAAAGCTCGGTAAGGTTATAGTCGAAAACGGCTTTTCACTTGTTTACGGTGCAGGAGCAACAGGCTGTATGGGGGCGGTTGCAAGAGGTGTAACTAAGGCAGGCGGATACGTTATGGGTATTTCACCACACTTTATCAGTAGCTTTGAGGAAATTTACGATTGCGACAATACTGTAATGGTTGATACTATGGGTGAACGTAAAACTCTTATGGAAAAGCACGGCGACCTTTTTATAATTGCACCGGGTGGAATCGGTACAATGGATGAGTTTTTTCAGGTTTTAACCCTCAAATACCTCGAAAGACTTGTTAAGCCTATTGTTATTTTAAATTATAACGGTTTTTACAACGAGCTTATCGCACTTATGAAGTCGCTTATAAAAAATAAAGCGGTAATGGCGGGAATTGAGGATTTTTACACAATTATTGACAGTGCAGATGACCCTAAGCTTTTGGAAATTTTAAACCAAATTAAGGAAGTATAAATAATACAAGGAAGCTTAAACGATGAAATATAACTTTTTGCGTTATCCTGAGGGAAAAATCAAGGCGGTAACCTTTAGCTACGACGACGGTACAGTTCACGATAAAAGATTTTCAGATACCATAACTCCGTACGGAATAAAATGCACTTTTAACCTTTGCGGTGGTGGTTGGGATAAGGAAGATGCCGATAAATATATGCTTGGTAGAGGACACGAAATAGCAATTCACGGCTATAATCATCGTGGTATGGACACTTTAAGACCGACTGAAATGATACAAGAGGTTCTTAACTGCAAGACAGCACTAGAGGAAAATTACGGTAGAATTATCAGAGGTTATGCATATCCTGATAGAGCGATAAGACGTGATGAGCATCCCGATATGTACAAAAAGGTAAGAAGTGTTTTTGAAGAACTTGATATTGCCTACTGTCGCACACTCGGTGCTCCAAACGAGGGATTTTTATTACCGCAGGACTTTTACAACTGGCTTCCGACCTGTCATCACGGCAGAGCTTTGGAATTCGTTGATAAATTCCTTGATGTCGATGTGCAGTCGCTTTACATAGCACGCCGAGAGCCACGTCTTTTCTATATGTGGGGACACTCTTACGAGTTTGCCAATAACGACAACTGGGAGCTTCTTGATAAGATTTGCGAAAAGCTTGGTAACCGCGATGATATATGGTATGCAACTAATATGGAAATTTACGAATACGTAAATGCGTATAACTCTCTTAAATATTCCTCAAACGGCAAAATGGTGTATAACCCCACTCATATTACCGTATGGTTTGATATTGATGGAAAGCTCTATAAAATTGAGCCTGCGCAGACCTTAATACTTGAATAAGTAGGTAGATAAAATGTTGTTTTTTTACATAAGACACGGTGATCCTATATATGACCCTGACAGTCTTACCCCACTTGGGCACCGTCAGGCGGAGGCTCTTGCAAAACGGTTAGCAATGCACGGCGTTGATAAGATTTTTTCTTCTACATCGGAGCGTGCTAAGCTGACGGCGAAGCCAAGCTGTGAGATGATGAAAAAAGAAATGACTCTACTTGATTTTACCAATGAAAAATATGCGGCAGAGGAGTTTGGCATAACTCTTAACGGGAAATGGAATTGGGTTCAGGGGCATCCTGAAATGCTTGAAATTTTCGTTTCACCCGAGGTTCGTCAGCTTGGATTTGAATGGTATGAGCATCCGAAGTTAAAACAATATAACTTCAAAAAGGGAATTGATAGAGTTTATGATGAGGCGGATAAATTTTTGCTTTCACTTGGGTACGAGCATATAAGATACACAGGAAAATACAGGATAGTAAAGCCAAACGGTGAAAGAGTTGCACTTTTTGCTCACGCAGGCTTCGGACTTGCATTTATGTCGGCGATTTTAGATATTCCGTATCCTGAATTTACAGCGCATTTTGATATGTGCCATTCCGGTATGACGGTAATAAAGTTTGGCGAGAACGGTGAATACGCAGTTCCGCAAATAAAAACCTATTCCTCGGATTCCCATTTATACCGTGAGGGATTGCCGACAAATTATAATAACGCATTTAGATTTTAATAAAATTCGGAGAGTAAAAAAGATGACAAAGCTTGCATTTGTAATAAACGGTGGCGGCGGCGCCGGTAAGGATACCCTTTGTGAGTTTGCCGCAAAGCACTTTAAAACGGTAAACGTTTCCTCTATTGACCCTATTAAAAAAATCGCACGTGAGAACGGCTGGAACGGTGAAAAGGACTTAAAATCAAGAAAATTCCTTGCGGACTTAAAGCAGGTTTTCTCGGAATATAACGATCTGCCGACTGTTTACACTATTGAAAAGTATAAAGAATTTCTTGAAAGCGATAACGAGCTTTTCTTCGTACATATCAGAGAGGGAGAGCAGATAGCACACTTCGTTGAGGAAGCAAAAAAGGTTGGTCAAGCACCTAAAACCCTGCTTATCCGCTCAAAGCGCTGCGAGGCGGTGTATGGAAACGCATCGGACGACGATGTTGAAAAGTACGACTACGATTATTACTACTACAATGACACCCCGCTTGATGAGGCGGAAAATGCCTTTTGTGAGTTTTTAAAAGGTATAATGTAATAAAAGAGGCTGAGTCATTTGACTCAGCCTCTTTTATGATATTTTGTTGTTTATCTATTTATAAGTACGTCCTTTTCGTATTTCTTGACCTCGTCAAGCCAAGCGTCGCGAACCGGAACGCCCTGCATCTCGCAGTACATATCCCAAACTGCTGAGAAGGGGAGAGTCTTGATTTCTTCCATAAGAGCAAGACGGGAGGTGTAGTCGCCCTCAAGCTCAAGCTTCTTAAGGGTTGCGCTAGGCTCAAGTGCTGCAAAGAGAAGTGCCTTTTGCATAGCTCTCGTACCGATTGTCCAAGCGGCAATTCTATTGATAGAGCCGTCAAAGAAGTCAAGTCCGATATGTACTCTGTCGGTAAAGCCGCCACGCAGAATTTCACAAGCGATAGCACGAAGCTCGTCGTCGTAGATTACAACGTGGTCGGAGTCCCAACGTACAGGACGGGAAACGTGGAGAAGAATTTCGTCAAGGAAGAGAAGCGTAGAGGAAATCTTATCCGAAACAACCTCGGTGGGGTGGAAGTGTCCTGTATCAAGGGTAAGAAGCTTGTTGTTCTTTGCTGCGTAGCCAAGGCAGAACTCACCCGAACCGATAGTACAGCTTTCCGCACCGATACCGAAAACCTTGCTCTCGATTGCGTCCTTGTTGTACTTTTCGCTGATAGGCTCTGCAAAAATTTCGTCGTAAGCCTCCTTCATACGGAGTCTTGTACCAAAGCGGTCAGCAGGAATATCCTTGTAGCCGTCGGGCATCCAGAAGTTAGTGATAACGGTGTTATCAAGCTTTTTACCGATGTATTCAGCAACCTTACGGGAGCCGTTGCAATGCTGAATCCAGAAATCTCTAACGTTTTTGTCGGGGTGGCTGATGGTAAGACCGTCGGCGCTCAGGGGGTGAGAGAAGCAGGAGGGGTTGTAGTCAATTCCGTAATTTCTTTCCTTTGCCCAGTCGATCCAAGAGTCAAAGTGCTTAGGCTCGATTTTCTCACGGCTAACGGGTACGGGAGAATCGAGATAGAAGGAGTGAAGGTTAATTCTCTTCATACCGGGGATAAGGGACGCAGCCTTATCAAAGTCTTGGCGGAGCTCGTCGATATTTCTTGCCTTACCGACATAATTACCTGTTACCTGAATACCGCCTGTAAGGTCGCCGTCGGGGTTTTCAAAGCCCTTAACGTCATCTCCCTGCCAGCAGTGCATAGATACGGGAATTTTAGCAACGGCAGCGATAGCCGCGTCGGTGTCAATACCGTACTGTGCGTAGATTTCTTTTGCAAGTTCATACATTTTCTTTGTGCTCATTGTGTTTTTCTACCTTTCTTTAGTCAGATATATATTTATTATCAAATATTTTTTTAAGCTTTTCCATAAGGTCGTCGCTTTTTGGCTCCTCGGGGAGCTTCAGGGATGTGAGCGAGCTTTCGGTTACTACCTGTAAGCATTTTTCACTGAGATTTCCGACAAGGTCGCCAAAACCGCTTACTCGGTGTCCACGATAAGAGGTCGGGCTTTCAATAAGCTCGGAAAGCTCACACCATACAAACAGTGGCATATCCTTTGCTTGCGGTGGAGTAATTTTAACCGAGGTTTCGATTTTGGCTGCGGTTTCTCTGTTAATACCGTTTATAGTTCTATAAATGTCTGGGGCATCAAGTGCGTTATTTGGGAGTAGCACTGCCATATCTACAAGATATTTTCGCCATATCGGGTCATTATCCACACTGCCTGCGCTAAAATGATACGCCTCATATTCGGTTATAAACACGAAATCAAAATAGCTTGTAAGTGAAGGAAGTCGTTTGCTCATAACGGCATATATTTTGTCGTCCTCGTTAGTGCCGATAGCCTTTTCAAGTCCCTTGCCGATGAGCTGATACTTGTTTGCGTAGAAATCCCAACGGAGAAGAAGGTATTTTTTGCCGCCGTATTCACCGAGGATAAGAGTGTCGCAAACACGTCTTGTGCTGTTGTCCAGCATTGTATCGCAGGAAAGATGCGAAACAAGTGCTGCATTTGAGCAAAACGCCTCGCTTCTTATATTTTTAAGCTGCTCTATTGCTTCGTAGGAGATATTTATATTCTTTCTTGGCAGGGCATTTTTGTCATCTCTGAAAAGGCTTTCGCCGTCGGCAAGAAGTAAAATAAGCTCCTCAAGAATTTTCTTTCCGAATCTTTCCGAGGAAAGAACAATGCCTCTATCGTATGTAGTAAGTCCGAGTAAGGACAGGAGTGCGTACGTTGTGTTGAGCTGTGTATCCGAAACACCCGAGAGTGCGGTTGGTAGCTGTACACCTCCGGAATTTTCAAGGGAGGCGTGTAGGGCGCGGAGAGTTGAGTTTAGATATACTTCTGCCCAAACGACCTTGAGCATTTTGGCGTTGAGCATAAAAAGATTTTTTCTCCCGAAATCGCACATACTCAGTGGCACCCATTCGTAGCTTTGGCTTTCACTGTTTAATTTCGGCTTGAATTTTTTCTTGACCTTGTAAATGTACAAGGTCATATTAAGCGGAGTTTTGTGAGAACCGGTTTTTTCGCAAATGGTTGTAAGCTTTAGCAGTTGCTCGGGATTTTTTATAACGAAGGAGGTTTCCTCCATTACCTCTCTTATTGCGGTTTGCTCGGGAGTTTCGCCCTTTTCGGCTTTACCTCCGGGTAGCTGCCACGTTTCAGGGCCGAATCTTGATGAGGCTGCGCGTTGGAGCATAAGCACCTTATCCTCATACACGAAAGCAACTGATGAGGCATTTTGCGGCGCATCAATTTCTGCCTTTTTATTTTTCGTTTCTATACGCTTAAGATAATCCGAAAGAGTTTCAAGCAGGTGGTTATAAACCCTTCTTTCAAAATCATCTTCTTTTCTTACGTCCCAAAAAAGCGCGCCGTCGGCTCCCATTTTCGCTTTAAGATCGGAAATTTCGGGACGGGGATTGTCGCACTCAAAGAAATAAGCCATTATATCAAGCTCTGGTGTTTTTACCCGCTTAAGCTTTGCTCTTTCGTATTCCTCTACCGTACCAGATATAGCTCTTTTTGTTGGTGTTCCTATTCTTTCCTTAAACATACAAACGAAGATGTCGTAATTACCCCTCAGTTGTCTGTTTACAACCGCCTGCGCATCCTCGCTAAGTCCGGGGCGTGTGTTTTGTTCCCAGCATATCAAGGAAAACTCGGCGTTATACTTAGCGGCCTCGGTTTCGTTTATGCTTTTTACGGCGTTTCGGAACATTTCCCTCTCGTTTTCTAAATCCATAGGCGAAGCAAGGAAAATCTTGAGTTGAATTTTTTTATCCATTTATGTTACTCCCTTTGGAGAATTTTGTTTAGAATTTTAGGGAAGCTTTTTAAATCTTTCGTAGCCCTCGTCCCAAATTGCTTTGGTTTTGGCATCGGGCTCGTAGCACTGAACGTCAAAGGAGTCGGCTATCATAGCTCTTGCTTCCTTTAAGTCTTTGATTTCGCCGAGTGCTATTGCCTGCGAAACAAGGTTACCGATAGCAGTTGCCTCGCTCGGACCTGCGTATACGGGAATACCGCAAGCATCTGCGGTGTACTGGCAGAGGAGAGTTTCCTTAGAGCCGCCGCCTATTATGTTGATAAAGGGCGTCTTTTTGCCCGAAAGAGCGTCTATCTTGTTAAGCGTGTCGCGGTAACGGAGCGCAAGGCTGTCGAATACACAGCGAACGAACTGTCCCTTGGTTTCGGGAACGGGCTGGCCGGTGCGCTTGCAGTAGTCTGCTATTCTGCCCGTCATGTTTCCGGGGGGCGTGAATATAACGTCGTCGGGATTGATGATCGAAC
>JAZOML010000057.1:0-18926 GCA_045653945.1 Eubacteriales bacterium
ATTTATTTTTTATACTTTTTAACCAACTTCTCTGTTTTTTCATGCGCCGTATTTATGTGCTTTACGGCATATGCGTAAGGAATTCGAGCGAAGCCCTCGCCACACTCACCAAATGCCGTACCCGGAACGATCGCGACCTTTTCCTCATAAAGAAGCTTTTCGCAAAACTCGTTACTGGTCATACCGAATCCGCTGATATTCGGGTAAACGTAGAATGCGCCCTCCGGCTCAAAGCAGGAAAGTCCGATTCTGCGCAATCCGTCAACAATAAGTCTGCGGCGACGGTTATATTCCTCGGTCATCATAGCGATATCGGGATCGCCGTTTTTAAGAGCCTCAATAGCAGCAAACTGGCTTGTAGTCGGTGCGCACATAATTGCGTATTGGTGAATTTTGTGCATCTGCTCTGCAATTTCGTGAGGAGCGGCAACGTAGCCCATTCTCCAACCCGTCATAGCATAAGCCTTAGAAAAACCGTTTACTACTATGGTTCTCTCTCTCATACCTGGGAGTGATGCAAAGGAAACGTGCTTTTTGCCGTATGTCATCTCGGCGTAAATTTCATCGGAAAGCACCATTATATCGGTTTCTTTGATGATGTCTGCAATTTCTTCAAGTTCTTCTTTTGTCATAATTGCGCCCGTCGGGTTATTGGGGAACGGCAGGATAAGAAGCTTGGTTTTATCGGTAATTGCAGCCTTGAGAGCCTCAGGTGTAAGCTTGAATTTATCCTTTTCATAGGTATCTACAAATACAGGCTTACCGCACGCCATTTGGGTCATCGGACCGTAGCAAACAAAGGACGGAACAGGAATAATAACCTCGTCCCCGGGGTTTACTAGTGCTCTTATAGCAAGGTCAATAGCCTCACTGCCGCCGATAGTAACGATAATTTCGCTCTTAGCGTCATAAATCAGGTCAAACTTGCGCTTTAAATATTTTGAAATTTCGTTTCTTAGTTCAAGCATACCGTTGTTGGAGGTATAATATGTTTCACCGTCTTCAAGCGAGCGGATAGCAACCTCTCTGATGTGCCAAGGCGTTACAAAATCGGGTTGACCTACAGTAAGAGATATAACACCCTTTACCTCATCAAGTATCTCAAAAAACTTTCGGATACCTGAGGGCTGCAACCCCTTTGTACGCTCGGAAAGTACTTTATTATAGTCTATCACAGAATATTTCCTCGCTTATCCTCAACGTCAGTTTTATAAATTACGCCCTTATCCTTGTATTTTTTCAGGATAAAGTGAGTTGCAGTGGAAACTATACCGTCCATCATCGCAAGTCTGTTAAATACGAAGTTGGAAACCTCGCGCATAGTTTTACCCTCAATAACGACAAGCAAGTCGTAGCCGCCACTCATAAGGTGAACACTCTGCACCTCGGGGTGTACGCATATTCTCTCTGCAATTCTCTCAAATCCGAGGTCCTTTTGGGGCGCAACCTTAAGCTCAATCATAGCGCTTACGTATTCACGTTCAGTCTTATCCCAGTCAACAATTGTCTTATATCCGAGAATAACACCGTTTTCCTCGTATTCCTTAATTTTTGCCTCAACCGCTTCAACGGGCATATCGCACATTACGGCGAGCTGTTCAACGGTGAGATGAGCATTGGTTTCAAGAAGCTTTAAAATATTCATTTATTTTTCTCCTTATATCAGTATTTTTCGTTAATTTCAGTAAAAATTTCAAGTCCAAGTGATTTGGCAAGGTCATATCCAAGCTGAATATCAGAGCCAACTTCGTGTACTCTGTGCGAATCTGCGCCAACAGTTACGTATCTGCCGCCGCAATCCTTATATATCTGCAAAATATCGGCATCCGGCATCATAAAACCAAATCCACGACGAATATTAGACGTGTTAATTTCAAGCATTTTGCCGTTTTTTACAATGCTTTTAAATATTTTTTCGTATGTTGAATAGTACGGCCTTAAATCAAAATCTATACCGCCCGCTTTCATATATCGGCAAGGGTATGTGCAGTGAGCTACCGTATCAATATATGGAATTTCAGTTGTTTTATATATGTCATCAAGATATTTTTGGAATAAGTTATTTGAAAGACCTATATAATTCTCATTTTTCATATCAAATTTTGAATAGTTAATAAAGGCAAAGTCAGGCATATCCTTTAAATTATGTACCGAGCCGATAACAAATTCAAAATCGCCGTCCGCTATAACCTTATAAGCAAGCTCGGGAGCGTTATGCGGTTGACCAAGCTCAATGCCGTAAATAACTTTTATTTGATTTCTAAAACGCTCTTTTAGTTCAAGTATCTCGTTTTTTCTTGTTGCAATATCAAAGGTTAAATTCATACCGTAATCGGCACAGTCAATATCCATATGGTCGGTGATTGCTAAAACATTAACACCCTTATCAATAGCTGCCTTTATTACCTCAATAGGCTCGGATGAGGAGTCATGAGAGTATTTGGTATGACAGTGCAAATCCGTAAAAATCATTTTTTGACTTCCTTTTCAAAGATATACAGCATTGAGTATATCACAAAATTATGAACTAATAATGTACATAATAAAAAATAATTAAAGATACTTGAATTTTTGGTGCAAAAGTTGTATAATAGCCATTGTAAAATTTCAAAAGGAAAAAAATATGCTTAGAAAATTATCTTTAATTCTTGTTTTGCTTGCGGGCGTTTTTTGGGGAAGTTCTCCTCTGTTTGTAAGTTACGTAAGCGCACTCGGTTTCGACAGTATACAGTGTACGGCTATAAGGCTTGTCTTTGGCGCGCCAATGCTATTTATCGTGCTACTCGTTATTGATAGAAAAATTCCGAGGTTAACCTTTAAGATGCTCGTCTGCTTTGCCGCAAGCGGTATTTGTTCCGTCCTTGCAATGTGCATCTGTTATTACTTCTCTATACAAAACACCTCCGCTTCCGTAGCCGCCGTTCTTCTCTACACCGCACCTATATTCGTTATGATAATGTCGGTTGTTTTCTTTAAGGAAAGGTTTACTCCCAAAAAATTAGTCGCACTAATTTTGGCTGTTCTCGGTTGCGCTCTGACTTCGGGGATTATTGGCGGTATTAAAAGGTCGTTGCTCGGAGTTGTAATGGGAGTGGCATCGGGATTTGCGTATTCACTTTACGGTATTATCTCAACCATCGCGCTAAAAGAGGGGGCAACACCGCTATCCTGCACTGCATTCAGCTTTTTGTTTGCCGCAATAGGCGCCTGTATTATAGCAAACCCGATTGAAATCGCATCAAAGACTCTAGAGCTTGAAAATCCTATCGGTGCACTTTTTCTGATGCTTATATTTAGTCTTTGCACTGCCGTCGTCCCATACATACTCTATACTGTCGGTCTATCAGGTACAAAGCCTGACGTAGCCGCAATCTCAGCTTCAAGCGAGCCTGTTGTCGCCACACTATTCGGCGTCCTTGTTTTGCATCAAAGCATTGATGTTTTCCAGATAATCGGTGTCCTCTTGGTTATCGGCGCAATAACGGTTTTGAACATCAATCCGAAAAAAAATAATACATAAAAAGGCTTACGCAATCGGCGTAGGCTTTTTTTCACCGTTTTGACTTTTCGGCATAGTATGATAGTAATTCATAAAGCCCGAAAGGAACGGTTAAAATATGGGAAAATACATTATAAACGGCGGAAAAAGATTACTTGGTGAGGTTGATATTCAAGGCTCAAAAAATTCAGCCCTAGCAATACTTTTTGCTACCTTGATAACCGACGGCGAAACGGTACTTTCGGAAATACCCGACATCTCAGACGTAAGAGATTGCATTGAAATTTTAAGATATTTTGGTGCAGAAATTGAATATTTTGACAAAACAACCTTAAAAGTCAACACAAGCAATCTCTATTACCGCCCAGCGCCCACCTATTTAACCTCAAAGCTTCGGGCTTCAAGCTATCTGCTAGGAGCATTGACGGGAAAATTCGGAAAATGCGAATTTATGCAGAGCGGCGGCTGTGATTTCGGTAGTCGCCCACTTGATATGCACTATCAGGCGCTGGAAAAACTCGGCGCATCAGAAGAAAACGGCGTAATCGAGGCAAAAAATGGACTAAAAGGCGCTAATATTACATTTAAGAGCAAGAGCGTGGGCGCAACTATAAACACAATCATAACCGCATCTAAATCAATGGGCGTTACAATTATAAATAACGCCGCAAGAGAGCCGCACGTAAAGGATCTTGCCTGCTTTTTAAACAACTGTGGCGCAGAAATTATGGGAGCGGGCACGGATACAGTTACCGTCATTGGTAAGAATAGACTTCAAGGGTGTAATTACCGTGTTGATACCGATATGATTGAGGCAGGAACTTTCCTTATCGCCTCGCTTATGACAGGGGGAAAAATTATCTGCAAAAATGCGCCGAGCGGCGAGCTTATCGCACTGTTTAATACTCTAAAAAAGTGTGGCGCAGAAATAGAAATTAAAAACGACGGTGTTTTAGCCACCGCCACAAAAATTTTGCGAGCAAACATTATAACTGCGCCTTACCCACTATTCCCTACTGACCTGCAACCGCAAATTGCCGCACTGCTTGGTCTTGCAGCCGGAAAAAGCACGATAACCGAAACTGTCTTTTCAAACCGCTTCGCTTATGTAGGCGAGCTTCAAAAAACAGGATTTAATGCGGAAATTGAGAGCGATACACTGCATATATCGGGCACTAAACGCTATCACGGAGCAAAAATGAGGGCTACCGACCTGCGCGGCGGTGCGGCAATGACACTAGCCGCACTTAACTCTGACGAGCAATGCATAATTGAAAACGCCGAGCTGATTGAGCGTGGCTACTCTGATTTTGTAGCAAAGCTCTCTTCACTCGGCGCAGATATAAGAAGCAGCATTTAAAAGTGGCAGTATCAACAAATTGTTGGTACTGCCATTAACTTATTTTAAATATCCTAGTTCTTCTCCTGTTTGTAAAATGCAGACTTTTTGTTGGTTTATTGCTTATAGTACGCTACCGCAAGGTCAACGACAAGTCCATAGCTTTTTGTACCCTGTGTTTGTCCCTGTGATTGCAGGTAGGAGTTATTTATTGCACCCGAAATATCAGCGGCAACACTGTCGCGGTATTTATCGTAGTATTTACTGTATGCAACAAACTCGTTATACACGTTTGTATCAAGTGATTTAAATAACTCTTTATACATATCTCTATCCGCTCTATACAATGCATTTGAAAGGTATTCAAACATATTTAAATATGCACTGTATCTAATATAATTATCATCACTTTCAAGGCAAATAAGATACGCAACGAAATTCGCCTCGTTTTCGGGAGCAATTCCCCTTTGGTGCGCCATTTCGTGAGCCATAGTAAAGGGTAAATTGAAGTCTTTATAGTTTGTATTTACGTTCGCTTCGCCTGAAAAGAAGGTATAAACGCCCGTTATATGAGTATATGTCATCGGCTCACTAAGAAGTATCGGCTTTACTTTACTGTGCATACTTTGTATAAACGGATATTTTTCTGCGCCACTAATATATGCGTCGTTTAGCTTATCGTTTAGCTCGTCAAAGCTTAACGGCATAACGGAAAATCCGTCCTGCCCGTATTTCGTTTGCTTTGCAAGGGCGTTAAGCTCTTTTAAAACTATTTTCGCGGTATAGTCAAGCTCTTCCTTTGACACCGCCGTTTTCTCAAGTCCAAGCTTATTTTGGAGCGGCACTCCTCTATATCCGCAGGCAAAGGTGAGCACAAAGCTTGAATAGAATAGCGAAATTACCGCCAAAAACATAGCAAAAAAGCGGATAACTGCCGTTTTCCCCTGTTTAACTCTCTTTGTCATAAAGAAAATCACAACAAAAAGTATTATTGGTATGCAGATAATTGCAATTTCAGCGAGCGAAAACGGTATCCAGCCTGTAATTTTTGAAAGAATTAATCTAGAAAATGCAGCAACGGTTTGGTTGAAAAATTCCGCAAAGTCCGAAAAAATAACGGCAAATATATGAATTACCGCACATAAAATCAAACAAAAAAATAAAATTAACGCCGGTTTTGGTATATATTTATTTACTAATTCCTTTAATTTCATTTCAATCCTCGAATTTAATCGAATAAATATTAAGTAGTTCTTTTATATCGTCAGGCAATGGCGCTTTAACAGTGATTTCATGCTCATCTATCGGAGATGGAAATGTAAGTGAATATGCGTGAAGTGCCTGTCTTGATATGTATACGCTTTCTTTACCGTAAAAATCGTCGCCGATTATAGTATGCCCAAGACTGGCAAGATGTAATCTGATTTGATGTGTCCTTCCTGTTACAGGGGTTACAAGCACAAGCGAAGCATTTTCGCCTACCTTAATCACTTCATAATTTGAAAGAGAATAATCTCCACCCTCAATTTTTTCATTTGAAAAGCATCTTTTTATCATACTTTTCTGTTCTCTTGCTATATATCCCTGCACACTTCCGTTTCCTTGAAGCATCCCTTCTACAACAGCAAGATATTTTTTTGTGAATTTACCGTTTACAAGAGAGTTTGTTAGAATGCTCGCATAGTATCTGTTTTTTGCGATAAGCACAACGCCACTTGTATCTCTATCAAGTCTATTTATCGCACGAAAAACAAATGCCTCGCCTTGTTCTTTTAAGTAACTGTATACTGCATTTGATAACGCATCGTCATAATGTCCGAGTGAGGTATGTGTGGGCATTCCCGCAGGTTTATTAATAACAAGAATCGCCTCGTCCTCATATATTATTTCGGGCATTACTCCGCTTGCGTATAAATTCGGATTTTCGTCTGGAACTTTGTCCTCAATTGCAAGTTCTACGTTATCTCCAGTGTGCACCGTAGCGCGTACAGTAACACATTTACCGTTAAGCAAAATTCCGTTTTCACATTTCTTTAAAATGCACAGGGTATTTCTTGAAATACGGCATCCGATACGCAAAAATTCACGCATCAGTTTTCCGTCCCAATTACCGTCTACTTTGAATAACATTTTACACCATTATTGATATTAGTCTATTTTATTGATAAAAACACGCCGTAATTTTAAAAATTACGGCGTTATATATTTTTAGGATTTAGCGTTCATTTTAAGATAAGCGTTAATAAATCCGTCTATTTCGCCGTCCATTACCGCCTGAATATTTCCGTCCTCATACCCCGTTCTGTTATCCTTTGCAAGGGTATAGGGCATAAATACGTAGGAACGAATTTGCGAGCCCCACTCAATGTTATATTTTGTTCCCTTAATATCCTCAATCTTTTCAAGGTTTTCTCTAATCTTGATTTCAAGAAGCTTTGCTTTGAGCATTTTAAGAGCCGTTTCCTTGTTTTGCAGCTGGCTACGTTCAGTTTGGCAACCAACAACAATTCCTGTAGGAATATGAGTTATACGAATAGCGGAGTCGGTTTTATTAATATGCTGTCCACCTGCACCGCTTGAACGGTGAGCAACGATATCAAGGTCCTCAGGACGAAGCTCGATATTGTTATCGTCATCAAGCTCTGGCATAACCTCAACCGATGCAAACGATGTATGACGTCTTCCAGAAGAGTCAAATGGAGATACACGGACAAGTCTATGTACTCCGTTTTCGCTCTTTAAGTAGCCGTATGCGTTCACGCCCTCAATTCTTATAGTTGCACTCTTAATTCCCGCTTCTTCGCCGTCAAGCCAATCAAGAAGCTTTACGTTATAATTATGGCGCTCACCCCAGCGTGTATACATTCTATAAAGCATAAGAGCCCAGTCCTGTGCTTCCGTTCCGCCTGCGCCCGGGTGGAAGGTAACTATTGCGTTGTTTGCGTCATATTCACCGGAAAGCAGGATTTCTATTCTTTGCTTTGCTTCTTCCTCTTCTATTTCAGCAACCGCAGCAAGAACCTCCTCAGTAACACTTTCATCTTCCTCCTCTATTGCCATTTCGGTAAGAACGAGAGTGTCCTCAAGCTTCGATGCAAGTGCTTCGTATGCAGCAACTCTATCCTTTAAGTATTTAATTCTTTTAAGTATTGCTCCGGAATCATCTCTACCCCAAAAATCCGCCTCAAGCGTTTGTTTTTCAAGCTCGGCAACCTCTGCCTTTATTTCGTCAAGCTTAAGGGCTGCCTTTAATTCCTCAATATCCTCCTGCTTTGCAAGAAGTGTTCTTTTAGCCTCGTCAAGTTGAATAATCAATGTTTTTCTCCTAAAAAATGTTATTACATAATATTATAACATATTTTTTAAATTTGTAAACACCTTTTTGTAAGATTTTACCTTTTGTTCAATTACGGTACCGTCCTTCAACAAACCATTTGCCGTTTTCTTCAAAAAGATAGCGGTCCTTACCCTCAATTACCACCGTGTAACGCATACCTCCTCCACCAACCTTAAGTGAGGCGGTAGGCACTACCCTACGTAGCTTATCAACGGTATAAACAATTCCGTCCTCCCATAATATCGAAAGTGGGCGCACACTTCCGTCAGCCTTAACCCGAAGCTGCACCTCAACATATATTTTTTTAAAGTTCATCACTTTTTATCCTTTTGTTTGATACTTGCGTTACCAATAACGTCGTTCCCGAAGCGTCCACGAAGATTTTCGACGGTTTTACCGAGAACGTCGTTTTTTGTTTCTTCCTTTTTGTCTTCGAATATTCCTATTTGCGCAGGCTCACTATCAAGAGAAAGATTTGTGCACCTGACAGTTACCGCACGTATAGGTCTTTCCCATTTATAGCTGTTTTTAAAGAGTTCAAATGCTTTTTTAGCTATTAAATAAGGACTTTGAGTAGGAGCGTCAAGCGGAGCTTGCCACTGCTTAACCTTTAAAGCGTTATCTTTTATTTGTATTGTAACCGTCGCCGCTCTTTTCCCTGACTTCGTGAGCCTATGCCCAAGCTCTTGAGAAAGCTCAAGCATTAATCTCCACACCTCATCGGGAGTTTCAAGGTCAGTTGGAGTTGTTACACCGTTACCAAGACTTTTATCTAGCATTTCGAGATTTCTCGGCACAACCGTATCAAATCCTATACCGTTAGCGCTATTCCAAAGCTCCTCTCCTATTTTACCGAATAGCTTAATGAGCATTTTTTCAGAAAAAGCGGCAAGCTCGCTTATCGTTTCAACACCGTAGGTTGAAAGCCGCATAGCAGTTGTTCTTCCAATACCTATCATATCTGAGGCAGGAAGGTGTCCTATTACGGACAAGAAATTCTCTTTCGGTATAACGGTTACTGCATCGGGCTTTTTTAAGTCGCTGCCAAGCTTAGAAAATATTTTATTAAAAGAAACACCCACCGAAACGGTAACTCCAAGCTCGTTTTTAATGCTTTCGCGTATTTTATTCGCAATAACCTCGCCTTGCTCTATATTTTTAGCAGTTGAAGTTATATCAAGCCAACACTCATCAAGACCAAATGGCTCAATAAATGAAGTGTACCTGGCATATATCTCTCTTGCAAGCATGGAAACACGCATATATTCGTCAAAATGAGGAGAAACAGTAATAAGAGTCGGACATTTTTGTTTTGCGCTCCAAATAGTTTCAGCAGTTTTAACTCCACAAGTCGATGCAAGATAATTTTTAGCAAGCACTATTCCGTGTCGCTCCGCACTGTCCCCACAAACCGCAAGCGGTTTTCCCTTTAATTCAGGGTGTAACATCGCCTCAACCGAGGCGTAAAAATTATTCATATCACAGTGAAGTATCACCTTATTCATACATTTTTCCTCTTTTTTTCAAAATTCCTATTGACAAACATTTTTTCGTATGTTATTATATATACACGAACACTATTTCGTATCCTTTTGTATTTATTATACACGAAATATTGTTCGTTGTCAATACATATTACGAACAAATATTCGTATTCTTAAAAGTATTTTTTCCCATTTCAAGAAACGGAGATATATTTATGGAATTCAAGGACAGATTAAAGGAAAGACGCCATATTTTAGGGCTTTCCCAGGAAGAACTCGCAAAAAAAGCGGGGGTTACAGGCAGAACTGTGCAAAACTACGAGCTCGGCACAAGAGCACCGCAAAATATTGAAATAGTACAAAAGCTTGCCACAGCGCTTGAAACAAGTGTTGAATACCTGCTTGGAAATGACGGGATGTTAGTTGTTGAGGCAAACGAAAAGGGTGGTTCTCGCGCAGCAAGAGATGTACACACACTGGTTAGTGAGCTTGCCGGACTTTTCGCGGGCGGAGAAATTGACGAGGCGGAAAAGGACGGTATTATGGCGGCGCTTAATCAGGCGTATTGGCTATCAAAGGAAAAGAACCAAAAATACACACCAAAAAAACACCGCAAGCCTTAAATTAAATAATGGAGTAAGTGATTTATGAGCGAATACTACGCCAACATAGCCAAATGCTCCGACAGGCTTATAAAAAAATTCAATACAAGAGATCCGTTTACCATAGCAAAAGGCTTAGGTATTGAAATACTCGTTTGCGACGGTTTAAAAAATCTAAAGGGGATGTACCGAATAATAAAACGAAACCGTTTTATTTTCTTAAATTCAAAAAACTCCCCCGAAATGAACCGTATTGTATGTGCACACGAGCTTGGGCACGACCGTTTGCATAGAGAGTTTGCCAAGGATGCACCGTTTCAGGAATTTATGCTTTACAATATGGCATCAAGACACGAATACGAGGCGAATATCTTCGCCGCTAACCTGTTGCTCGACGATGACGAGGTGCTTGAATATATCAAAAACGGCTATGATACCCTGAAAATCGCAAGCGCAACCGAAACGGACATAAACCTCGTGGCGCTGAAGGTGGATTACCTTATCCGAAACGGACACAATCTTGTAAAACAGGAGCATTATTCAAAATTTTTAAAAAAGAGCTGATACAAAATCAGCTCTTTTTTCATAATTAAACGTATACTAATATTTTCTCAGAATATGTAAATATGGAAATCGAATTTTAATTACCTCTAACCTATTAAGCCATAAACGGAAGGACAAATTGCAATGTGCAATATGCCGCGTAAATACCAAGAAGTGTTATTCCCTGCCATCTTGACAATTTTTCTTTGATCAGTACAGGCAAAGCCATAAGAAGCATTACCCCGAGCATAACAGGAAGGTCAACTATTAGTGATGCGTTCATACCGGCTATCGTTTGTTCGGCAGGAACATCAAATGGATTTATCGCTATTGAAACACCACTGACAAGAACAAGGTTAAACAGGTTTGCACCAATTATATTACCAAGAGAAAGCGAACCGTGTCCCTTTGCAAGCGAGGTTATAGCCGTTACAAGCTCAGGAAGCGAAGTACCAAGTGCAACAAAGGTAAGGGCAATAACAGACTGCGGAACACCGAAAGCCTCGGCAATTTTAGTTCCGTTATCAACGAGAAGGTCAGCACCAACTGCGATTACCGCTGCGCCGCCAACAAGATACACTATAGGTAAAATAATACTTTTAAAAGCGTTTTCTTCCTCTTCAACTGCCTCATACTCGGTTACATCAACCAGGTCAAGAGGATTTGTAGTTTCAGGTTTTTTTATCATTTGTAAAACAAGAGTTACCATATATACTGCAAAGGCAATAAGTAAAATTATACCGGTTAATCTTGAAAACGAACCAAATATATAGGCATTAGCCATATAAAATAAAGCTGCTCCAAAGAAAAAGCAAAGCGGGAAAAGTACTGTTTTTCTATCAGCTTTACTCGGTTTTATAGCAATTGTTATGGCCGAAATAAGTGAGGTGTTACAAATAATAGAACCAATCGCATTTCCGTATGCCATAGAACCCATACCCGCAATAGATCCCGAAGCTGAAACCATAACCTCGGGAAGCGTTGTTCCTATCGAAACAACAGTTGCACCGATAAGTAATTCTGGTAGGTGAAATTTTCTGGCTATTGCGGTTGCACCGTCAACAAACCAATCTCCGCCTTTAATAAGCATTATAAGTCCAAATACAAAAAGCAACAAAACATCTTTCATATTATTCACCTTTATTTTATCACTAAAAAATATTTATTATCAATTAATTCTTGGTATTCAAGTTAAAGTTAAGTGATTTAGAAATCGCATCAGCAAGTGCAAAATACTCTTCATTTTCTAATATTTTCTCCTCAGAAAGTATCTCTTCCGCCGTTCTAAACGCTTTGTCAAGAAGCAACGCATCAGAACAAAGGCCTGCCAATTTAAAGCTAAATGCACCATGTTGTCTTGCACCACCCGATGATGAAATAAAATCTCCCGGACCTCGCATTTGAAGATCGTATTTCGCTATTTCATAACCGCTTGAAACATTTTTCATAACTTCAAGTCTCTTTTGGGCATTTTCGGAATTAGAATCAGAGACAAGAACACAATAAGATTTTTCATTTCCTCGCCCAACTCTACCGCGAAGCTGATGAAGTTGAGAAAGACCAAATCTCTCGGCATTTTCGACGATCATAAGTGTAGCATTAGGTACATTGACGCCAACCTCAATAACGGTCGTAGAAACTAAAATATCAATTTCGCCATTTGCAAACGCCGTCATTATGGCATCCTTTTCTTTACCCTTCATTTTGCCGTGTAAAAAAGCAACAATTCTATTTGGAAAAACACTGTTTTGCAGTGTTTTTGCATAATCTACCGCACTTTTAAGCTTTGGCATTTTTTCGTATACAGGCTCAAAAAAGTTATACATTTCACCGGCTTCTTCTTCCTCTTCTTTGGCTTCTACACTTGGACATACTATATAGACCTGCCTACCAAGCTCAACCTGTTTATCGATAAAACCATAAAGACGCTGCCTATGCATTTCATTTACAACAAGTGTATCAACCACCTGTCTCCCCGGCGGCAACTCATCTACAACTGAAATATCAAGGTCGCCAAGCAATATTAATGCCAAAGTTCGAGGAATCGGTGTCGCACTCATTACAAGAACATGAGGAGTTGTACCCTTACTTTGCAATGTTGCCCTTTGCATAACGCCAAAGCGGTGCTGTTCATCGGTAACAACAAGACCAAGATTTTCAAATTCAACCTTATCCGATATAAGTGCGTGTGTACCAACAACAAGTTTAAGATCTCCGTTTTTTAATCCTTCCAAAGCTTTTCGCTTTTGCGAAACCGTCATAGAGCCTGTAAGAAATTCACATTTGATACCGAGCTTTGAGAATAATGTGGAAAAATCTCGGTAATGCTGCATAGCGAGTATTTCGGTCGGAGCCATTACGGCACACTGATAACCGTTTTTGATTGCCATATAAGCAGCAGCCATTGCACAAACGGTCTTACCACTACCAACATCTCCCGAAACAAGTCTCGCCATAGGATACTTACCTACAAGGTCCTTACGTATTTCGGAAATTACCCTACTTTGAGCTTTTGTAAGAGTGAATGGCAACTTGTCGGTAAATTCGTAAAGCTTGCATTTTTCAAAATCAAACTGTTTTGCCGAAAATAGTGTTCGTCCTTTTTTGGATAGAGTTACCGAACAAGCAAAAATAAAAAGCTCTTCGGTAATAAATCTATTCCTACCCTTTAATATTTCCTCTTCACTTTTAGGCTGATGAATAAGTCTTAATGCTATGATTTCACTGGGTACGCCAAGTTTTTGACGAATGCTAAAAGGTAAAACCTCATCCTTCTCGTCTATTTCGATGCAATCAAGAGCTGACAAAATCAAATTTTTAATGTAGTTTTGAGTGATACCCTTTGTTAACGGATATATAGGAACGAACGACGGTAATTCAAGTGTACCGTCAATGGGCTCAATAACCGACGGGGCAAGCTCAAAACCACTTCTTGAACGGGTTAATTTTCCCCAAAAGCGGTAAGTAGCCCCCGTATACAAAACATCGCTTAAATATTTACGATTAAAAAATATAAGTGTGCAAGTTTTTGTACCGTCTACCGCCTTGCATTTCGTGAGTGTTCTTCCGCCGGAAAGTCTGGCAGTGTACGGCATTGAAGCAACTGTAAGCACAAACGAACCGGTACTACCAACCTCCTCATCGCAAATTTCCTTGACGTCTCCTCTATTTTGATATCCTCTTGGGAAGTGTCGAATAAGCTCACCTACGGTGGAAATCCCAAGCGATAAAAAAAGCTCTGCACGCTTTTTACCGCAGCCCAACAAAGCTGTTATAGGACTGTTTTTTGTTATCCGCATAAAATCACCACCTGAAATTTTTAAAAAATACTTGTAAAAACACAAAAAATGAGGTACAATATAGATAGGAGATTTCTTCACTCCCAAAATTGAAAGGAAAACGCTTATGAATGAAATGCTGACAAATGCAATTAATTGTATGAAAAACTTCAAAATATCAAAGCATTATGATAATCAAATGACCATTTCCTGTGGAAAATGCGAGGGACAACCATTCACCATTGCGACAAAGGGGGATTTTTCCCTTAACGCACTTGAAATGCTTGCCGCGACTACTGTTATAGCTACCGTTTGGACAGGAATGGTAATTATAAAGAAATTAAAAAAATAAATCATAAATGCCCGGCGGCCTTAAACGAGGTCGCCTTTTTATTGACTCAATGAGATTATAGCATATGCACACATCATTTTCAACATTTTTTACAAAAAATTAAAATATAATAAGTCTATATACGATAGCTAAAAAATGTAAATCTTGAATTAAAAAAATGGCAATTTATAGTTAAAATAGCATTTTAATACTTGACAATATAAAACTTTAATGTTAAAATAAATAAAATATTTTACGAAAGGAGATAACGGTATGGCAAAGACACCGGAAAATAATGACCAGATTACCTTTTTTGGCACTGAAAATAAACCAAGCGACGTAGACCTGACAGGCTTTGTTAACGAAGAACATTACGAAAGTGCCGAGAATATATCCGAAGATAGAACAACAAGACCAAAGAAAACCGTTTCCTCCAGACGTAAAAAAGTGCCGGAAAATATACCGGAACAAATAACTCTTGATGCCGAGGTTGCCCCAGAGCACAACGTTCGTCCTCAAACTCTTGTAATTGATAAGGACAAACGTCCTGAAATTGAACCACGTAAAATTAAAACTCCGTTTTGGAAATTTGATTACCGTAAAAGTATAATACTCACCTTTATAGTTTTTGTGAGCGAATACATTGGTCGTGCATTTAAAAGCAGCTTTTTTGCAAAAATGTTCACTTCATTTTCAGGAGCAGGAAATAAGTTCTCAGAAACTTATATTTACGGGCGTTTTTCATCTACTAAAGCACTCAAAAAAAGAGGTAATATAAAAAAATCCTTTAGACGTTCAGCAACAAACGCAAGTCTACCAAGCTTTTTCACAAGACTTTTTACTGCTTTTACAAAAATCAAGGTAAGAATTTACGGACTCGCTTTTGCAGCATTTGCTATTACATCGGCAATTGTTCACTTTTTTATCCACACCAACTTCCCTACCTTCAATCAAAACGTTTATACACCGATTACATCAATCATCGTTTTTGTGGCTTCAATATTCCTTATTTCATGTAAACAAACATTACTTGATGCCGTTAAAGAAGGTTTTATTTTATCTACACTTTTCTTCAATTTTCTTGGTATAAAAAGACCTCAGTTTGATGAGAATGATGAAATCTATTTTTCTCCAAGTGGAGCTTGTATCATAGGAGTTTTACTCGGCGCTTTAACCCTATTTATACCTGCACATCTTATACTGTCAGCATTATTGCTTATAGTTTACACATATTTGGTGGTTAAATATCCGGAAACAGGTGTAATATCGCTGATTATGATACTACCGTTTATTCATTTGACTGTTCTTGTTTACGTTACAACAATAATTTCACTTGCTTATATTTTCAAAATCCTTACCGGAAAACGAACTCCGAATTTTGAGTTTCCAGATATATTCGTGGCATTGTTTTTATTGCTGACATTTGTTTCTGAATTAATTACATTCGGTTCACAAACAACAATGTTCACATACTCAGCATTTATTCTTATATATTTTTTGTGTGTATGCACTCTATACGAAAAAGCCTGGTTTGATCGGGCTATCATCGCATTAATTGCAAGTACCTTTGTTTATTCAGTATACTCAATATTTGCATCGTTTTTTGCAGAGGCACTAGGTGTTGTCATTGATAAGCCATACAACACAGACCTAGGTATAGCAGATACAACTGTCTTCGGCTCAACATCGCTACTTTCTCTTATTCTGTTGTGCGGAATTTTCTATATGTTTGCTTCGTTCTTTACCACAAAAAGTAAAAGTAACAAATTTGCATATATCCTGCTTATCTGTGTTTCGCTTGTATTTCTGATAAGAGAAGCTTCTCTGATTATCATTGCAGCACTGATTGTCGGTTTGATTCTATTTCTTACCCTTAAATCTACAAAAACATTTATCTTACTTGCCGCATTGGCAATAATTTTACCACTTTTGGCAATATTTAATTCGGGAATTTATTCCGAAATCAGTACGATAATCGAAAACGAACAGTACCGTCTAAAAATTTGGAACGCAGTTGTAAACATGTTCCATACCTACGGTATAACGGGTATTGGTATATCACCCGATGCTTTTTCGACAATTTATTCGACCTATTACGTTGGAAATACTGTAAATATGCCTCACTCCCACAGCTTATTGCTTCAAATAACGATTTCACTTGGCTTTTTGGGTATTATTTTGTTTGCAATAATTATTTTCTTTCTTATGCAAAGTTCATTCTCATTTGGTAGAAACTCCGTGGATAAATCATCACGAAGCCGTCTTCTTTGCTATGCAGGTATGTGCGCTATGCTCTCACTCGTAATTTCTGGGATAGGTGAATATATTTGGTATAATCCTAGAATGATAATATTTTTCTGGCTCATCTGCGGATTAACGGTTTGCGCAAGACGTAGTTCAAACGACCTATCCGATATAGATAAATTAATGGTTGAAATTAACGCAAACTACAACGGCTAAATACAACAAACTGAAAGGACTAAATAAAATGCCTAACAACGAACGCAAATTCAAGATAAACTTTCTTGATTTTCTACTGATCATCCTTATTATTGCAATTGTTTCGGCAGCTATTGTATCAGTTTTTCGTTCAAATCCAAACAGAATTTCCGGTGGCGACCATGAGATAACCTATACAATTAAGTGCGAAATGGTTAACGCTGAGGTTGCTAAAAACATAACTACCGGAGATAATGTCTATGATAACGAAACAAATCAGTTACTCGGTACAGTTGAAGCAATCCCAACTGTTACGCCTATATATGCAGTTGAATATCAAACCGCTTCCGGTGGTTCGGTTCCCGTAGAGGTACCAACTGACCTTGTAACCTTAACTTTTGTAGTTAAAGCTCAGGTATGGGAAAACGACGGTAGATATTCCGTTGATAACTACGATATCATTGAAGGGAAAACTATTGTTTTCCATTCCGAACACCTCTCGCTTTCGGGAACGTGCGCCTCAATTTCCGTAATTAAATAAGGAGAGTAACTATGACAAGTAATATTTATGACGAAAAGAAAAAATTTAATATCATAGACGCCCTTATCATTTTTCTTATAATAGCCCTTATTCTCGTTGTTATTTTCAGAGCGCAGCTTATATCCTTGTTTAATGATGCAGGTAAAAGAACCAACGTTGAAATTTCATTTGTTTGTGAAGAAATCCCTTCAGAGCTTTTATCTTCAATCGCTCTTGGTAATACTTTTACTTGGCTTGAAGCAGACGCAGAGTTAGGAACATTAAACAAAGCAGAAAACCAAAAGGCTGCAATAGAATACTACTACGACGATAACAATGCATTAAGATTCAAGGAAATCATCGGCAAAAAATCTTTTGACGGAAAGATAAATGGCACTGCTATCAATAACAAAGGCTGCCACATTGACGGAACAGACTTTTTAGCCTCAGGTATGACAATTACCTTAACAAACGGCAAGGTTCAGTTCGAGGCACTTATAACGTCGGTTGTATTTCAATAATGTATATTGGCAAGGCAATTTAATGTCTTGCCAATATTTTTTATAAAAAAGTAAAAAAAATTTACCAACCCCCTTGACAAACGAATTTGTTTTTGCTATAATACATAAAGTCAAGCGTTGATGCTGCTATGGCTCAGTTGGCAGAGCACGTCCTTGGTAAGGACGAGGTCACCAGTTCGAATCTGGTTAGCAGCTCCAGAAAAAGCACCGATTTAATCGGTGCTTTTTTCATTTTCACGCCTTAATATCCAATATTTTTGTTTTTATATTGCATTTTTTCTATTTATATGTTATACTTTGGGCAGGTAGGTGATATTATGATAAAAACCTTTAATAACGGTCTGCTTGAATCTAACGTCCACATATATTCAAATAACAGCGAGGCTATGATAATTGACTGCGGCGCTCCGATTTCAAATGCAAAACAGTATATAGCGCAAAACAGCCTTACGGTAAAATATATCGTCTTAACACACGGGCACTTCGACCACGTTGCATTTATAGACGACTACGCAAACGCCTTTCCAAATGCAAAAATAGTGTGCCACGAGGCGGAAAAAACGGTACTTTACAATCCCGAAGCCAATTTATCACCGTATTTTAGCTGCGAGGCTGTGTACGATTACCCATATACAACGGTAAAGCACAGTGATACCCTTACCGTTGGTGATGCGACGTTTAAAATAATTCACACCCCCGGACATACTCCCGGTTCCATCTGCCTTTACTGCAATGAAGAAAAAATTATGTTCACAGGCGACGTGCTTTTTGACGGTACTTACGGCAGAACAGATTTTCCATACGGAGATACCGAGCAGATGTTTAATTCCCTTAAAATGCTACTTAAAATGGACGGCGATATTACCTTCTATTCAGGACATTACGGCGCATCAAAAATAAAAGAAAATCAACATATTATTTAAAAATGAGGTGTTATTATGAAAAAATGGCTTGTTCAGGACTACAATTTATGCGAAACCGGTGTTGAATTCAAAACCACTGACAAGGCTCTTAAAGAGCTTTTTGATAAATG
>JAZOML010000058.1:0-24221 GCA_045653945.1 Eubacteriales bacterium
GCCCTGCGCCTCAACGGCGTTTTTAAAGGTTTCAAAGGGAATTTCGTCACTGTGCTTGATAAGTGCTTCCCCTTTTTCGTGGCTAACGATTGCCTCGGTTACACCCTCTATCACTTCAAGAGCTTTCTTTACTCTGTTTTCGCAGTGAGGGCACATCATACCCTCAATATACATTACGGTTTCCATTGTTTTTTCTTCCTTTTCTCTTGTTGAATTTTCATTTTTTACATCTACGGGTGCCCTCTTTTTTGAAATTTTAGCAAAATTTAAGCGGAGTGCGTTCATTACAACAGTAATGCTTGATAAGCTCATTGCAAATGCCCCAATCATCGGATTTAACACAAGTCCAATTGATGCGAATACGCCTGCCGCTATCGGAATACCGCACACGTTATAAAAGAATGCCCAAAAAAGATTTTCTTTAATACAGGCAAGTGTTTTTCTACCGATTTTTATCGCTTTAACCACATCTGAAATTCCGTTTTTGATTAAAACAACATCGGCGCTATCAATAGCAATATCTGTACCTGCGCCAATACCCACGCCCACGTCCGCCGCGACAAGAGCCGGAGCGTCGTTAATTCCGTCTCCCACCATTATTACGGTATCACCGTTAGCCTTGAGAGTTTCAATCTCATCGAGCTTTCCGCTTGGAAGTACACCTGCAACAACCTCGCTAATGCCGACCTCAGAGGCAACCGCTTTTGCAGTTCGCTCGTTATCTCCTGTGAGCATAACGGTTTTAATTCCCATTTTGTTTAGCTCAGATATTGCTACGGCACTGTCAGATTTTATTGTATCGGAAACGGCAATTACACCGACAATTGCACCCGCAAATGAAAATAACATCGGAGTTTTGCCATCCTCAGCAAATTTTAACATTACGTTTTCTATCTCATCGGTTATCTTTGCATATTGCGAGATAAATCTTACGTTACCGCCGTAAGATAAGACGGTTTCGCCTTTAAAATCAATTTTTGCACTTACGCCAAGTCCTGAAGTCGACGTAAAGCCACTTGAGGTGAGCAGGGGGATATTTTCTTCCTTTGCTTTGCTGACTATTGCGCCTGCGAGGGGGTGCTCGCTACCGCTTTCAAGAGCATACGCCAAGGTTAAAATTTCCGTTTCAGTGTAACCCGTAACCGTCCAAACGTCGGTTACTGACGGTTTTCCCTCTGTAACCGTTCCCGTTTTATCAAGGACAACCACTTTTCCCTTTCCTATCTGTTCAAGAGCCGTTGCATTTTTAAAAAGTATTCCGTTTTTCGCTCCAAGTCCGCTTCCTACCATTACAGCGACAGGCGTTGCAAGTCCAAGTGCACAGGGGCAGCTGATGACAAGCACCGATACTGCTCTTGCTACCGCAAAGCCGACTCCTGCGCCTAAAATAAGCCACACAGCAAGTGTTATAAGTGCTATTATAAGCACCGTAGGTACAAAAATTGCGGCAACTCTGTCAGCTATTCTTGATATGGGAGCTTTCGTTAACTGCGCATCGCTTACCATTTTAATAATTTGCGAAATTGTGGTATCCTCGCCCACACCGGTTGCCTTGCATTTGAGATAACCTGAGCGATTTAGGGTTGCGCTGAAAACCTTATCGCCAACTGTTTTATCTACGGGGATACTCTCACCCGTAAGCGCCGATTCATCAAAAGAACCGCCCCCCTGCACGATAATTCCGTCAACGGGTACACTGTTTCCTGCCTTTAAAACAAAAATTTCGCCTACCGTTACCTCATTTACGGGTATTTCAAGCTCAATCCCGTTTCTGATAACCATTGCGGTTTTGGGCGCAAGCGCCATAAGTCCGTTCAGTGCATCGGCAGTCTTTCCCTTGGCTCTTGCTTCAAGTGTTTTTCCGACTGTTATCAGCGCCAAAATCATAGCTGCAGCTTCAAAATAAAGCTCGTGAAGATTTTGGTGAGCAAGTGCAATATCCCCCGAAAGCTGTGCTATACCTATCACAAAAACGACGTAAACACTATATGCAAATGCGGTAAATGAGCCGAGCGCGACGAGAGTATCCATATTTGGCGCAAGATGTATTGCAGCCTTTACGCCGCTTATAAAAAATCGGTTGTTTATAAGCATAACCGCTATGCAAAGGAGCATTTGAAGTATTGCTATTGCAATCGGGCTTTGTGTAAGAAAATCGGGCAGAGGAAATCCCCACATATTATGTCCCATTGACACGTACATTAAAAATACAAGGAGTATAACCGAGGAAATGAGGCGGAAAATCAGCTGTCTTTTTTCTTTACCAACGCCGATTTGTTCACTTACGGGTGCGATTGAAACGTCTTTCAGAGCTGCGCCGTAGCCTGCGCTCTTAACCGCGCAAATTACCGTATCGGCGGGTACCGTACCCTTGATATGCATTGAATTTGTGAGCAGATTTACACTGCACTCGGTAACTCCCTCAAGAGCGGAAACTACTTTTTCAACTCTTGCACTACACGCAGCGCACGACATTCCCGTTACGTTAAATTCCATTTCCTCACCTCGCTTTTATATATATTTTCCTTTATAATTATAGCTTTATTCTATATTTTTGTCAAGTGTGCTTTAAAGTTGAAAATATCATAAGAAAACGGCTCGAAATCGAGCCGTTTTTATACTTATTTTACGTCCTTAGGCTTTTTGATGCGGTTGAGCTTTTTGTTCATTTTAAGAAGCTCTTCCTTGGTGAATTCAACGTTCATCATCGCCATCATAGTAGTAAGGCGAAGCACGGAAAATCCGCCCATCATTTCCATAAGCCCACCGCCGCTTCCGAGGTCTACCTCAAAGCCGCCCGATTTCTTTTCACCCTTCTTGCCTGCGTTCATCTTTTTCTTTACCTTAAGCATTGTACGGATGAACCAAAGCTTACCTCTAAAGGACTTCATAATATCGGAAATCTTATCATTAAGGCTGTAGCGTCCTGCAGGAGCTTCAACGTCAAACCAGTTAAGAACTGCGCCCTTTTCAACAAGAACGTAGTCCATATTCATTTCGTCAACCTTACGGATTACGCTTTCGTCGGTAAGAGAGCCTGCCTTTGCAACTATCTTGGTTTCGCCCTCGTTCTTTACGTCAAAGTAGAAGAAGTGGTCATCAGCCGTTTTCTTGCCAATGCTCTCGCCGTTTACGAAAAGCTCTACCTCGGGAAGGTTAGAGTAAACGGTAACCTTAGTTACGTCCTCAACACGGTCAATATATCTCTTGCCGCATACGTGAACAAACGCATCGTCCTCAGGGGAAACGAGCCAAGCCTTGTAAGCAAAGAAGGCGCCTTTCTTATACTTTCTATCCATAGTAACGAGTCCCTTATGGTTTTGTCCGTTCTCACCGCCCTCAGCTCTTGCGTCGGCACCGAAGTCAAACATATTCCATACGTGAGTTCCCCAAATATATTTTCTTGTAAAGAGCTGTTTGATAAGCTCCTCGTGATAGTATGCCTGATATTCCTCGGTATAGTCGCCCTGCTTGGGATCAGAGGTATGCCAGTTAAGTGCCTCGCATCCGTACTCGGAGCAGCCTATCGGAATTGTGGGGTGCATAGCGTGGAATTTATCAAACCAAGGTCCGTTCATAGAGGTCTCGCCGCCGTACCAACCAAAGTAGTGGTTATAGGAAACAACGTCGGGGATAAGCAGGTACGGGTCATCCATTTTGCACATAGAAACCGCTGCGATAGTGGTAAGACGTGTCTTATCCATTTCGTGAACGAGGTCATTTAAAATTCTATGGTTTTCAAGAAGGTCGTCGGTGCTTCCGCCGATTGAAATTTCATTGGAAAGTCCCCAAACAACAATAGACGGGTGGTTATAATTCTGAGTGATAAGCTCCTTCATTTGAGAAATTGTATTCTCACGTCCTGTTGGCATATGCTTTGAAATGTAGGGAATTTCAGCCCAAATTACAAGTCCCTTTTCGTCGCAAAGGTCATAGAAGTACTGGTCGTGCTGATAGTGAGCAAGACGGATAGTGGTTGCTCCTACTTCCATAATGAGGTCTATATCCTCTCTATGGTGTTCGGGAAGAAGTGCGTTACCAAAGCCTGTTCTATCCTGATGGCGAGATACTCCGCGAAGAGGATATTCAACGCCGTTAAGGATAAAGCCGTTATCGGGATCAATCTTAAAGGTACGGCATCCAAAGCGGCTGCATACGTTATCAATTACGTTATCACCTTCAACGATTTCTGCCTCACAGCAGTAAAGATAAGGGTCCTTGCGTCCGTTCCAAAGGTGTACGTTCTTTATTGCAAAAACAACCTTTGTATCGGTGCTCTCAATCTTATCAAGCTCGTTTTCCTCTTTATCGTAAAGAGTATAAACTATCTTCTGACCGTCTTTAAGATTCTTTACGTAAACCTCTACGGTAACGTCAGCGTCCTCGCCCTTTACCTCGGGGGTAATTGCAATTCCGGGGCCGCCGTAGTATTCAAGGTCAAAGTGAGTGTTATTTACACAAACAATATTTACATCACGGTAAAGTCCGCCGTAGAAGGTAAAGTCTGCCATTTGGGGATAAACCGTTCCATTTATGCTATTGTCAACTGCAACAACAAGCAAGCTTTCGTCCGCAAGAGCATCGGTAAGGTCTACTCTCCAAGTTGAGTAACCGCCGTCGTGGTGAGCAAGAGCCTTTCCGTCAACGTAAACGTCAGCAGATGCGTTTGCGCCGCGAAGCTCAAGAAAATAGCGGTCTGATGTAGGAAGCTCTGCCTTTACTATTTTCTTTGCGTAGTAGCAGGTGCCTCTGTGGTAATCGTTTCCGCCGTCATAACCGTCGGGGTTGTTCCAAGTGTGAGGAAGGTCAACTGCCTCGAAGGTGTCGTTTATTTCCGCAGGAATACCCTCAGCCTTTGTAAATGCCCAGCCTTTATTGATATTTAAAATGTTTCTCACTGTTTTTCTCCTTTGTATTTGCGTAGCGCCCGACATTAACTTGTCGGGCGCATTAATGTTTAATTGATTATTCGGTTATCTCAGCTGTTTTTCTTGCCTCAAGCTCTTCGTTCATCTTGGCAAGAGTTTTCTTGTCAAGGTTGTAGATAACTGCAAGTCCGATAAACTGGCAGATTGCAGAGAACAGGTAAAGTCCTGCAACGAGCCAACACATATTGTAAGCGGTTTCAAGACTCTGACCGCCCGTACCCTTTTCGGAAACGTATCCAAGTATGCCCATTATAAAGATAACAGCGGAAGGACCGACACCCTGCGCAAGCTTACGGAAGAAGGAATGCAAAGAGTATACCGTACCCTCTTCTCTCTTACCGGTCTTCCACTCATTATAGTCGATAGCGTCAGCCATAAGTGCCCACGATACGCAGGTATAAACACCCATACCAAGACCGAATATGATAAGTCCGCCCATAAAGATAACAAGTGAAGCCATCTTGTTAGAAATCATTGGGAATATGAGCATTAATACACCGCCAACGAGAGAAACGAGAGTTCCTGCAACGGAAGCCTCTTTTTTACCGAATTTGTCAACTATTTTCTTCACAAAAGGAATAAATGCAAACGCAGGAACAAATCCCACCATCATAACAAGTCCGGAAAGCTCTGCCATACCAAAGTAGGTAGCAAACATTATTGTACTTGCTGTGGTTGCAGACTGCATACCGAGGAACATACCCATAGCCGCAACGGTTGCTCCAACTGCCGGGCGGTTCTTCATAAAGTTGCCAAATGCTTTGAGAACGTTGAACTTTTCTCCACCCTCGCCGGTTTTTACAGAATTTTCGTCAGCACGGATTGTTATCTTCTTTATCATAAACATAAAGCAGGCAAATCCGAAAACACCCATAAGAAGCGCTGCCCAAAATACTCTGTCGCCAAGGAGAACCTGCTCCTGAACACCTGTTTCGGGGTTTATTACGGGGTCGCCGTTTGCGTCAACAACCTTGTGCCATATAAGCATAGGAAGTATTATAGATGGAAGTACGTTACCAATTGCCGATCCGATTGATCTCCAGCTGGAAAGCTGCGCTCTTTCACCGGGATCCTCAGTTACCAGAGAAAGCATAGAACCATAAGGAACGTTTGCAGTCGTGTAAGCTGCATCCCAAATAATATATCCAGCGATAAATAGTACTGCCTTTAACCAGGTTTCCGCATTTGGGAAAGGAAGGAATACAGCTGCGCCGCCGATGATAAGTCCGCACGCACCGATGAATATATATGTTTTGAATTTACCCATCTTATACTTTCTATGGTCCGCATCAATAAGCGAGCCAATAAGCGGGTCGTTTATTGCGTCCCAAATTTGCACAATGAGAAGAAGTGCCGAAAGAAGTCCTGTTTCAAGAGCCATATATACGAGCCAGAAGGTCTGTACTGTGCTTTTAAGACCAAAGCTCATATTACAACCAAGGTCGCCAGCTGCATACGCAAGCTTATCCATCATACCGAATTTAGGCTTGCCGTTTGCGTCAAGTGGTCTTTTCTTTGCCATTACGTTTTTTCCTCTTTTCTTTAATTTTTTTGTTGGTATTTTTATTTTGCTGAATTTATGCTTTTTGCTGATTATATTATAGTACAAAAGCTCTATTTTTAGTGAGTAATTTTTTCATTTTTATTTGTAAGTTTTTTATATTTTTATTGTTTTTGATGTTGTAATTATCCAAAAAGTATGTTATACTAAGATAGATTGTTATGTATTTTTTCAACATTTAGCATTTTCCCCAAAATATAACTTTATTGTATGAGAGGATTATATGTCTTTTGAAAAAGAACTGAAATTCCTGTGCGACACCTTTAAAAAATGCCACGTGAAGGTGTCTTTGGTTTCACCTACCGACTCTATTAATTCAATTATCAACGTTGACTTGAACAGTATTTTCGGTAGGAATTTCCCATCCGAAACAACTGTACACAAGGTAATCGGATTATTGGAGCCACAAACGATATACAAAAGACTCGGTGCTTTTTTAATGTGTTACCGCTATCTTATGCTACCGACAAACGATATATCGAAAATTCTTTTTATAGGCCCTTATCTAACATCTCCGATTTCGGATAGAGCTTTGCTTGAGCTTACGGAAAAATATAAAATTCCGCCAAAGGACCACCGTTATTTGAAGGAATACTATGACAGCATCCCAGTTCTTAACGACGGTTGTCAGCTTTTCACAATGTTAAACACGTTTTGCGAAACAATCTGGGGAAGCCCGTCATTTTCAATAGTTGATACTAATAGCGACCACCACCAGCCTGCATCTCCCATAAATGAGTCCTCAAACAGCGATAGCTTTGACGACATTATAATAAATATGAAGGCTATGGAGAAAAGATATAGCTTTGAAAACGAGCTTATGGAAGCGGTTTCGCTCGGACAAATACACAAAGAGGCGTTTTTTTTAAGCACATCAAGCGAAAACGTTTTTGAAAAACGTACCTCTGACCCCCTACGCAATATGAAAAATTATTGTATTATAATGAATACACTGCTCCGAAAGGCTGCCGAGCGTGGCGGCGTTCACCCCGTCTATATAAACAGAGTATCATCAACGTTTGCTATTAAAATAGAACAAATACAGTCGCTGAGCGACGGAAACGAGCTAATGAAGGAAATGTTCCGTTCATACTGCCGACTTGTGCGTAAGCACTCGCTTAAGGATTATTCGCTTGTAGTTCAAAAAACAATCCTGCTTATAGATTCCGACCTTGCAGCCGATTTATCACTCAGCACACTTGCTGCAAGTCAAAACGTCAGCCCGGGATACCTTTCAACGATATTCAGACGTGAAACGGGCAAAACTGTTTCAAACTATATAAGAGATAAAAGAATAAAGCACGCTGCTCATCTTCTTGCAACAACAAAGCTGCAAATTCAAACGGTTGCGTTGCACTGCGGTATAGTTGACGTGCAGTATTTTTCAAAAATTTTCAAAAAGCTTATGGGTAAAACTCCAAAGGAGTACCGTGAGAGTCTAAAATAACGGAGGTAATTATATGAATATGAAGCTTTCATTTCGTTGGTACGGAAAGGATGACCCGATTTCACTTGAATACATTTCACAAATTCCCGGTATGCGTTCAATAGTTTCGGCGGTCTACGATGTAAAGCCCGGAAAGGTTTGGCCTGAGGAAAGCCTTGCCAAAATGAAAAAAGAGTGCGATGATGCAGGTCTTGTTTTTGACGTTGTTGAGTCTATTCCCGTTCACGAGGACATCAAGCTCGGACGCGGAGACGTTGATACGTTGCTTGATGTTTACTGCGAAAACATCAGACGCTGTGCAAGGTACGGTGTTAAGTGTGTAACATACAACTTTATGCCTGTTTTCGATTGGACACGTACCCAGCTCGATAAAAAAGCTCCCGACGGCTCAACAAGCCTTGTTATGTATTGGGAGCAAATGAGAGGACTTGACCCTTTAAAGGACGATATTCATCTTCCCGGTTGGGATTCAAGCTACACTCAGGACGAGGTAAGAGAGCTTATAACCGCTTACGGTAAGATAGGCGAGGAAGGACTTTGGGCAAATCTTGAGAAATTCCTCAAAAAGGTTATTCCCGTTGCCGAGGAGTGCGGTGTACGTATGGCAATTCACCCCGACGATCCGCCGTATCCGATTTTCGGACTTCCCCGCATTATCACCTGCGAAGAAAATCTTGACCGTTTCCTTAGCATTGTTGACAGTCCCGCAAACTCCCTTTGCCTTTGCACAGGAAGTCTTGGCTGCGCGGCTTCCAACGATATAGTTGCCATGGTAAGAAAATACGCAAAAATGGATAGAATTGCGTTTATGCACATCAGAAACGTAAAGGTAATGGACGACGGCTCGTTTGAGGAAAGAGCACATCTTTCGTCCTGTGGCTCGCTTGATGTTTACGAAATCGTTAAGGCGCTGGTTGAAAACGGTTTTGACGGCTACGTCCGTCCCGATCACGGCAGAATGATTTGGGGAGAAACGGGTAAGCCCGGATACGGACTATTTGACCGAGCACTCGGTGCAACATACATCAACGGCTTATTTGAGGCTTGTGAAAAATCACTTTTAAAATAAGAGGTAACAAATATGGAAAAGAACGTTTTAAATACCGATCTTAGCGGCAAGGTTGCCGTAGTAACAGGCGCAGGCGGTGTTCTTTGCAGTTATTTTGCAAAGGTTCTTGCAAGAGCAGGCGCAAAGGTTGCGCTCCTTGATTTAAACATAGAGGCAGCAGGTCAATTTGCTGATGAAATAGTAGCCGAAGGCGGCGTTGCAAAGGCGTATTCCTGCAACGTGCTTGACAAGGCTATTTGCAGCGAGGTTGCCGACAAGGTACTTGCCGAGCTTGGTCCTTGCGATATTCTTGTAAACGGCGCAGGCGGTAACAATCCGCGCGCTACAACCGACAAGGAATACTATGAGCCGGGCGACATTGATGCTGACACCAAGAGCTTTTTTGACCTTGACGCTGACGGCGTAGGCTTTGTTTTCAATCTCAACTTCCTCGGCACTCTTATCCCCACGCAGGCATTTGCAAAGCAGATGCTCGGCAGAGGCGGTTGCTCTATTCTTAACGTTTCATCTATGAACGCCTTTACTCCTCTTACCAAAATCCCTGCGTATTCGGGCGCAAAGGCTGCTATTTCTAACTTTACGCAGTGGCTTGCAGTTCACTTTTCACGTGAGGGTATCCGTGTAAACGCGATAGCTCCCGGCTTCTTCTCCACCAAGCAAAACGCAAAGCTTCTCTTTAACGATGACGGCACTCCTACCGCAAGAACGGGTAAAATTCTCGCCGCAACTCCTATGGGACGCTTTGGAAAGACTGAGGAGCTTGAGGGCGGACTTCTCTTCCTCGTAAACAACGAGGCGGCAAGCTTTATCACCGGAGTTGTTCTTCCTATTGACGGCGGATTTTCATCCTACTCGGGAGTTTAAGCAGGCACGCGCCTGCAGGCAAATAGGGCTACCGCCCGCAGCACAACTTTAATTTCTGTTAAACAAAAAGCACCCCGTTGGGTGCTTTTTTAATTTATAGATTCATTTCCGCATAGAGCATAAGCATCGACATAGCGGTAATAGCCGCTGTTTCTGTACGCAAAATACGTTTGCCAAGAGAAATAATTTTTGCTCCCTTCTCGGAAGCGAGCGCTATTTCGCTATCCTCAAAGCCGCCCTCAGGCCCGATAAGTATTCCTACCCTTTGTCCTGATTTTATTTGTTTCAACGCATCAAGCGTTGCTTTCATACCCTCTTTATTTTCATACGGAACAAGGAGTACGTCAAGCGATTTTGCGTATTCAAGAGCCTTTTTATAGGGCATAGGCGTTTGTATCCTTGCAATTTTAGTGCATTTGCTTTGCTTAGCGGCGCTTTCAGCTATGCTCTGCCACCTTGCGATTTTGCTATCCGCCTTTTTTTCTTCAAGCTTGACCACACAACGTTTCATTTCAACGGGAATAATCTCACTTACACCCAGCTCCACCGCTTTTTGAATTATAAGCTCCATTTTGTCGCTCTTTGGCAGTCCTTGGAAAAGATAAATTTCGACAGGCAGGCTTGACTCAGAGCAATCCCTCTCGATGATTTTAGCCACAACCTGACCGTCGGCAAAGCTCTCAATTTCGCAAAGGTGGCTGTAACCGCCGCAGCTGACTAGAAACTTTTCACCTATTTTCATACGCAAAACGTTCTTTATATGGTTAAAATCACCGCCGTTGATAACGGCGGTGTTTTCATTTATTGCATTTTCGTCAATAAAAAAATTATACATCTTTTTCTACCTTAACTCCAAGACGCATACCCATAACAACGTCGGTTTCCTCGCCGTTTGCGGTAGCCTCGAAATATTTACTTTCAATTTCAGCCTTGCCTCTTTCAAGGAAAACAACAATAGTTGAGCCGCCGTAAAGAAACATACCCTTTTCTTCACCGCGATTAAACGTACCCGCACCGTGAAGATTAGCTATCTTACCAACGAGCAGTGCGCCAACCTCCATTTGCGTAACGTCCCCGAAATTTTCGGTGTGCAAAACTGTGTATTCACGGCAGTTGCGCTTAAATACCGGGAGAGCCTCAAGAGCTATCGGGCGCACCGTATGAAGCTTTCCTTTAATGAAATGGTTTTCTTCCTTTGTGCAATTATCAAGATAGATATATCTATGGTAGTGGTTTACGCAAAGTCGGAAAACAAGAGCAGTTCCACCTAAATATTTTGCTCCAAGCTCCTCGTTTTCAAATATCTCGGATATTGTATATTCACTACCCTTTATATTCAGGCGTGTATCTGTATCAATTTTATAAGCGGATAAAAGCGCATCGCAAGGGGCAATAAATGCCTTTTCATCGTTATTAATTATACGCTTCCCCTCTTTTATTTTTCTTGTAAAGCAATCGTTAAAGCATTTAAAGCTATCCGAGTAAAAATCGTCAAGGCTTATACCGTTCTTCTTTACAAAGCGTTTTATCAGCGGCTTTGATAAACGGCTATCCATAAATGCACCGACGGTTTTGGATACCCATCTACTTGCGACAAGCTTAAGACATACTCTACCGACTACCGTATTATAAAGAAAACGAAGTCCAAGGCTTTCCTTTTTGGTTTTCATAATTAAATAATAGCTGCTACTATAAGCGATGCAACCTCAATTACTCCCATTGTAATCATAAACGTCATTTTCTTTGCGCCTGGCTTTGCAAGCTTAAACTTTGAAACAAATGCAATAGCAACAAAGAATAATGCTATGAAATAAATAAAGGAACAGTCAAACTCTGTAAGCTTTCCGATAATCATTTGAATTGCATAAGGAATAGGAAGCATTATAGCTCCGATTGTTACTGGAAGTCCAAGGTATATCTTTCTTACACCCTCCTCTTCTTCCTGTCTTTCATCCTCGGTTACGTTAAAGTATGCAAGTCTTATCAAAGCCGCAAGCATAAACATAATACATACGAGTACTACAAGAACCGTGCAAAGCATTTGCCACCAAGCGCCATTCTTTACGTAAACGTATTCACTGTGAAAGAGTATCGACATACCGATACAGGCAGGAAGCACTCCAAATGCAATTACATCGGACAGAGAGTCAATTTGAATACCAAATTTACACTCCTGAGGCGTTCTGTCCTTTTTGGTTCTTGCAACCTTTCCGTCAAAACCGTCGCAAAGTGCGCAAAGCAAAAGGCATACCACACCAATAAATGGATGTCCGCCGGGGATAAAGGAAAATGCTATACCCGTTCCTGCAAAAGCAAGGGAAAGGTACGTTAGAATAACTGTGTAATTATAAAATCCAAGCATATTTTACCTCTTTATTTTAAAACTTCCGTTTTATTTTTCTTTTTTTCTATAAGCATTCCGCCGAAAATTTTGATGATAAGTGATATTCCGCAAATGATAACGCAGGAGTAAAATGAAATTCCGCGACTGACAAGGTTAAGGTGGGTTGCCATTTCATCAGTAAACCCAAGCGCCGCTACCGAAGTAAAGGAGCTTATAAGCATATAATCGGATATTCCCATCGCGCCCGGAATCGGCAAAATGTTAGTTCCAATCACTACAAGGCACTGAATTACCCAAATATCAACGCAAAAGGCAGGATCACCGCCTGAGGCAAGGTATGTAAACAGTGTTACCGAAATAAGTGAAGCTCTTTGAATAACGTTACATATCAGCGCTTTTATAATCATTGGCGCTCTTCCGCGCATATGGTCGCAATATCCGTTATATGAGCGTATTGCCTTGGTCAGCTTTGCTCTTTTTTTATTAAGCTTTTTTATAAGGTGGAGCTTGGCAAGAAGCACAAGTCCAGCATCGCCTATTTTATGTAGTATCTCTCCCTTATAAATTACAAGTATCAAAAGCGCCGCAAGGCTAACTATACAAATTGAGCCTACTATTACAAGTATTTGGCAAACTCCCGAAAGCGAAAGGAAAAGCGACGGTTTCATAATAAAAGCTACAATTCCTATAATAATTATCGCAAACGAGTACAGTATTAAATTTATAACAAGAGCTACCGTTGAAAGCGCACCGGAAATTCCGTCCTTCATCATAAAGTAAGCGCTTGCAGGCTGACCGCCCGTAGAGGACGGGGTTATTGCCGAAAAATATATATCAGAGGTTGAGTAGATAAAGCATTTGTGAAGAGGACGGTTAAATCCAAAATCCTTGATTATAACCTTTATCGCAAGCATTTCAAAAATTATAAACGCAAGCATCGCACCAAATGCCGCTGTGAGCCAGCCAAAGTGAAGCGTACCCAAATACTCAAAAAATCCCTTAAAGGTAAATCCTTCCTGTGATGTAACCGCAAATACGGTCAATGCAGCTATTGCTATAAAAACAAGCGACCATACGAGTTTCCCCTTCAAGCTACCGTGAGAGTGTTCGTTATTATGTAAGTTATTCTCAGTATTCAATGAGCCACCTGCCTTTCCGAAACTTTCTCAAATTTATGATATTATAACATATATAAATAAAAAAGTCAATACAAATATTAACACTATATTAAATATTTTAAGTTAATTTGTTTATTGTTCAAAATTTTACGACAAAAAACGCACCCGTAGGTGCGTTTTTTTGTTTTTAAAATTTATTTTTTAATGATATAAACCTTTGCGTTCTTATCGTGGAATATGTTTGCAACCTTTTCGTCTGCCTTATCGTCGAAGATTTCAATTTCAGGCTCTCCGTTTTCGTTGCCGCCCCACTGTCCGAGCATTCCGCCCTCAAACTGAACGTAGGTGTTATCGTGCATTTCAGGACAGTATTCGTCTTTCTTAGCAACGAGGTGAAGCATACGGTAGCCTGCGCGGTCAAATACGTTGTCGTGAACGGTATAATTTCTTGCAACGTTGGTATAGCTCCAACCCTTTATGTGTGCAGGGGTATGGGTATTATGACGTTGTTGTCCCCAACCAAATCCGCTATGACGGATGATATTTCCGCACATTTCGATATTATCCATAAAGCTGTCAACGTCGCCATTGTTCATTTCAAGGAAGTATTCAATACCGTATACGCAGTACTCAATAAGGTTATCCTTATAAAGAACGTTTTTAAGTTCGAAGTGTCTGCCACCTGTGGTAATTTGGTGAGTAATACCCGCATCGTATACCTGATAGATATAGTTATTTTCTGCAAGGTAGTTATCACAGCCACCGTAGATTTCGATAGCGTTACCAAATCGGGTTACAGTTCCTCTGCCACCCTGAGGGTAGTTGGGGTCGGTTCCGTAGTAGTGCTGAATAGAGCCGCCAATCCAACCGATTTCACAGTTAGTTACGGTAAGTCCGTCAAGACAAGCTCCACCGCCGCCGATTGCGTGCTGACCGATATATTTTATACAAACGTTATCAATGGTGATATTATTGTTAGAGCCGATGCAGAACATATTGCGTTTTACAACGCCCTCGATGGTCTTGAACACCTTTGCAGGGTTACCCTTATCGCAACGCAAATAAAGATCGCCAAGTGCGTTTGTGGGATCGGGTATCGGGAAGTTTTGTCCCTTTGAGGGGTTAGTGGTAAGGGTGTCCTCGAAATGCCAATACATATCAAGGTCGCGCACCATTTCGTTTGCCATAACGAATTCCTTGCTCTCGTCCTCACGGCAAACGAATTTTCCGTTTATGTATGAGGGAATAAGCTTTATGCAGTGAGCCTCGCCGTCATTAAATACGAGCGTACCGCAGTCAAGAATCTTTTCGCCCCACTTCCAGATATTGTGCTCGGCGTCAATAAGCTCCCAAAGGTCAGCGTCATCAAGTGAACGTGTCCAACCGTAGAATTTCGGCTTTTCGCCCTCGCCGTATGCGGCGTAGGTTACACCGGGAGCAGTTTTAACAAAACCTCTGAAGAGGTCGCCTCTTTTGAAAAGGACTCCGTCGCCCTCGTTTAATTTAGCCTCAGACACCTTTTCAAGGCTCTTCCAAGCAGTTTCGGGAGTAAGACCGTCATTTGAGTCATCGCCTGCGTTGCTTACGTAGTACTTTGTTCCTTTAATTTCTACCTTATCGGGAGTATTAAGAATTTCCTGTCTGCGCTTTTCGGCAAGTGCGTCGATTTCTCCGATAAATTCCTTTGTTGCGATTGTGAGCATAATATCACCTAAAATTAACCTTTCGTATTCTTATAGCAATTGTGCTGATTTATTGTAACATTATTTTAAGACATTGTCAATACAAATTTGTAATATTGATAATTCTTATTTTTTCGACATAAATAGCAATTTTTTGTACCAAAAAGTAAAGATTTGTATGATATTATTACAAAAATTTATTAAAAATAGACAATAAGTTACACAAATTTTTACTAAATTCACACAAACGTTTTGTTTATTTGTTATAATATGTGTAACTGAATTATTTTTTAGAGGTGTTTTATGAGCTTCGCATACGTTAAGATTATACGAGACCTGCGAGAAGACCACGATAAGACCCAACTTGAAATAGCAAACTTCCTTGGCACTTCCCAAACAATGTACGCAAGATACGAGAGAGGAGCAAACGAGCTACCTATACACCACCTCATAAAGTTATGCAAGCTTTACGGTGTGAGCGCCGACTACATTTTGGGATTAAAAAAATCAAAAGAATAAAAAAATCGCACACGTGGGTGCGATTTTTTATTTTATCTCATTTATCAAGGTAGCAAGCGACTGTCCCTTTTCAACATAAAGTATAGATGCCGCACGAAGTCTATCGTGTCCGAAATTGTGCTCATCATAAATTCCAACGGTTTTAAAGCCTGCTTTTCTTGCCGTTTCAAGAGCAACACAGGAATCTTCAAAAACACAGGTATCAGAAATTTCCGCTCCGATTTCCTTTGCCGCCGCTAAGTAAATTTCGGGACTGTCCTTGCCCTTTCCAACCATCTCGCAGGAAAGAACGGTATCAAAATACTTTTCAAGTCCCGTTGACTTTATCGCAATCTTAACGTATTTCAGATCGGTTGCGGATGCAACACACATAGGAATACCGAGTGATTTAAGGTAATCAAGAAGCTCTATTGCTCCCTCTTTTACAGTTGCACGCTTTTTATAAAAGTTCTCTATCATATATTCGGAAAATTCAACGAACTCCTCTTCGCTCACCGTAAGAGAGCACGCCTTGTGTATATATTTTACACCCTGCGAATATACCATCGTTTTAATGGCATTATTAATCTCCTCCGGTGGAAAGTAATTATCCTTTTCCATATATTTAATGCCAAACTCATGCCAAAACTCTCCCCAAAATGCAAGAGAATCGACAAGCGTTCCGTCCATATCGAATATTGCGCCCTTTATTTCCATTATTTTTCTCCTTAAAGCAGTACTGTATAAACCTCTTGACCACCGTTTACGAATATCTCCATAACGTAGCCGTCACGCAAAATTTTGAGGTCCTTTATCTTGCCTGTATACACGAGTGCCTCTCTTCCATCTCTTGCAACGGTAAATCCGTTTTCCGTACGTACAAGTGCCTCGTCGCTATCGGCCAGAAGACGTCTTACCTCCTCTACGGGAAAGGCTGTCATTTTTCCGTTTTCAATTTTTATTTCGCTGGGAAGCGACATACAGCCTATATCCTTTCCCTGAACGTATCCTTGATATTTCCAGCCGGGGATCCAAGAAATAAGTATGCATCTGTCCTTGTGATCCTTAAATACCTGACCTGCGTACTGATCGGGGCCTTTATTCATTTCTGCCGAATACTCACAGGTAAATCTTCCGTTATCAAACGTGCCGTAGTTTGCCGAAAAGGACTGGTGCCACGTTTCGTCCTCGGTAAAATTCGCAACAGATGCCAAAAGCAAAAGCTTTCCGTCCTTTTCCATTATCGACGGGCATTCATATATGCTTCTTATAACCCTTTTGCCGTCTATTTCAGTTTCGGTGCAATCCTGTTCAAGCATAATGCCTGAATAGCTCCAATCAAGCAGATTTTCGCTCTTGTAAAGAAGAAGTCTTGCCTTTACGTCCTGACCGCTCGCCATTACAAGGTAATACGTTCCGTCTATTTTACAAATCGCGGGGTCGCGAAAATCCTTGCTTCCGTCGGCGGGAAAACGGTCGATTACGGGGTTACCCTCGTATTTTGTAAAGTTAATTCCGTCATTTGAATAAGCAATGCTTACCGTTTGAAGCTCTTGCTTTTCGCTTACCGAAGCATAGAAAACGTACAGTGTACCGTCCTTCTCTATCGCCGTACCCGACCAGCAACCGTCGCAGTCATATTCCTTATCGGGAAGAAGAGCAACGGGAAGCTCCTCGTAGGTAATAAAGTCCCTTGTTCTTGCGTGTCCCCAGCACATTGGGTTATAATTATTATTTTCATCACACGGTGTTTCATAGTTCGGAACGTGCTGATAAAAGATATGATAATAGCCTTTAAAATAAACGAGTCCGTTCGGGTCGTTTACCCACCCCTTTGCAGGTCTGTAATGATACTTTAATTTCTGAAAATAATCCATAAGCTCCACCTCAAATTAACTCTATCAGCATTATACCACTCACATAATTATTTGTCAATAAAAAACGCACCCACAGGTGCGTTTTTTGTTATTTTTATTTGATTCCAAGTATCTCTTTGTAAAGCTGAAGCTGTTCTTCGTTTGCTTTAAAATCGGTATGACTGCAACAGGGCAGTGTCGGTTGTGTACCGTCGGAATAAACAAACGGAGAAAGTCTGTCGTTTTCGTACAAGGCTCTGTCCTCGGGATTATCAAAATCGGGAATAGCGTACGGTTTTCCGCCCTCAAGCGCAGAGCGGTGAGCAAGAATAGCAACGCTTGACATTGCGATAGCCGATTTGATATCAAACGGATGCTCGGGCTGAACTCCCTTTTCGATGCACTCAAGGAACATTCTTGAGGTCAGGTAATCTCCGCCGCCGTGTCCACTCTGTACTATCAGTTCCTCGTCCTTATCGTTCCACTCAGGCTCGTAGAAGTTTATCTCCTTCATACCCTCGGGAATTTCCCATTCATTATAGCGGAGCATAACCTGCTCTCCCATACCGCGCAGGTTTTCTATCTGTCCCTTCGTGCCGCAAACACGGTAGGAGTTTCCGTGTGCGCCGAAGCTCGCACAACCCGTAACCTTAAAAACCGACTCATCGTCATTATGCGTCATAATTATCGCGGTGCGGTCGCCCGTCTGCGTTGCCGATGGGATATCGCCCTCTTTTGGCATAAATATTGAAAACGCCGTAACGGTTTTCGGGGTTGCTCCCGATGCCCACATTATTGGACCAAGCGAGTGGGTAATGTAGTAGGTCTGCGGAAGGTAATTTCTCCAGTGATTTTCAAAATAGACGTACCTCTTAGTTACTGCCGTATCAAAGGGGTCAGAGGGATGATTGTATTCTCCCTCTGCGTACATTATTTTGCCGATAGTACCGCCGTCGCAAATGCGTTTTATCTCACGGTTGAACTTCATCTGCGGGTAGTTTTCTGCAAGCATATATATCGACTTGCTTTTTTTGAAGGCGTCGTAAAGCTCGATTCCCTCTGCCATTGTACCGTTTGAAATACACTCGGAATATACGTGGATATTACGCTCAAGGCATTTAATTGCGTACGGTGCGTGCTCGTGAAAATAGTTTGCTATAACAACCGCATCAAGACCGCAGTCAAGGAATTTATCAAAATCATCAAAGAGTTTAACGCTATTTCCAAGCACCTCCGCTCCTCTCTTAAGTCTTTCCGGACGAAAATCACAAATTGCAACAACGTCGCAGCCAAGGAGCATAAAGTCCTTACCCATATCTGCACCTCTGCCACCGCCAAGTACACCTATTCTAATTTTTTTCATTTTTCAAATTCTCCTTTAATTATTTAATCTCATTTAATTACCATTGGTAAAATAAACAGTGCGAGCATTCCAAGGAATGCAAGTCCAACCGAAATAAGCTCCTTTGCCTTTGGCTTATTGTCGGTAAGATATGCACAGGCAGTGGAAACTATCATAACACCACCGGTTACCATAGGATACTGAATAGAGGCGTCAATTCCGCTTGCAAGTGCGACAACGAGAATATAGTTTGCAATCTTATTAAGCGCACCCGATGAACCGCTTAATAAACCAAGCTTAAAGGAAAGGGGCGGCTCGCCTTCCGTCCTCTTTCTAAATACGATAAAGAGTATTATTGCGGAAACCACTGTGGATATAAGTGCAAGCCAAATTGAGTAGCCCGCCGATGTGGTTTTATCAAGTGTGGACGAAGCAAAAATTTTGGAAAGAACACCTGACATACCGTTAAAAACGAATATTCCTATGTAGTAAAGAGGTGCAAATTTATCCTTTTTCGTAGCATTTCCCTTTTTAAAATCAAGTGTTATAAGAAGTGCCGCAACAATAAAAATTACGCATATAATTTTATCAAGCGTAAGCTTTTCACCGTAAAATATTATACCCTGAAAAAACGGAAGCACCATACCTCCAAGCATTGAAAACAGTGAAAAAAGCGAGAGGTTTATACTGCCAAGCGCCTTTATACTGCAAAAAGTAAAGGCAAAGCTGTTTGCCGCCGCAAGAAAGGCAATAAGAAGCGTAAACCAGGTAAAACCGGGATTAAGTCCGCCAATATCAAAGCTTATTCCGTTTTCAAAGCTAAGGCAGTTTGCAATTAAAAGAACTACAAGTCCACCGGCAGAGCCTATAAAAAGGGTTTCAAACGTCATTTTTATTCCGCTTGCGCCACGATACCTACGGTAGACGTCCTTGAACGCAAAACAACCGCCAAACATTACAACCGATAATATTATAAGAAAATATTCCATATTGTTGCTCCTTTTTAATCATTACAATAAGGATTATAACATTTCAAAATGTAAATTTCAATAGATATTTTCTATATTTTTATATAAAAAAGTTATTTTCATATTGATTTTAGGCAGAGCCTGTGATATAATTTAATTAAGGACAGTATTAGGAGAAAAGGATTATGTCAAGTAAAAATATATGTAAATTTACGCAACCAACGCTTCCTGACATTTTAACCGTTACTTGCTTTGTTATGGAAGCAAACGAGCAGGTTATGACACATAAATCCACCTTAAACAACAACCGTATGATTTTAGTAACGGAAGGCAGTGCCACCCTTTGCTTTGACGGACAGGAGCTTGATACAGGGGTAGGAACGCTTGTTTTCGGGTTTACGGGTGAAGTCTTTACCGCAAAAAACATAAAAAGTGCTACATATATTTATATAGATTTTGGTGGTACAAGAGGCAGTGAGCTGCTTCGCCGTTTTGATATCAACAAGGGCAATAGAGTCTTTGGCGGCTTTGACGGACTTATCCCTATGTGGAGTGAAAGTCTTTCAAGAGCAAGTGAAAATACCGTCGATCTTGCAGCTGAAAGCATACTGCTTTATACGTTTTCTCGGCTTACGGGTGCGAGCGTAGAGGCAAACGGTATAATCGGTAAGATAATCGACTACACCGAGGAACACTTCACAAGCCCTGCGCTTTCGGTTTCGGAAATTGCAAAAAAGCTTTCCTATAATCCTAAATATATCTCCCATCTTTTTAAGGAAAAAATGAAGATAAGCTATTCCGAATATCTTCGCTCGCTGAGAATTAAGTATGCAATCACACTGTTTGACCACGGCATTGACTCGATAAAAAACGTGGCACTGCTCTCAGGCTTTTCCGATCCCTTATATTTTTCGACAGTATTCAAAAAAGAGATAGGCGTATCTCCAAAAGATTATATAAATTCAAAAAAAGGCTGACTTAAAAAGTCAGCCTTTTTTAATTTAAATACTGTTGATTACGTCAATAAGCATCTGGCGGAGTGTCTGGGGATCGCAGTTACCGCGAAGCTCCTTCATACACTTTCCAAACAGTGCCATAAGTGCCTTTTCCTTACCGCTCTTGTAGTCGTTTACGGAGCGTTCGTCCGCCATAACTACCGCACGGATAACGCTTTCAATCGCACCCGTATCGTTAGAAACGATATATCCCTGCTCCTTTGCGTAGCTTTCAGGATCAATTTCGTTTTCAAACATTTCGGCAAGAATTTTCTTTGCATTGGGGCGGCTTACCTTACCGTCGATAACAAGTTTAATGAGCTTTCCAAGAGTTGTACCGTCAAGTGCAAGTTGGTCGGCGGTCATTTGCTTCTTGTTTAGGATATTGAGGCAATCGGAAAGCAACCAGTTTGCCGCTTCCTTTGCCTGACCGCACTCGGTATAAGCTGCTTCAAAGCAATCGCAAAGTGCACGGCTTTCGGTGAGCAGGTCGGCATCATAGTCGCTAAGACCAAGCTCGCCGGTATATCTTGCCTTTTTAACCTCAGGAAATTCGGGAAGGCTTTTCTCTATTCTTCCGTACCACTCATCGTCAATAACAATAGGCATTACGTTGGGGTCGGGGAAGTATCTGTAATCGCCTGCGGTTTCCTTGGTTCTCATAGCGAAGCTCTTACCCTTGATATCGTCCCAGCGGCGTGTTTCCTGAACGAGCTCCTCTGTGCCGTTTTCGATTGCGTCGATATGTCTTGCGGTTTCGTAAGCTATTGCACGCTCGATTGCGGAAATAGAGTTCATATTCTTCATTTCTGTTCTTACACCAAGCTTTGTGCTACCCTCGGGACGTACCGAGAGGTTAACGTCGCAACGCATAGAGCCCTGCTCCATACGGCACTCAGATACCTTTGCAAAGCGAAGAAGTGAGCGGAGTCTTTCAAGGTAAGCGACAACCTCCTCAGCACTTGAAAGGTCGGGTTGGCTTACTATTTCGATAAGCGGAACGCTGGTTCTGTTGAAGTCAACGAGGGTGGTGTTCGTCCAATCGTCGTGAACGAGCTTACCTGCGTCCTCCTCCATATGAATTTGCTTGATACGGATATCCTTTTTTCCCTTTGAGGTTTCAATAGTTACCGTACCGTTTACCGCAACAGGCGAAAACCACTGTGTCGTCTGATAGGAGCAAGGAAGGTCGGGATAGTAGTAGCTCTTTTTATCAAAGGTTGTTACACGGTTGATATGGCAGCCCAGCATCATACCCGCAGTCATTCCAAGGTCAACGACCTTTTTGTTTACAACGGGAAGCATACCGGGCATACCGCAGCAGGCAGGGCAAACGTGGTCGTTCTGCTCGCCGCCGAATTTAGCGGAGCAGGAGCAAAAAATCTTACTCTGAGTTGCCATTTCTATATGAACTTCAAGTCCAATGACGGTTTCGTATTTCATCTTATTTGCCCTCCTTCGTTACGGTTTTTGCAAGGTCAAGGAGCGAGCCGTCGCTAAATGCCGAGCCGATAAGTTGAACTCCGTTTACAACCACTGCGGGAAGTCCGCTGATTGATGCAGGAGCGGTGTACTTATTTTCAACAAATGCACTTTCGCTTCCGTCATATTCCTTTTTGGAGCATACGGGGAGCATTATTGCATCGTAATTTGCAAGAATTTTTGTAAGAGCCTCAACTATTACACGGCGTACACGGAGCGACTTATCGTACTTTGCCATATAGTTTGCGCTTGAAAGCACGTCGGAGCCGTAAAGAATTGCGGTTTTAAGAAGGTCGCCAAATGCCTCGGTACGGCTAAGAGTGTAAAGCTCGTCAAGGTTTTTGTAATTTGCGGAGCGGTAGCCGTATTTGATACCGTCAAAGCGGGATACGTTGTTACAAAGCTCTGCACACATAAGCATATTCCAAGCGGCGTTTGCGCTTTCAATAACACCTGCGTCAAGTTCGGTTACCTCGATACCCTTTGCGGTAAGGCTCACCTTTGCATCGCTTATATCTATTCCCATTGAAAGTAGCGCAACCTTTTTAATTTCCTTCTTTTCGGTAAGCGCCTTTTTACATACCTCGTCAGCGTGCATAGTACCGTCGCGGTTGTCTTTGCCGACTATATCCGAAAGAACTGCTTCGCAATTTTCGGCAGTTTTCGCCATTACGCCAACGCACTCACCCGAACAAGCGGCGGCAACCGTTCCAAATCTTGAAACGATACCGTAGGTGGGCTTAATAAATACAAAGCCGTTTTGTGCAGCGATACGACGAGGAGCACCGTTTACGTCAAAGCAAACTATTGCGTCTGCTTCGCTTAATGCCGAGGCAGTATCTGCTTTTCCCTTGTAGCAGGTTTCACCCGCAACGTCAATTCCCATTTCACCAACGGGACATTTGCCGGCAATTTCGTATCCCTTTTCGGTGAGCTTTTCAACAACGGTTGCATCAAAAACACTCATATAGCTATCAAGCATCTTTGAGCCTGCGGTGGTGGGCATAGCTTTTGTAAGGATCATATCATCAAAGAAAATCTTCATTTTAGTACCTCCTTACTCAACTACACGGGGGACCTGCCAGTAGCCGTCCATTGTTTCGGGGGCGCCTGTCTGAAGCTGCTCACGGGTAAAGTTTTTTATAACCTTATCCTCACGGACAACCGTCATTATAGGCATAACGTGCACCATTATTTCGGTGCTTTCAGTGTCGATAGCATCGAGTTTTTTTATATCGGCATCTCTTTCGTCCATAAACGAAAGAAATGCATCCTTTTGCTCCTCGGTAAGGTCAAGCTGGTTGACCTTACAAAGAAGCTCCAAAGTTCTTTTCTCCATTTGAGTTTATCTCCTCATAGAATTCTAAACAATTTGTGTTGTTCGCACAAATAAATTATACGCCTCCAGGCGCGTGCCTGGTTAATCTCTAACTTTTATGTGAACCTCACGAAGCTGCTGCTCGGTTACCTCGCTGGGTGCGTTCATCATAAGGTCCTGTGCATTTCCGTTAAGCGGGAAAGCGATAACGTCGCGGATAGTGTCTTCCTCGGCGATAAGCATTATCATTCTGTCAACACCGGGAGCCATACCTGCGTGCGGAGGTGCACCGTAAGAAAATGCTGTGTAAAGTGCACCGAATTTAGCCTTGAGGTCCTCCTCGCCGTATCCTGCTATCTCAAACGCCTTTCTCATTATATCGGGGTTGTGGTTTCTGACAGCACCCGACGAAAGCTCTACGCCGTTGCAGACAATGTCGTACTGGTAAGCGAATATTTCAAGCGGGTCTTTGTTAAGAAGTGCATCCATACCGCCCTGAGGCATAGAAAAGGGGTTATGTGTAAAGTCAATTTTGTTGGTCTCGGGATTGAGCTCGTACATCGGGAAATCGACAATAAAGCAAAATTCAAACGAATCGTCTCTGATAACGCCAAGCTGCTGTCCGAGCCAGGTTCTTATCTCTCCTGCAAGACGGTTTACCACGTTCAATGCGTCGCAGATAAAGAAGAGTGTTTCGCCCTCCTTAATGCCGACCTTAGCGGTAAGCTCTGCCTTTTGCTCTTCGGAGA
>JAZOML010000059.1:0-20959 GCA_045653945.1 Eubacteriales bacterium
GGTCTTTCTTTGCAGCTATTCCCGAGGGAATAAGTCCTGCAAACACGGTAAGTCCCATACTAATCAGAACAAGTATGAGTCCGCCAAGCACCGGAAGCGTCGCAAGTCCGGATATACCCGAAAAATACTTAATAATTAGGGTTATCGGAATATTAAGAAGCACTGTTACTATTATACCTATCATACCCGAAGCAAAACCAACAATGAGTGTTTCGGCATTGAATACTCTTGAAATATCGCGTTTTGAAGCGCCAATCGCTCTAAGAATACCAATTTCCTTTGTTCTCTCAAGAACTGAAATATAGGTAATAATTCCTATCATTATCGAAGAAACAACAAGTGAAATAGATACGAAGAATATCAGAACGTAAGTTATAGCATCAATTATACTAGTTACCGAGGACATAATAAGTCCAACGTAGTCGGTGTAGGAAATTTGGTCTTTTTCTTCTTTTGTTTTGTTATAATCTTCAATAATTTGAGCTATAACCTCTTTATCCTCAAAGCTGTTAGCGTAGATTGAAATACTGTCTGGGTCCTCTTTATCCGCAAATCCCATAAGCTTTAGATTATCCTCGTACTCAGTTGGAGCTTTTTTGGGAATATGAGCATCGTAGTATGAAATAAGAAGTGCTTTTCCCTCAACTGTATCCTTATCTATCGTGGTTAAATAGATATCAAAGGCTTTGTTAAGCTTTTCATTTTTTCTGCTTTCGCTTTGGCTATGAGCTACATTTAAAACGTAGTTTTCCCTTGCCTCACTGTCAAACTCATTATTGAAAAGAGCCGTAATATTGGAAGCATTATTTAAAATCTCATCTATTTGCTCATCGGAAAGCTTTGTATTCGTCTTATATCTTTCCTTCAAATATATTTTTTGCATTGGAGCATCAAAGCTTAACTTTAACATAGTTGATGACATATCACTGCTGGTTGTAAAGGATCTACCGTATTCATCAAATACGTTGACAAGCATTGCGTAGATTTGATCATTTGTCATCAAATCAGGGTTAGCATTAAGGTTTTGACCCATACTTTGCTGAATCGCAATAAGCATTTGCTTCATAGCATTGGGATTATGTGCATAAATAACACGAAGTGCAATTTTTGCTCTTTCGGCGTCAAATTCAACCTCATTGGGAGTATTTATTATTCCGTCTATCTTAGCCTGTGTTTCCGATGCATAAGAAGTCCTTACCACATCTTCGACAAAGGCGGATATATAAATATATAGTTCTTGTGCACTCATACCCTCAAAATAAATTTGAGCGAGCTGTTCATTACCCTGTCCTGCGTATTCCATAACAATCGCAAGAAGTCTATCTCTGTCGTTTTTAGCATCCTGTACTCCAAGTGAGGTAAGATAAGCGTTAACCGTTTGTTTAACGTATTCCTTAGAGGGAGTGGTTATAATTGCCTTATAGAGTTCAGCTTTTTGCTGTGTAGTTGCAGTTTCAAGATAAGAATAAAATGCAGTGGGCTTTGCATTATTATTTACGGAAATCTCTTTAAAGGGCAATCCCGTAAATACATCATACTCAGTGTTGGCAAGCTGAGCCTTTACAATATCACTATTCTTTATTTCATCAACAAGGTAGTCGGTAAGGGCTGAGGTATATGCAATTGTGCCGTTGATTGCTCCTGCGGTAGCTTCGGGATTAGGACGGATAATGCCCGTAATCTTTACGTCAATACCGTTGGTTACAATAGCGTTAAGGTCAATATCAGAGTCGCTTGTTCTTAAATCTACCCATTTATCAGGAATTTTATCACCGTCAGTATCCATATACTGATAATAAGCACTGCTTGGAATTATTTTATAAGAAATATATTTACTGTCGCCTTCACCTGTATAAATTAGGTCTTCAAAATTATAGGAAATATTGGTGTCGGTGGGAATACCCTTAGCTGCATCGGCAACAATCTTGAAAATTTCCTCCGATGTGTAAAGACCGAGGCTATAAAGTGCAATGTCGGTTATCGCATTATCGCTCGTTACAACAAGTACAACCTCGTTTTTGCTTTTAGGCCAAGAACCGGCAACAAGGTCATATTGTTCCTTTATCATTCCGTGCATTAAATCATCAGAGCCACTTGAAGGCGGTAACATTTCCTGCCAAATGGTATTGCCGTAGCTTACCATTGTAGACATTGAGCTATCTCCATAGCTCATTCCCGACTCTTTCATAATATAAGCAAATAGGTCGTTTATATCAGCTTTATAATATTTACTGTTTGCGTCCTTAAGATAAGGGTTAATCGATACCTTATATCCGTATTTTACAAGTTGAGTATAATTTTCAATTCCGGAAGTACCACTTTCAAGGTAGTTTTTAAAATCCTTGAGGTTATTTTGTGTGGTATGGGGATTAAGCATACTGTTGAGCATACCGTAGGTAACGGGGTTTACGTATACCTTATTAGGTTCGGGATTTTCAACCGGCTTATTTTGTGCCATAAGTCCCGCAACTAGCGCAGACATATCGACCTCTTCCTTTTGTATCGTTATAGGATACGAGGAAAGAGTTTCTCTTTGAACTCTGTCGATAAATGCGTTTATACCGTTAGAGAGCGAAAGAATAAGTGCAATACCTATAATACCGATACTTCCTGCAAACGAAGTGAGGAAGGTTCTTGTCTTTTTAGTAAGCAAGTTATTAAAGGATAAGGTAAGGGCGGTCCAGAAGGACATTGAGGGCTTTTTCTTTTTCTTTTTATTTTTGGTTACCTCTGTAAACTGTTCCCTTTCCTCAAGCTCTGTCTCAGCCTTTTTTACCTGTTCGACCTCTTTTTGCTCTTCCTCAAACGAAAAAGGATTACTGTCATCAATTATTCTACCGTCGGAAAGGCGAATAATTCTATCGGAGTATCTTGCGGCAAGCTCAGGGTTATGAGTAACCATAATAATAAGCTTATCCTTTGATATTTCCTTAAGGATTTCCATTATCTGAACCGAGGTGTCGGTATCAAGCGCGCCCGTCGGCTCATCGGCAAGGAGAATTTCAGGGTCATTTACAAGTGCTCTTGCAATAGCAACTCTTTGCATTTGTCCACCCGACATTTGGCTTGGCTTTTTATGGATTTGGTCTCCTAGACCGACCTTTTCAAGAACTTCAGTTGCACGTTTTCTGCGTTCAGCCTTTGAAACACCCGAAAGGGTAAGCGCAAGCTCTACGTTGGAAAGAACAGTTTGATGGGGTATAAGGTTATAGCTTTGGAAAACAAAGCCAATCGAGTGATTACGGTAGGTATCCCAATCGGAATCCTTATACTGCTCGGTTGTAACGCCTTTTATTGCCATTACGCCGCTTGTATACTTATCAAGACCGCCAATGATATTCAGCATAGTAGTCTTTCCGCATCCCGAGTGTCCCAAAATAGAAACAAACTCGTTTTTTCTAAACGCAAGCGATACGTCATCAAGCGCTCTAACAGTGGTATCTCCCGTTACGTAGTCCTTTACAATATTTTTTAAAATTAACAATGTAGTAGTTCCTCTTTCTATCAATTCTATTTCATAATAATACTATCATTATTTTATCAAATTATAATAAACTATTTTTAGTTAAGGATTTAACTTTTTATTTCCAATAATTAAATTTAATACTAACTTTTTTCGCATACAAAAAACGACAAAAAACGACCACCGTTTCGGTGGTCGTTTTGTGCTATTTTAATTAAAGAACAAACGCCTTAATTACACCGTCAACCTTGCTTAAACAGCAGGGGCAAACGTCGTTATCTGCCTTAACGTCATAGATTGCGTAGAGGTAATCGCCTCTTGTTGCACTTGCACTCTGAACAGATGCTCCAACAACCTCGTTAATTTTAGCAATATCAGCGCCCTTTGCAAGTACGCAAATTCTCTTGTCGCCTGCTCTATCGAGAACCAGCTTAGGATAGTTTACGGAGTTTACAATGTTACCGTTTTCAAGGTAGTCAACGGTTTGCTTGACTGCCATAACTGCGCAGTTGTCCTCAGACTCCTCGGTAGATGCGCCAAGGTGAGGAATTGCTATGATATTCTTATGAACGCCGATTGTGTCTGCAGTCGGGAAGTCAACAACGTACTTTGCAACCTTACCGCTATTAAGAGCGTCGATAAGGTCTGCTGTCTTAACAAGAGCATCACGGGAGAAGTTAAGAAGCTTTACTCCGTCCTTCATCTTTGCAAATACGTCGGCGTTAAACATACCCTTTGTATCTGCGGTTGCAGGAATATGAAGAGTGATATAATCAGCCTCAGCATAGATTTCATCATAGCTTGTAGCCTTCTTTACGGAAGGAGCAAGAAGCTTTGCAGCCTCATCGGAAAGGTAAGGGTCATAACCGACAACCTTCATACCGAGAGCATCAGCTGCGTTAGCAACAAGACGTCCGATAGCGCCAAGTCCGACAACACCGAGAGTCTTTCCGAGAATTTCACCGCCTGCAAATGAAGACTTGCCCTTCTCTACCTTCTTAGCTGCATCAGCATCACCCTCAAGAGTTTTAGCCCACTCAATACCGCCAACGATATCTCTTGCCGCAAGGAAAAGTCCTGCAAGAACGATTTCCTTAACGCCGTTTGCGTTTGCGCCGGGCGTGTTAAATACTACGATACCTGCATCAGCACACTTATCAAGCGGAATGTTGTTAACACCTGCGCCTGCACGTGCAATGCACTTAAGAGTTTCAGGAAATACTGTTTCGTGAAGGTCAGCAGAACGAACGAGCATCGCAGTTGCATCCGCAACGTCCTCACCAACCGTATACTTTGCCGCATCGAAATTATCAAGTCCGATTTTGGCAATCTTATTCATAAGCTGTACGTTAAACATTATAATTTACCTCTGAAATTAGTTTTTGGGATTCTTAGCCGCAAAGTCCTTCATAAACTCAACGAGCTTTTCTACGCCCTCGTAAGGCATAGCATTATAAATAGAAGCACGCATACCGCCAACGCTTCTGTGTCCCTTAAGATTTACAAGACCTGCCGCTGCTGCTTCCTTGGGGAACTTTTTGTCAAGCTCTTCAACTCCGGTTACGAAGGTTACGTTCATAAGAGAACGGCTATCCTTCTGTACGGGAGCAATGTAGTAGTCCTGAGAATCAAGATAATCGTAAAGAAGAGCTGCCTTCTTTTCGTTCTTTTCTTTCATTACGTCAAGACCGCCCATACCGAGTATCCACTCATATACAAGACCTGCAACGTAGATTGAATAGCAGGGGGGAGTGTTATACATAGAGCCGTTTTCAGCCATAAGCTTCCAATCAAGCATAGAGGGCATCTTGGGGTCGCCATACTCAAGAAGGTCCTCACGAACAATAACAAGGGTTACACCTGCGGGAGCCATATTCTTTTGTGCACCTGCGTAAATAACACCAAATTTGCTTACGTCAACGGGCTCGGAAATGATGCAGGAGGACATATCTGCAACAAGCGGAACGTCTCCGGTGTCTGGAATATATCCGTACTTAGTTCCGTAAATAGTATTGTTAAAGCAAATGTGTACGTAAGATGCATCGGGGGAAATCATATCCTTTGTAACAACGGGGATACGGTCAAAGTTGGTATCCTTAGAGGTTGCTATGCACTTTACGTCGTAGCCCATCTTCTGAGCCTCTTTATATGCCTTACCGGAGAACTGGCCGGAAACGATGTAATCAGCCTTGCCGGTTCTACCAATGAGGTTAAGCGGAACAGCTGCAAACTGTGTAGATGCACCACCCTGAAGGAAAAGAACCTTGTAGTTATCAGGAATGTTCATAAGAGAACGGAGTGATGCCTCCGCTGCCGCAATAATCTCCTCGTAAACGGGAGAACGATGGCTCATTTCCATTACTGACATACCGCTTCCGTTGTAATCCATCATATCGGATGCGCACTTTTCAAGTACGGGTACGGGAAGCATAGAGGGACCTGCCGAAAAATTAAATACTCTGCTCATTTTTGAGACCTCCGTATTATAAATATAAATTTATTACTGGTATAAATTATATACCTTAGAGAGAAAATAGTCAATAGGTTTACAAATTATTTTAAAATTTTTGTCGTTTTTATTAAAATGTCGATATCTACCATAACTTTTTGTGTTTAATTTCATGTCAATATTCACAATGAAACTGAATATTGAATAAAATAAAAAACAGGCTTGACTTTTGAGGCGCATTATGATACACTTTATAAAGTAATTTTTTGGAAAGGAGCAGTTATATGAATAGAAAAGGATATTTCAGTGGCTCTATGATGCTTATCCTAGCTGCGTTTTTTTGGGGTACAACCTTTATTGCACAAAGCGATGCAATGAATTTTATTGGTCCGTTCACCTTTTCTGCTATACGTTCCGCAATTGCAGTACCGATTTTATTCGTTCTCTACGTTTCGCTTAGTCGAGAGAAGGCATTTCTCCCATTTTATAAAGAAAATATACGGCATACTCTTCGCGGCGGTTTAACCTGCGGTATTATACTGTTCCTTGCTACAAATCTGCAAAACACCGGTCTAATTGAAACATCTCCCGGACTTGGCGGATTTATAACCTCGCTTTATATAATTTTCGTACCGATTGTAAGTTTAATTTTTAAAAAAATCCCACATTTTTCCGTTTGGATTTTTGCCGCTGTTGCCGTAGTCGGATTTTATTTGCTTAATATTACCGACGGCAAATTTTCTATTTCAATATGGGAAATTTTAGTGCTTTTATGTGCTATTTCCTACTCATTTCATATTATTGCCTGCGAAAAATACGGAAACGAAATGGACTGTATTCTTCTCTCTTGCCTTCAGTTTGCCGTTGTTGCTGTCCTATCGGGAGCCTGTGCTGTCTTCGATACGGTTTTACTTGGATTTACACCCATAAACGGCGAGCTTTTCACAAGCTCGTGGTTTAGCATAGTTTATGCAGCGGTATTCTCTTCCGCCATAGCGTTTACGCTGCAAATTGCAGGACAAAAGAAAGTTCCTGCGACAGCGGCGGTGCTTCTTATGAGTCTTGAATCGGTATTTGCCGTTGTTTCCGCTTGGCTAGTTAAGCCAGAAGAAAATGCTCTTTCAACCGTTCAGATAATCGGTTGCGTTGTGATTTTCCTTGCTATCTGTGCGGCACAAATACCAATTCCCCAAAAAACAAAAAAAGCGGTCAATTGACCGCTTTTTTTTGTTTTCCAATTTATAAATTTGCATTTCCCCCTTTAATACACGTCTAACAAAGTCCTTTTCGTCGGTAATCGGTGTTTCCGAGCACATCCCCGCAAGCATAGGACGTTTTGATGCCACATGATTATCGCTGCCCGCAAACTGAATGAGTCCGTAGTTTTCTGCGTACTGCTCCGCTAAGGCGTTTTCAAAATCGGTACGGCAGGCATTATACACCTCAACTGACTGAACACTTCTTGGAAAAAGTCTTATATGGTCAATATAATGAGCCTCTCTAAATGGATGGGCGTGTACAACAAGAGCACCGTTTTGAATAAAAAATTCAAGCTGTTCTCTTGCGTTCATCAGCATTATATCGGGATTTGCGTAAAACCAATCCTTATCAAGTCCATATACAAGGAAATCCGAGCCTCCGTACGAAATTTCCGTACCGAGAAAAACCTTTATTCCGATTTCATTGGCAAGTGATACCGCTAAATCATAGTCAGAAAAATGATATTTTATGCTTTGCTCATATATTTCCCAAGAAGCTTTAAAATGGTTAGTTATAAATACACCGTCATATCCGAGAGATTTATAGAATTCAAGATTTTCTCTTACACCGCATTGGGCACAACGGCTTACAGGAGATGTGTGAAGATGTGTTTCGTACTTATACATATTTTTCTCCATTTTACTTTGACGTAGTAAGTATTACAAGCTTATCAAGCTCAGTGTAATCGTCAAGCGACGTGCTTTTTAATTTAATATCCGTTTCACTGCATATTTCAAGCAGTTTTTTTAGCCTTGCAAGAGGACGTTTTTCACAGCTTTTTCTATATAGTCCAACCTTGTATTCGTGTATTTTAAGCTCTTTTGAAATTTCAATATCGTTATACCCGCATTCGACAAGAACTTTGACCGAATAAAGCTCGGTAATCACCTTTAAAACCGAACCAAGCACATATGTCGGTTTTTCCTTTCGGAGCTTCATATCGGATAAAATTTCAAGCGCTCGGTCAGTTTGCTGATTTAGGAGCGCATTTGAAAAGTCAAAGGCATTAATTTCAAGATTTCTTGAGCAAATTTTCTTTACGTCATCAAGCTCTACTCTCGTTTTGCCGTTTTCCTTGACGTATGCAATTATTTTAGCAATTTCATTTGAAAGCACGAACATATCCCGTCCGCAGTATGCAACTATTTGCTCACAAACTCCGTTTTCATACGAAAGCTTTTCGGTAGTAAAGTGCTTTGCCGTCCATTTAACAAGCTTAAGCTCGCCCTCTCTTGGAAAATATACGGGCTTGCAGCGCTCAGCAAGTTTTAACAAAGCTTTTGAGGGATTTTTAGGGATTGTTCCCGTTTCAAGCTCACCGTCAACCGCATAAATAACAGTAATAACGTCCTCGGATGCTTCCGAAAGCGCCTCTATAAGCTGTGTCCACTCGCTTTCCTTCAATGTTGAAAACGGTATTTCGTGTAGTTCACAAAGAATTTTCCCGTCTCCGAAAAAGCCCATTGATACCGTTTGCAAAGCATCTGATATTTTTTCAAAATTAAGCTCCGCACAGGTAAGCTTTTTGTGAGCAAATATTGCAGTATCCTCGTCGGGTACAAGCTTTTTTCTGATTTCTGTGAGGTAATAGTGTTTCATATATTCTTCCTCACCAAAAAACAGATACACGCCAGCAAGACCGAATTTGACTTCATCCTTAAGCTCGGCGATACTCATAATCTGATTCATATTTATCTTCCTTTACTGAATAGGCTCTACAAGCACGTATTCTCTGCAATGTTCCAGCATTCCGCCTCTAAGCTGTGCAAAATATTCTATTTCAATATAACCGCCATCTTCATAGTTCAAGTGATTTTTAAGAGATTTTGTATATATTGAAAGCTCTATACTGCTATCCTCAGCCTCGTAAAATACGGTTTGCGATTTGCAGGCGGTATCAAAAAAGTACACCCTCTCGAAAAGCGACTGCCTTTGTACCGTCAGTGCGTTTCGTGTGTCCTCGCCAAAGCGGTAGGTAACGGTTGTGGGAAACGGCGCGCAAAGATGAGAGGTGTATTCAAGCTTAATTTGACCGTCCTCACTATACAGCGTACCTTTTGCTTCAAGCATAACTGGGTTGCCGTCATCATTTGCGTTTATTTCGTTCATTATTGAATTATCTGCCTCTTCTCCGCTTTCACCAAGTGTGGCTTCAAGAGTATAACGGCTTACATCATCAAGCATAAGAGCGCTTTCCTTTGCACCGTTATCTATTTTTGTTACTATTCTTATTCTTACTGGCTTAAACATTTTATTTCCTTTATGATGTATGAATATAATACTGTTTTCAGGTGAAAATAATACTGAATATTATTTTAAGGGAGTAAAACAATGAAAAGAGATTTGCTTACTATACTTTGTATGACGCTTGTGTGCGCTTCTGTAATGCTGGGAATAATGGGTATTTACCGTTTAGTAGGTACCAAAAGCGCACGTTCATTTAACGGCAAAGGATTTGAGAACACCGCATTTAGGGTAAGCGGTATTAATTACACAGTGTAGGCTCGTTTACAAGCGAAAAGTCTATCTGTCTTCTTGACACGTCAACCCTCTCGACCTTTATTCTTACAGCATCACCCAGCCTATACACGTGAGAACCGCAGGAGAGTGTTACACTCTCAGGATTAAACCAATATTTGTTTTTCATCTGCATAAGAGGTACAAGCCCCTCGCAGGTATTTTCAAGCATACAAAATATACCAAACGAGGTTACCGAGCTGATAACCGCATCAAATTCCTTACCAACGTGGTTATTCATATAAAGTGTTTTATATAAATCGTCAATGCTTCTCTCAGCCTCAAGTGCTCGAAGCTCCGCATCTGATGATTTTTTAGCCGCTTTAACCGCAAATGATGCGTAGCGCTTTGCCGAATCGTTCTTCTCTTCTGTAATTGCCGCAGTGAGTATTCTATGCACTGCAAGGTCGGGATATCGTCTTATAGGCGAGGTAAAATGGCAGTAACAGGTACTTGCAAGACCAAAATGTCCCGCATTTCTTTCGCTGTACTTTGCCTTTTGCAATGAACGAAGTAAAACGTGTGAAACGGGAAATCCAAGCCCCTTTGCTTTTGCCTTATCAAGTATAACGCCAAAATATCCCGGCGTTATATTTTCCTTTTTACAATACGGCGGATCGAGATTTAAGTTATGCGCAAATTTTATAAACGCAGTTATCTTTTCTGAATCGGGCTTCTCGTGTATTCTATATACGCAAGGAAGTCCTTTTTTAGTAAGATAGGTTGCAATAGCCTCGTTTGCACAAAGCATAAACTGCTCTATAAGCATTTCGGCAACGCCGCGCTCACGTTTAATTATATCAACAGGTTCACCGTTTTCATCAAGAATAATTTTAGCTTCGGCGCTTTCAAGCTCAAGCGCCCCTCTTCTCTCACTTTTTGCTTTAAGCTTTGCGTACAGCTCAAGCGCATTATCAAGCGTTCCATCAAGAATTGGCGCATATTTTTCAAGCAAAACGTTATCCGCTTCACCGTCAATAATTGCGTTGACCTCTGTATAAACTCCACGAACCTTTGAATTAATAATTCCTTTGCAGGGCTTTACTCCTTTTATTTCACCGAATTTATCTATATCTATTATAGCAGAAAGCGTGTATCTGTCAAGTCCCGAATTTAAAGAACATATACCGTTTGAAAGAGTTTCGGGAAGCATTGGAATAACCTTATCGGAAAAATAAACGCTGGTTCCTCTCTGCATTGCCTCTTTATCAAGTACGCTTCCCTCAGGAACATAATTTGAAACGTCTGCAATATGAACGTAAAGAACGTAACCGTCGCCGTTTTTCTTTACGCATATCGCATCGTCAAGATCTTTAGCGTCCGCACCGTCAATTGTAAATACGGTGTCATTTCTGAAATCCACTCTGCCAAACGGCTGAGGTATATCGTGCTCTGATTCCGCAGCAATAGATATAGCCTCAGGACTGAATTTCGTTATAATTCCGCTCTCGTGGAGTATTGCACTATAATTTGCCTCACGTGTACAGCTATCACCAAAAACCGAGTTGATTACACCCTCAGCCTCTTCTCCAAAACGCTCAGGATAATAGGTTAGGCGCACCTCAACCTTGTCGCCATCGCGTACCTGCACTCCACTTTCGTTACCCGTTATATAAATAGTAAAACGAAGCTTGGTGTTATCAGGCTCAACGTAGTATTCTTCACCGTTTCTTTCATCAAGAATATAAGTTCCTATTACAGTTTTTACAGCGCGCTCGGTTATCTCTATTATCCTTACATCACGCCTACGTGGTAAAAGCTTTACCTTTACAATGTCGCCATTCATCGCTCCGCTTGTATCGGTTTCTTCAATATAATATTTATCCTCTCTTAGTTCTCCATTATCGTCAAACGGAAAAAATATTCCGCCGCTCGAGGTAGATAAAAATTTACCGCATAGCACGACCTTATCTCTTGTTTTGCTTTTGTATAAATTGCCCTGCTTCTTTATCTTGGAGCTTCCGCGTCTGCGGTAGCTTATTCTTTTTCCCATTTTCATCATCCTTTCTTATTTTATCTAAATATAGTATGTTCAAATTCAAAAACAAAAACTCGCCACTAAAATCTAGCGGCGAGCTTAACTGATTAAATTTGAAGTTCAATCGAAGTTTGTTCGGGGTTCTTATTACCTTCAAGAACATCCTCATCCTTACCTGCTTCAACCTTAGGCTGAATGATGTAAAGGATAACAACTAAAAGAACAAATACAATAGCAATTATCGTGGTGAGCTTGGAAAGAATCTTGTCCATAGCCTTGCCCTTGGTCTTACCAAAGAAGGTTTCAGCACCGCCTGCAATAGTTCCCGAAAGCTTCTTAGACTTACCCGACTGCATAAGCACCGCAAATATTAAAAATACAGCGGCTACGAGTAATATTATGCCGCAAACTATTTCGTATGTTTCCATTTTAAAATTCTCCTCTTGTTATACACAAAATCGTGGGTATAATATACCCTCGCAATATTATTTCCTTGTTATTATATCACACCTTTTTCAAAAATGCAATACCTTTTTCAAAAAAAATGAAAATTATTTTTCAAACTTCTATTGACAATTCAAGTTAAATGTGTTATATTATTTAAGTCGCTTGATATGTTTTATATTCAAGCCTATACGGAGGGATATCGAAGTGGTCATAACGAGGCGGTCTTGAAAACCGTTTGGGCTCACGCCCACAAGGGTTCGAATCCCTTTCCCTCCGCCATAAGCCCCGATTTTTCGGGGCTTTTTTCGACAAAAAAGGAGGGAAATCATGGCATTATTAGACGATTTGATCTTAAGATTTTCTAAAACGACTGAAAAATTTGATACGGCAAAAGTATTAGAATCTTCAATTACCAAAGCTCACGCGGATATGTCAAGGCGGGCTACGGGGCACAAACCGGAAATTCAAGAAAGAAGTATCCAGTGGCTTGCTCACCGAATTAAAAACCTTTCGCCGTTTGCTTATACAAAACAGGAAGATTTCGACGAATGGCATAAAAACACGTGTAATGAGTATTGCGTTGCTTTGAACACTTTTGCTGTTAGCCGCGGTTTTTCCTTTATATTGACTTATGGTCGCGCGCAAAAAGTCCTAAATATGACCTTCAAGTATTTGTACTGTACATCAGCATATAAAGCATATGTCGAAAAAATTATTCCTTTTTTGCATATGACATTAGATGGATATACTTTGCGTTGGTATAAAGAAGTTGTTGTTAAAGATTTCAACGACAACCGCGCTCACGACTTCACAAAGTTAAAAGTTGGTGATGTTTCCGATTGGAGCAAAATGAATGAGATTGGAAAACATCAGTATATAGATATACAAACACGAATAAGAGCTTATTTACTTATTGCGAGTGATTATCACTACTCAATTAACACCGAGGTTATTGATGAGAACATAGAAGAACCCAAACAAAAGGAAAATACAATCAGCGTAAATATTCCGTTTGATCCTTCAAGGAAAGATCCCTTTTTTGCAGAGTTCATCATTTGGGAAGGCGAAATAGTACGTGCGAAAATAGACAATTTATTTAAGGGATTAAATGGTATATATAAAACATGGTCCGATGATAAATGGGCTGTGAATAATTTGATCAAATCAGAGTTAAAATCAAAATCAAATACTATTTTGAGGAATATTTAGACCTATTTCTTTTCATATTGCAGCTTTTTAATAGTATTGTAAAACACAGCCCCGCCGTAATGGTGAGGCTGTGTTTTGCTTTACTCCTTCTCCACAAAGAGCAGTATCGTATTCATATGCCACGTGGATTTGAATTACACATCTTCACCAAAAGCAGCTCTTTCAAGAGGTGCTTTTTCATTATTCTTGAAATATTCATATTTTTATGGTATAATAACTGTAATTATGCAGAAAGGAGGGCTTTTATTTGAAGGAGTTCGAAGAGATTTACAAGCAGCATTTTGGCGACGTTTATCATTTTCTTTACCGTTTATGCGGACACAATCATCATCTTGCCGAGGAATTAACGCAGGACACCTTTTGCGAGGCCTTCCGATGTTATCACAAGTTTAATGCCCAAAGCACCGTTACAACGTGGCTTTGCGCCATTGGAAAAAATCTTTGGTTTCAGTATCTACGCAAGCACAAGCACACCGTAATAGATTACGAGCTGCTTTCAAACACTATTTGTGATGACAGCTCTAGCAATCCCGAGGAATTTGCCGAGAAAAACGAGCGAAGCGAGATAATACGTAAGGCAATCGCTTCTCTAAAACCAAAATTTAAAGAGGTAATATGGTTACGAAGCGTAGCGGAAATGCCATTTGCACAGGTTGCAAGGGTTATGGGAATTACCGAAAGCTCGGCAAAGGTTCTGTTTTTCAGAGCGAAAAATCAACTTAAGGAGATTTTAAAGGATGAAGGATTTTTTTAAAAATAAGTGCGAAATTGTGCGTGATTTGCTTCCACTTTACGCCGATGAAAGCTGTTCTAAATTAACAAAGGAAAGAGTTGCGCTGCATCTTGTAACCTGTAAAGATTGCCGCGACTATTACAAGGAAATTAAAAGCTATCACGAGGATATCGGCGATGAGGTAATTCCGCCCTCAGATAAGCAGTTTGGCGAGGTTATGAACCGTTTGCGTCGCAGGAAGATTGTACGCCGTTCCATTGTTACTACCGCAATTATAGCCTCTGTCGCTATCAATGCAATACTTCTTTTAAACGATGACTGATTACAAGTCTTGCCGGCTTTGTCCGTTTGAGTGCGCTATTGACCGTACCGTCGGCAAGACAGGTCGGTGCGGTATGAGTGATAAAATGCGTATTGCAAGAATTGCACCGCATTATTGGGAAGAACCGTGTCTTTCCGGGCAAGGAATTGAAATTCCCGTTAAGGGCTCGGGCACTGTCTTTTTCGTCGGTTGCTCTCTTGGTTGCGTTTTTTGTCAGAACAGTAAGATAAGTGAAAAAGGCTCGACTCTTGGCGAGTTTTATGATGAAAAACGACTTGCTGACGAGCTTTTAAGGTTACAGGATTGCGGTGTGCACAATATTAATTTTGTTACCGCATCGCATTTTTCACCTAGTATAGTAAAAACTATTGAAATTGCAAGGCGGCAGGGGTTAACTATACCCACCGTTTACAACTGCTCAGGCTACGAGAGTCTTTTTGCACTTAAGCTTTTAGATGGGTACATTGATATTTATATGCCTGATTTTAAGTTCTTCTCTTCTACCCTCTCGCGCGACTACGCAAGGTGCGAAAATTACCGCGAAGTTACCTTTGAGGCTATCAAGGAAATGCAAAGACAAACGGGAGCACCTATTTTTGATGAAAACGGTTTTATAAAAAGCGGTACGCTTGTGCGTCATCTTATTCTTCCCGGCTCTGACGGTGATAGCAAAAAGATTGTGGAGCTTTTACACGGTGAGTTTGCGCAGGACGGAATTGCGCTGTCGCTTATGAGTCAGTACACGCCAAAAGAGAATTTACCGTTTGTTGAATTGACGGAAAAATTACCTAAAGCCGCATATCTGCGTGTAGTTGAGTATGCACAAAGGCTTGGATTTACTTATCTTTACACTCAAAGCGGCGACAGTGCCGACGAGAGATTTATACCTGAATTCAAATAAATTCATAACTGTTTGGCTACCCCTATGTGGGTAGCCTTTATACTAGCTATAAATAAATTTAATGTAAATTTAATTATAAATAATTGACAAACGTGGAATATTATGATAAAATTAGAATAATCATAAGGGAGTAGATAGCACTTATGTGCGACTTTTTCGTCATCACGTCGCTTGTTTGCGTCCGGAAAAGTCAACCGTCCACAGGCGGTTACCGAGACTTATGTGTTTATTACACAAGCCTGACAAAAGCTCCCGAGTATTTTGCGTGGCTCGGCTACGCTTTTTTGTTGGGTAATTATCATTGCAATAATATGCAGAAAGGTAAGGTCTTTAAAATGAAGTTCTACGCAATGGAAAAAGACGCCGTCATTTCGCAGGTCGCATCGTCGGAAGAAAACGGTCTTACAGCCGAGGAAGCCGAAAAGCGTCTTAACGAAAACGGCAAAAACAAATTAGTTGAAGGCAAAAAGGAATCACTTATCGTGCGTTTCTTAAAGCAGCTCGCTGAGCCTATGACTATTATTCTTCTCGTCGCCGCAGCAATTTCGGCAGGTGTTGAAATTTACAACGGCGTATCCTCCGGTCATTGGGAGTTTCCCGCAGACGTCATAATCATTATGGTCGTCGTTCTTATCAACGCACTTCTCGGCGTTTTCCAAGAAAGTAAAGCGGAAAAAGCTATTGAAGCATTGCAGGAAATGTCAGCGGCTACAACAAAGGTTATCCGCGACGGCAAAATGATGACAATTCACAGTGAAGACTTAGTTGTTGGTGATATCATAGTTCTTGAGGCGGGCGATGCCGTTCCTGCTGATGCAAGAATTATTGAGTGCGCATCTATGAAGGTCGAGGAGGCCGCTCTTACCGGCGAGTCCGTTCCTGTTGATAAAAAGGTAGAGGCGCTCGAGGTTGGTGAAAATGGCGACGTAACCCTTGGCGACCGTAAGAATATGGTCTATATGGGAAGCGTTGTTGTTTATGGACGCGGAAAGGCTGTCGTTACCGCAACGGGTATGGATACCGAAATGGGTAAGATTGCCGATGCTCTTGCTCAGGCTGAGGAAGGCAAAACTCCCCTTCAAATCAAGCTCGCAGGTCTTTCTAAGATTCTCACATATCTTGTTATAGGTATTTGTGTTGTAATCTTCGGTGTTCAACTTATACGCGCTTTCGTAACTACCGGTACAATCGGCTTTGAGCCTATTCTTGAATCCTTTATGGTAGCGATAGCTCTTGCGGTTGCCGCTATTCCCGAGGGACTTGCAACAGTTGTTACAATAGTTCTTTCCATTGGCGTTACCAATATGTCAAGACGTAACGCAATTATCCGTAAGCTTACCGCAGTTGAAACTCTTGGCTGCACGCAAATCATTTGCTCCGACAAGACAGGTACTCTTACGCAAAACAAGATGACCGTTGTTGAATACAATTCTCCCTCTAAGGAGCTTCTTGCAACGGGTATGGCACTTTGCTCCGATGCTGAAGTTGACGAGCAGGGCGTGGTTGTTGGTGAGCCTACCGAAGCGGCTCTCGTACAGTTCGCATTTGTAAACGGACTTCCTAAGTACGAGCTTAAAGCTGCTACACCTCGTGTTGGTGAGGCACCGTTTGATTCAATGCGTAAGATGATGTCCACCGTTCACACCCTTGACGGAAAGTTCCGTCAGTTCACAAAGGGCGCTCCCGACGAGGTTCTTAAAAAGTGTACCTCTATTCTCACCGCAGACGGCGTACGTCCTATGACTGATGATGATAGAGCTGATATTCTTGCGGTTAATAAGCAGTATGCCGATAAGGCTCTCCGCGTTCTTGCGTGTGCTTACCGCGACTATGCCGATATGCCTGCTGACTGTTCTCCCTCCGCACTTGAAAACGATCTTTGCTTCGTTGGTGTTGTAGGTATGATTGACCCTGTACGTCCCGAGGTTAAGCCTGCTATCGACGAGTGCCGCAGTGCAGGTATCCGTCCGATTATGATTACGGGCGACCATAAGGATACCGCAGTTGCTATCGCTATGGAGCTTGGTATTATCACCGATGCTTCTCAGGCAATTACAGGTGCTGAGCTTGATAAGTTCTCCGACGAGGAATTTGAAATCGAGGTTGAAAAATACTCCGTATATGCAAGAGTTCAGCCTGAGCACAAGACAAGAATAGTTAATGCTTGGCGTAAAAAGGGTAAGGTTACCGCAATGACAGGCGACGGCGTAAACGACGCCCCCTCTATTAAAAACGCTGATATCGGCGTTGGTATGGGTATTACTGGTACTGACGTTACCAAGAACGTTGCGGATATGATACTTGCAGACGACAACTTCGCTACTATCGTTTCGGCAGCAGGCGAGGGACGCCGTATTTACGATAATATCCGTAAGGCAATTCAGTTCCTTCTTGCATCCAACCTTTCCGAGGTGCTTTCGATTTTCTTCGCAACGCTTATCGGATTTACAATCTTCCAGCCCGTTCAGCTTCTTTGGATTAACCTTATCACAGACTGCTTCCCTGCTCTTGCTCTCGGTATGGAAAAGCCTGAGCCTGACGTTATGAAGCGTAAGCCACGTGATTCAAGGGAAGGTGTTTTTGCAGGCGGTCTTGGTGCAGCAGTATTCTATCAAGGCTTCCTTGTAACTATCATAACCCTTATTTCCTATTTTATTGGTCATTGGTTTGAAACAGGCAACTTCGAAATTACCGACAGTATTGACGGTACGACAATGGCGTTCTTAACCCTTGCAATGTGTGTGGTATTCCACTCCTTCAATATGCGTTCACTTCGCGGTTCTATTTTCACTCTCAAGGGACAAAATAAGTGGCTCTGGGGTGCAGGAATTCTCTCCCTTATTCTTTCCTCTGCTGTTGTTCTTATCGCTCCCGTAGCAGAAATATTCGGTATGGTTGCAATCTCTTGGACTGAGTTCTTCATTGCTCTTGGTCTTGGCTTTGCTATTATTCCTCTCGTTGAAATCGTTAAGCTTGTTCACAGACTTATCGACAAGAAAAAGGAAAGCAAAAACGCTTAATTAATAACATAAAAGGCTCACTTAACTGTGAGCCTTTTATTTTTTATATTAGTTGTGGTCGCACATTTCATCAGCTGTGGAAAGTGTTATTGACTGACCGCCGTATGTAATAATCAAAGATACCCCCGACAGTTTTGTCAGGGGTATCTTTTATTTTAAGCTTCAGCTTTATGTTTTTTGAGTGTTTTGGGGTTAAAAACCGAGCAAATTGCGACTATAATTATCGAGGTAATTATTGCGTTAGGTACCATATACGAGGTATTATAGGCAATTGCATACAGGTAGAGGTTATCAAAGCTTTCCCAAGCTATCCAGCTTCCCCAAACGGCAATTCCCGAAATAATTCCGCATACGCATCTTAATATACAAACAATAAACGCACCAAAGCCGTAGCCAAGCAGCTTATTTTTGAAAAATGATGCAAATAGATCTGCAAGTCCGAGCACGGAATATGCAATTACGTAGTCAAAGAGCACACAAAGGACTATCGCACTAACGCCGCCTGCGGGAGTGTACCAGCCCGTAAGCATTTGTATTCCTGAATAAACAAGTCCTGAGCCTATTCCCCAAAGGTAACCGTGTCTAAGTGAAATAAATACCATAGGAACCATACAAAGCGTTATTCCACCGCCTGCCGGCCAAAACGGCTCAAGGTAGAAAAATATTCCCTTTGACACAAAGTCAAGGACAATTGAAAGTGCTATCAGAATAGCACACTCGCACAGCTTAATTACGTGTGCGAGGTTTTTGTTTTTTGTGTTCATTTAAAGAACACCTCCTTAAAATAATATATCCCACACAAATTTTATTATCTTCCTGCTATCAAGCGGAGCGTTAAGCGGTTTTAAATCCGTGTGCAACAAAAAAGCACAACGGAAAAATAACCGCTGTGCGAGATATATACTGTAAGTAAAAATCTCCCTTCGCCGGTATTATCCGTATCAGGTTAAAGGGTTTACGGTAAACGTTACCGTCTCTCAGCCAACCGATTTGTCAGCACCCCTGACTTATGTTATATTTGTGTAAGTGAATATATTTTAGCACTGTTTTGCTAATTTGTCAAGGGGGATTTGTAAAAAAATAAATGTACCGATTTTTGTACAATTCTTTTGATATAATTCAGATAGAAAGGAGATATGGAAATGAGTGAAAAGAAAAATCTTGCTTATTTTGTGCGCAGGGTACTTGAGGACCACACCGATTGCGAAAACACCTTGACTAAAAACAAGATTGCCGAATATCTACTTCTTGAGTATGGGCGCAGGTGCGATTTACGTTCAATTTCCGCCGCTCTTGATTGGTTAATTAAAATCGGATTGCCTATTAAATACCGTTCTATTAATTATAAAGGTAAGGAAAAGAAAACCGATTGGCAAATTTTAAGCTCGCAGGATAGCGAAAATTCAATGCTTACTATACTCTCTTTTATTACATCGCGTTATATTTCAGAGGACGAGGCAAAGAAAATTTTTTGTTCCTTTTTCGATAATACACCTGAGCTAAATATAATAAAAAACGAAAACGGAATTTATGATAGCAAAGAAATTTTAAAGTCATTATTTGCTATTAATAATGCAATAAATGACAATAATATGCTTTTATTTTCAATTTTCGATTTCGTAGCGGACAATAGAAAGCATTTTAACGAATTAAACGGACAGGTAAGAGAGTACCTTGTAAAGCCGATTAAGGTCATTGCTTCATACGGTATCCTTTATTTATTTTGCGAACTTGGAGATACGCAAATTTACCGTTTCTTCCCTATTCACAGGCTAACAAATTTGCGAAGCGCAAATATCAAATTCGAGCTATACACCGACACATCTATTCCTATTCCAAGCAGTAAGCTTGAGGCTGAGTGGATGTTTATCGGGCAAAGAGAAAAAGCCGTTTTACGTATCAAAACCGAGCGTTTGGGTGAGTTTACCGAGCGCTTTAGTGGAGAATACAAGGTTATTTGCTCATACGCTGCCTTGACCGAGGTTGAGCTTTTTACCGACCTTAGGGCACTCAAAGGCTTAATTTTAAGCTTTGGCGCAGATATTGAAGTGCTCTCACCTACCAAGCTGCGACGTGCTGTTGCTACCGAGCTACAAGCGGGAGTTATTAAATACAGTGAAATAAGAAAACTAAGAGGAAATAGATAACCGCCGAAATCGGCGGTTATCTTCATGCTATATTTAATATGTAGTTTTTTGCATAAATCTTTACTGGTTCCACCATAATATTTAACGAACAAAAATATTTGTTATTTTTTGAAAAAATCTTCCAAAAAGCCCTTGACAAATGATATTCTTTGTGCTATAATCTCAAATGTTGAAATAATGCGGCATCGCCAAGCGGTAAGGCAACGGACTCTGACTCCGTCATTACCTAGGTTCGAATCCTAGTGCCGCAGCCAAAAAATAACCGAGCATTTTATGTGCTCGGTTATTTTTTCGTTTGTAGTCCGAGATTCGAGGCTCGCAAATGCAAGAGCATTTGCTAAATATTTGCGCTATATATAAAGTTCCGATTTACACCACTGTACCGCGCACATAAAAGGTTCTGTAATCCTAGTGCCGCAGCCAAAAAATAACCGAGCATTTTATTTGCTCGGTTATTTTTCCGTTTTCAGTCCGAGATTTGAGCCTCGCAAATGCAAAAGCATTTGCTAAATA
>JAZOML010000060.1:0-4505 GCA_045653945.1 Eubacteriales bacterium
ACACCCATTGACTCGTACATATCGACTACCTTATCTATCTGTGAGAAGTCCTCAGGCTGAGCACAATAACCCATAAGCCATCTCTCACTCTGTTTACCGTACTTTTTAGCAATACGTACGGTGCGCTCGGTAATTTCCTTAAAGAAGGATTCGGGGAGTGCCCAGTTAATTATCGTCGTAGAGAATACGTCAAAGTAAGGACAAGCGGCAACCATATCCCAATTATCATATCCACGCATTTCCGTTACGTAATAGCTATTCTTTGTTGCATGAACACAGCAAGTGATTTCGAGATTTGGATTGTATTCCTTGAGCGCTTTGGAGCAATCTGCGAGAGTCTTTAATGCTTCGCGCCAACGGAATTGCTTAACGTCGTCGTTCATAAACTTCGGCATTTCATAACCGTAATATTCCTCGAATTTTTTCATGCACTCGGGACATCTGCAAGACCAATCGTCACCTGCTCCGCCCGTGATAGATGCATATGATTTCGGATAAGCGTAATGCGGCTCATCCCAGAAGAAGCCGTCAACCTCGGTTTCTCTTGCGAGCTTCATACAAATGGCTGTGAAATAGTCGCGAAAAGCGTTTGTATTAAAGCAAGCAGCGTTGAGAACCTCGCCGGTATAAGCGGAAACTTGTCTGTGGTGAATATTATTTTGTAGGAACAGAGAAACCTGCTCGCCACCGAAATACTTTCCAATTCCCCACGTATCAGCAATACAACGAAGACCGACCTTGTGTGCGGTTTTTACTATGTTATTGATATTGGGAAACCAGAAATCCATATCGAACTCGGTGATGGCTAGAATAACGGTATCACAACCGTGCTCCTTCATTTCAAGGAAATCCGCCTCAGCGTGTTCCACGTAATTGAGTCCGTAATAGCTTACGGCAGTATGCTTTATTGACATAAAAATTATCCTCTTCGTTTATTCTTTATTCCGGTAGTTTTAAAAAATGTCACCAATCTCGCGCTTTGACCAACCCGCTTTTTCATAATCGCCATTAATCGGCATTACCTTGCGAAGAAGCGGTGATGTGCATCCGCGCATCTGTCTGAGCTCACGCGTACCCAAGCTTTCAAATCCTGCTATTGCGGCAACTGTAACGAATCTCATTCCCTTTGACAGCGTATGCCAGGTAGTATGTAATAACCCCATAAGCGATTGTTCTGTTATGGTATCGCTTATCGCACGCATTTGCGAGAGTCCCTTATCCCAAGGACACAAAAGGCAGTCAAATCCCGCCTTGGTGAATACCTCTGCGGTTTCTACGGGCTTTTCTGTAGGATTATATTGCCAATCAGCGATAACAACGTCACGGCTTAAACGCTCCAGCATATATTTCTCTGCCTCTGCAGAGGGTGCGTTACAAGCATACTTATTGTTGGAGTTATAATATGGATGGCGGTACAGGAGCATATCGCCCCATGCAATTATTCTTCTACCCAATGAGGTCATCTCATCACTGATGTCGTTTATGTAGTCACATATGAAATCCATATTTTCTTTTGTAAGCTCAAAGTTATACGCCTCGTCACATCCTATGTGGAAATAACGTCCGTTCCCGCAAATCTCGGTTAGTTCAGCTCTTATCTGACTTAACAGCTTTCTTACCTTTGGCTTCTTAATATCCCAGCACCATCCGTCCTCACTAAAATAAGTTTGAAGCATTGGATTTTGGTCGAGAACAACGTGTTTTCCGTGCATAACGCGACTTCCCGACGCATGTCCCCAATGATTGAACATTGGTATTATTTCGAGTCCGAGATCATTTGCTTCCTTGATTATCGGTTTGATCTGCTCCTTGGTATATCCGTGCGACCACGACAGCTCGCTCATACAGTCAAGCTTCAGCATCCCCCAAAACTCTAAGACAACGTGAGTGTATTTCAGTGCAGCACAAAATCTAACGAACCTTTGCAGCTCCCACAGCTCTGTTTCGGGGAAAATGCAAAAATGCACCATTCTATTTTCAATAATAGGCTTATCCTTGATCTCACAGCAATCAATTTCGATTGCGAGGAGATCTTCACGGTCAACCGCCACAAAACGATCAAGCAAGGTCATAAAGCCATGAATGAGATTTTGTTCATTCTCGGCATATACGCAAAATCCGTCTTTCTCTATGTTGATACTGTAATCGCAACCGTCAAGCGAAATCGCTTTTACATTTCCAACGGAGAAAACGAATTCGTCACTTTCGCTGATATTAAGCGTAGAGCTTTTAAAGGTAAAGTTATGCCAAAACTCCTTTATGATGCTCTTGTTCAAAGAAGAGTGCGCAACAGCGTTAATATTACCAGAAAAAGTAAAGCTACCTTCCGTTTTTGCGATGTTTCGTGGATTAAAAACCATAACATTCTCCTCATTTTTGGTCTTTTTTTCTATGATATCACGAATATTTTATATTCTAAAACCACTTTTTTGCGCAAAAAGGTGGACTTTTTAGTCATTTTATGATATCATGTATCCGAGGTGATAAAACTATGATATATAATTTCGAAAATCTTTCGTTTCAAATATTAACAGTTGACTCTTTTCGCCATAAAAAAGGTGTTTTTAACGTAAAGGCTCGCCCGTTTGCTGCATTTTCTTACCGTGTTAGCGGAACAGGCTCTTTTGAGGTCGGTGCGAAACGCTTCGTTACAAAGCCCGGAGACGTATTATTTTTACCCGCTGATACCCCATATAAAGTAGAATATTCAGTGAGTGAAAGCATTGTAGTTCATTTTGAACAATGCAATTATTTTGCAGTTGAAAACATCTCTTTTGAAAACAGTTCAAAAATAAAACACTGTTTCGAGCAATTGCTGAAAGCATGGAAAACCGAGCGCTCGATAAATCAGTCAAAATCTATCATTTACGATATTCTTGATAAAATAGCAAACGATCAAAAAGAATTGATTAACGATGAAACAATTGCAAACTGCGTTCGTTACATGGCAGAGCATTATTCTAATCCAAGCCTGGACGTCGAAACGTTGTGCGGTATATCTTTTATGAGTGTATCAAGTTTGCAAAGAGCATTTACAAAGCATTTTGCAATGTCACCAAAGCAATATTTAATCCAACTTAGGATGGATCACGCATTAGAGTTATTAACAAAAAGAGAGTTTTCTATCAAAGAAATCTCCTTTGCTTGCGGATTTACAGACGAAAAATACTTTTCCCGAGCCTTCAAAAAAAGATACGGCTATCCGCCCACACAGCTTCAGAATAATATGATTATATAAGACACTTAAGTTTAGGTATAAAACTTCGAAAAATTCTTAAATTACGACAAATATAAAAAGAGCCGAAACAAGATTTACTCTGTAATCGGCTCTTAACTATTAAATTCAATCAATTTGATTTATCATCGTCAAATTCTTTACCGAAAAGAATCTGCATAAAATTTCGTCTTGCATAGAGTATACGGATAATATGCACCTCATCACCTTCTACCTTATAAAATGCAGTGTAGTTGCCGCAGACGAGAAAACGATACGGTACTTCAAGATTAATTATAGAAGAAAGTGGCGCTCCGCTTTCCGGAAAGTCTGCAAGCTGGCGAATACGCTTCGTTATCTTCCCTACTGTATTTATTGCCGACTGCTCGCTGCATAGCTCGTCGGTGATGTACTCTTTGATTTCTTTCAAGTCTTCAAGTGAATCAGGTGTAAAATTAATCTTAACCATTTGATACACCTAATATAGCTTCCACATCGGAAATATCAATATAGCCTTTTTCGCGTGCTGAGGCTTCGCCCTTTGCGAGCTCTGCCATAAGCTTAAGAGTCGCTTGAGTTTTTTCAAACTCTTCCATATCGACGATGGCATATTTGCCTCTACCGTTCTTGGTAAGAAATACGGGCTCACCTACGGCAATATCGCGCAGAACCTCGTTGTAGTTACGTAAATCGGATACGGGTTTAATATTTGGCATAGTATAAGCCTCCTTGTGTTGTTTTTGTCTGCTGTATTTATTATACACAAATTCTTCGTAAAATTCAACAGCAAATCGAAAATTAATAAGTTTTTTCTATATTTGTGTGTTTCGCACGGAAAAATCTTATACCGTAAGGCAAAACCGGTATTTATGTACTGCTTTATGCCCCTCCAATATCCTGCTGGGGCGTTCGAAACTCAAAGTTCGTATGGGTTTCATTTTTAAGAAGATGGTTGAGTCTTACGAGAACTCCATCAAGAACAACGGCTAAGATTTGCTTTAAAAAAGCAAATCAGTTATGATTAGCTATGCTAAGTTATGAGATGCTTCGCATCGTTATGATTGCCTACGGCAAGTTATGATGCCTTATCGGCAGTTTAGTATTGCGTGTAGTTAATCAAAGACTAAATTGGGCTGCCGCGCGAAAGTGCGGCAGTTCTTTTATTTGTTTCATAAAATTACAGCGTTGATTTCGATTAGAAGTACTTTGGTCCTGTAGAAAGCAGACTTTCAATGCTTCTGAAAAAGAAGGGCAACACTTTTTATCATGTTACCCCTCTTTGCTATCAATT
>JAZOML010000061.1:0-12147 GCA_045653945.1 Eubacteriales bacterium
AGCAGGATATTCCTCTTACGGTAACCAAATCGGTCTTGCAACCGGTATTGTTGACGAGCTTTACCACGAGGGATATGCGGCAAAGCGTCTTGAGGTTGGTGCAGTTATTGCGGCAACCCCCGAGTGTAACGTACGCCGTGAGTGTCCGCAGGACGGCGACCTTGTTGTTCTTCTTGGTGGAAGAACGGGACGTGATGGCTGCGGCGGTGCTACCGGCTCCTCTAAATCTCACAGTGTAGAGTCGCTTGAAAGCTGCGGCGCCGAGGTTCAAAAGGGTAACGCTCCCGAGGAGAGAAAGCTTCAGAGATTATTCAGAAACGGCGACGCTTGTCGTATGATAAAGAGATGTAACGACTTTGGTGCAGGCGGTGTTTCCGTTGCTATCGGTGAGCTTGCGGACGGTCTTGAGATTGACCTTAATGCAGTTCCCAAAAAGTACGACGGACTTGACGGCACCGAACTTGCAATCAGTGAGTCGCAGGAGAGAATGGCTTGTGTTATAGAGGCTGAAAATAAGGACGCTTTCCTTGCTCTTGCTGAGAGTGAAAACCTTGAAGCAACCGTTGTTGCTACCGTTAAGGCTGAGCCTCGTCTTGTTATGTATTGGAACGGCAAAAAGATAGTTGATATCAGCCGTGAGTTCCTTAACTCCAACGGTGCTGAAAAGCACATCGACGTAACCCCCGATGCTCCTAAGAGCTACGAACGTGAGATTTATTCTGATTTTGCAGGCGGTATGAAAAAACTTGCTGACGACCTTAACGTTTGCTCTAAGAGAGGTCTTTCGGAAAGATTCGACTCTACTATCGGTGCGGGTGCGGTACTTATGCCCTTCGGCGGTAAGAATCAGCTTACTCCCGTTCAGGCTATGGTACAAAAGGTATCGGTTGAAAAGGGACACACCGACGACGTTTCGCTTATGTCGTGGGGCTACAACCCCTACATTTCCGAGAAGAGCCCCTATCACGGTGCTTATCTTGCTGTTGTTGAGTCGGTTGCTAAGCTTATCGCTTGTGGTGCTGACTTCAAGGACGTATATCTTACCTTCCAAGAGTATTTTGAAAAGCCCTTAAAGGACGGCAAGCGTTGGGGTAAGCCTCTTGCGGCACTCCTCGGTGCGTTCAAGGCTCAAATGGAGCTTGGAATTGCGGCTATCGGCGGTAAGGACTCTATGAGCGGAAGCTTTGAAAAGCTTGACGTTCCGCCTACGCTTATTTCCTTTGCGGTTACCACTGACAAGATAAACAACATTGCAGGTGCGGAGTTCAAGAAGGCAGGCAATAAGGTTTACCTTATAAAGCCCGAATATGACGAGAACAATCTCCCTGTAACCGAGTCGCTCCTTGCAACCTTTGACAAGGTAACGGCGCTCCAAAGAAGCGGCAAGGTTGTATCCGCTTACACCCCCTGCTACGGCGGTGTTGCCGAGGCTGTTATGAAGATGGCTCTTGGTAATATGATTGGCGTTAAATTTGCGGACGGCGTAACCCGTGAAACGTTATTTGGATATAACTACGGCGCATTTGTAGTTGAGGCAACCGAGGAAATCGACGGGATTTATCTTGGTACTACCACCGAGGACAAGGCTCTTGTACTTGGTGAGGAGAAGGTTTGCCTTTGTGAGCTTCTCGGCATTTACGAGGACAAGCTTGAGAGTGTATTCTCTTGTAATATCGAGCAAAAGGGTGAGGTAAAGACCTTCTCTTACGATTTCAAGGGAACAAGACCTGCTCCTGCTATCAAGGTTGCAAGACCCAAGGTTCTTATCCCTGTATTCCCCGGCACAAACTGTGAATTTGATAGCGCAAAGGCAGTTGAGGACGCAGGTGCTGAGGCAAAGATTATGGTTCTTAACAACCTCTCGGGCGCAGGAATTGAGCGCAGCGTAGAGAAGTTTGCAAACGAGCTCAAAACTGCGCAGATGGTATTTATCCCCGGCGGATTTTCGGGCGGCGACGAGCCTGACGGCTCGGGTAAGTTCATTACCGCGTTCTTCCGCTCTGCTGCTATTAAGGAGCAGGTAACCGAGCTTCTTGAAAAGCGCGACGGTCTTATGTGCGGTATCTGTAACGGATTCCAGGCTCTTATCAAGCTCGGTCTTGTACCCTACGGCAAGATAATTGACACCGATGAAAATTGCCCGACTCTTACCTTTAACACTATCGGCAGACACCAGAGCAGAATTGTACGCACACGTATAGCCTCTAACAAGTCGCCTTGGCTTGCTGATACAAACGTTGGCGATGTTTACAACGTGCCGATTTCTCACGGTGAGGGACGCTTTATCGCACCCGAGGGCGTGATTGACGAGCTTGTTGCTAACGGTCAAATTGCAACTCAGTACGTTGATTTTGATGGCAACGCTACCACCGATATTCACTTTAATCCCAACAATTCCACCTATGGTATCGAGGGTATTACCCGAGCCGATGGCAGAGTATTCGGTAAGATGGGACACTCGGAGCGTATAGGCGACGGTCTTTACCGCAACGTTTACGGCGAGTACGATATCAAGATGTTTAGAAGTGCTGTTAAGTACTTTAAGTAAGATTAAATACGAAAAAAACGCCCCGTGTGGGGCGTTTTTTTATGCTTGACAAAGGTTTTTTGGTGTGGTATACTTATATTACCTTAAAACAAGGAGAAAAGATAATGAATTATTATAATTACAGAGGCTACTACGCAACAAATCCAAGGGAATTTTTAAAAGAGTACAGAAACGGAAATCTTTGCATTTTCTACTCAAAAAAAGATGGAGCTAAGCTGATAAATGCTTTACCGACCTTAATTGACAAAAGCTCGGATATTGATATGTACGCGTACGCTTATGCTCTTTATAAATTTGGTGATATAAACGATAAGCACCGTGCCTTTAAAATCGTAAACGACCTTGTTGAAAAGAAGTTTGTACCTGCATACAATATTTACGGCTTGACGCTTTTTGAGGGGGACGTTGTTACAAAAAATGAAAGGGGCGCATTTGATTGGTTTAAAGAAGCGTCTGACGAGGGCTTCATTATTTCAAGGCACAATCTTGCGCTTTGCTATCTCAACGGAAACGGAGTCGCAAAGGACGTCGCAAGAGGTATGGCTCTGTTAGAGGAGTGTGCCGAGGAGGGATATCATTTATCCTTAAACTCGATTGCGACGGTTTATTACAAGGGAATTAACGGCTATCCGCAGGATTATTCCAAGGCTTATTATTATTACAACAAGGCTTCGCTTTATTATGACGGCAAGGCGGCTTTTGCGGTTGCGGTTATGCACGAAAAGGGGCTCGGCTGTGAGAAAAGTAAGCAAAAGGCGTTTTCGAACTATCAGTTTGCGGCAGGTCTTGACCACGTTTATTCTCAGCTTATAACGGGCGAGTGGCTGCTTTTTGGTACTCACGGAGAAAAAAACGTCAATTCCGCCTGTGCGTTTTTGACGGATGCGGCGAATAACGGAAATGAACTTGCTATGTATTATCTTGGAGCAGGCTCTCTTGACGGTACGTTTTGGTGGATTGATAAGTCCGATGGCAAGGAGTGGCTTAAAAAGGCGGCAAAGCTCGGTCAAGAGGATGCAATCTCGCTTGTAAAGAAGTTAAAATTATAATAAAAAGGATGGAATATATAATGGAATACAATTATAAGGGTATTTACGTGGATAATCCTGCCGAGCTTTTAAATGCGTTCAGGGAGGGGAATATGTGTCCTGTTTACGCCAAGCGCAATATGGGCGGACTTTTTGAGTATTTTGAAAGTGTGATTGAGTCTGAGTCGGAGCTTGATATGTATGCGTATGCCTGGGTGCTTCTCAAACACGGGGATTTTGCTCAAAAGCATAAGGGATATTCTATTGCCTACAAGCTTACGGAGAAGGGCTTTGCGCCTGCATACAATCTTTGTGGACTTGAATATTTCACGGGCAATCTTATGGAGAAAAATTACGCCGAGGGCATAAGACTGATACAAAAATCGTCCGACGGTGGCTTTATTATAGGAAAATACAACCTTGGCTGCTCTTATATCAAGGGAGAGGGAGTAGAAAAGGATTCCCAAAAGGGATTTAAAATTTTAGAGGAATGTGCTGAGTATGGATACAATTCCGCGATTCGTTCTCTTGGACTAAGGTATTACAGGGGCAAGGACGGCTGTGAGGTAAATTACGGACTTGCAAAAAAGTATTTTGAGGCGGCTGCTGAGCAATACGATACAAAATCAATGATATATCTCGGTGAAATATACGCATCGGGCTTGGGTGTGCCCGTTGATTTTAAAAATGCCGTTGATTGGTATAAAAAGGCGGCGGAGCTTGATAATTTTGATGCTCAGGCGATACTTGGTGTTTTGCTAATTGATGAAACAAAGGGAGAAAAACAACCCGAGCAGGCTTACTCCTATATGAAGGAATCGGCTGAAAACGGCATTGTTGCCTCAATGTATAATATTGCCGTATGTATTCTCAACGGTGAATTTTGGTGGGAAACCAAGGAAACGGCAAAATATTGGCTTGAAAAGGCGGTAGGTGCGGGAGATGAGGATGCTAAAAAGCTTCTTGAACTTTTGAATAATTCATAAAAAGCTGCGTTCCGACGTTTAAAATGCGTCGGGACGCATTTTTTATCTTAAAAGCCGTTGACAAGATGGCTATATTTATGTTAAAATAACATAAGAAAATATTTTGGAAGGTATATATAAATGAAGGTTGAACTTATTGCATATACTCCCGATGCGGATAAAATAGTTGCGGCGGCGGCAAAGCTTTGCTACGCAAAGAGCGACATTAATACACTTATGGACAAGCTCACTCCCGATAAGGTCGAGAGCTTTCTTGATATGCTTGCAGAAATAGGACACGAGAGTCCTGTTGAGCACGCTTCGTTTACCTTTGGTATCGAGGGTGTCTCAAGAGCACTTCTTGCGCAGATTACAAGACATAGAATAGCATCGTTCTCGGTTCAGAGTCAGAGATACGTTGATAAAAGCAATTTTTCTTACATAACTCCCCCTGAGATTGCCGCTATCCCCGAGGCGCTCGCTGAGTTTGAAGCGGCTATGGCTGAGGACGCAAAGCATTACGAGAATTTAAAGGCTATACTTATGAAAAAGCATTACGAGGGCCTTATAGCTCAAGGTAAGAGTGAGGCTGATGCTAAAAAAGCGGCAGAGAAGAAAGCAAACGAGGATGCGCGTTTCATTCTTCCGAATGCCTGCGATACCCGTATGATTGTTACTATGAACGTGCGCTCGCTCCGTAATTTCTTTAAGCTTCGTTGCTGTGCCCGTGCTCAGTGGGAAATCCGTGAGGTTGCTATCGAGATGCTCCGTCTTTGCAAGGGTGTTGCACCGATACTTTTTGGTAATGCCGGTCCTGCCTGTGTTTCCGGTAAGTGCGCTGAGGGTCAAATGACTTGCGGTAAGGCGAAGGAAATGCGTGAATATTTTAAGGGTATGTAATAAATATGGAAGAAATAAAGAAGTTAAGCTCGTTTTATGCGCTGGTGTTCAGGCAAAAGTATATTCAGCGCTGGGGACTTATGCGTAATGCTATCCCCGAAAGCCTTGCTGTGCACTCTTCGGAGTGCGCGATATTAACACACGCACTTGCAACTATCGGTAACAAGATTTTTGGTAAGGATTACGACGTTGGCAAGGCGGTTACAATGGCACTTTTTCACGATGTTCCTGAGGTTTTTACCGGCGATATGCCGACGCCTGTTAAGTATGCTAATCCTGAAATACGCTCCCAATTTGCCTCTATCGAGGCACAGAGCACAAAATCACTTATAGATAAGCTTCCTGTGGAGCTTCGAGATGAATATTCGTCGATATTTGCATCGGTTGACGGCGATGAAAAACACCGTCCGCTTGTTAAGGCTGCGGACAGGCTTTGTGCTTATATTAAGTGTATTGACGAAAAGCGTTTTGGAAACTGTGAGTTTTCGGGCGCTATGGCGGGTATTGAAAAAAGACTTGCCGAGTCGGATATGCCTGAGCTTTCGTACTTTATGGAATATTTCTTGCCTGCGTTCACTTTAACGCTTGATGAACAGCAGTCGGATTAACTGTAACTAAATGAAAATAGCGGTTGACCTTAGGTTGACCGCTTTTTTGATGTTTTAATGTTTTGATACAAAAAAATCTATCCTAAGATGTTTAAAATATGCAATTTCCAAAATTTGTGCAAAATGTACATATGTAGAAAAAACTGACGTAAAATTGTGCAAAATGCACAAAAAGGCGAGATTTGGATTTTGTTGTGGGATTTGGACGTATTTATTGGTATATAGATGAAAATTGCGAGGTGGGTGAGGTTTTGTGGCGAAAAATTGTCTTTTTAATAATAAATATAATATTAAATAATTGCGTTGTGCAGAGTGCATAAAATATTTTTGTGCGCGTATTTAATAGGGTAATTGCGATTTTTGAAGAACTATTGACGATACGCTCTTACTTGACTTTGCTATATATATATGATATAATTTGCGAGTAAAAACTTTCGTGCGGGTATTTAAAGAAAATATCCCCACTGCGAAGCGGTGAAAACGGTACCGGCTCAGAGGAGCGAAACGCCGAACTAAATACTTTCGGCTGACCATAAATTGGTCGGCAAGCAATACCCATTTTTTAGGAGGAAATCCAAATGAAACATTCGCAAAAGCACAGAATTGTTGCGTTGCTTTTGTTGGTTGCTACGTTTATAAGCATTCTGCCGCTGTCGATAGGCTCTTATGCTGCCTACGATGATGAAAACGCTGCCAATGAGGACTTCAGTAATAACCTCTATGGCGGAAGAACGCTTTCGCAGATACTTGACCTTATAAGCGGAGTTAACTACGATAACTACCGCAACAAGTGGAGCGATCAGACCGCTGCGAACGTTGATAAAACGTTTGAAGCTGAGCAGGTTGTTGTTCCAAACAGCCCCTCATACCTCAAGCCTCAGTCAACCGAGCAGTGGACCACGTCAAAGTATCAAATTTACTTCGACAAGGCGCGCGACGCTACCAAAAAGGACAATAGCACGATGATGGAGGCGTATGAGGGCTATACGGCAGTTTTTACCCCCTCGACAGGTAAGACTACGTTTGCTATCACCGTCCCCGTTACCGGTATGTATGCTATTGATCTTAAATACATTACTCTCGACAAATTCGTAGTCGATGATGCTAAGCTTGCCGAGCTTCAGGCAAACGGTCTTATCAATAATACGACTACTCAGTTTGGAGAACAACCCGTTCTTGACCTTGCAGGCGTAAAGGATCTTGCTAATTCGGGCGATTACCTCAATCAGGTAAGTACCAAAACTACCGTTGAGCGTATGTTCTTTATTGATGATGAGCTTCCTTTCAGTGAGTGCCGTTATCTTTACCTTCCCAGAAGCTGGGAGTACAGACAAAACGACGGTAAGTTAAGCGATATTTACCGTGATAGCCGTGATGAGGACGACCCCGAAATTATCACTGCTACTCAGCCCAGACGCGCTGATTATCAGTCTGATGCTGACTACGAGGCAGCACTTGTTGCTTGGGCAATCGCAACTCGCGGCGGCTCGGGTAACTACTATTGGAATCTTGATATTCAGAACAACGATATGCGTCCTGAGCGTGTTGAGGAGCCTGTACTTCGTGATTACTTCCTTCGTGACTGGCTCGGCTATACGGTAACTCCCTTTGAGTTCTACCTCGAGGCAAACGAAACATATTATTTTACCCTTGAGGCAACCAGAGAGCCCGTTGCTATTGATAAAATCAGAGTTTACGGCTATGGCGAGGAAAACTCCTACGATTACGTTCTTGAAAGATGGCTTAAGAACGGAATTAAAGAGGTTTCCAAGGGCGATGCTGAAGAAAAGTTCTATATGGTAGAGGCAGAAAGCCCTATCAGAGTTTCCGATCAGGTTCTTTTCCCCGGTACCGACCGTACCTCCTCTATAAACTCTCCCTCTCACCCCGCAAACCTTGTCTACAACCTTACCACAATGAGTATGGTAAACCAGTATATGACATACAACGTTTACGTTGAGGAAGAGGGACTTTACAACATAATGGCACGTTTCCGTCAAAATACTATGGCGGGTATGTTCGTATCAAGAAGAATGAAGATAAACGGAGAGGTTCAGTTTAATGAAGCAAACTACCTCCGCTTTAACTACGACACCTCCTTCCAGAACGAAATGCTCGGTAATATGGAAACCGGTCAGGATTATCTCTTCTATTTTAAGAAGGGCTGGAACACAATAGAGCTTGAGGTTGTTCTTGGAGATATGGCGGACTATATCTATGATATAGCCAATATAATCAACAAGCTCAACAATGCTTACCAAAAGATACTTCAGATTACCGGTACAAACCCCGATACCGGACGTGACTATGACTTCGCGGGAATTATCCCAGACGTTATTCAGGACCTTGCGATTTCCGCTATTGAGCTTGATAGAATTTACAACGAGCTAGTAAGAATTACGGGTGCAACCGGTCAGCACGTTGCTACGCTTGATACCATCCGCGACCTTGTCGAGAAAATGGCCAAGGATGAGTATGAAATAGCACCGAACTTCCTTTCATTTAAAAACTACGTTACCGCACTTAGTAACTGGCTCTACACCTCGCTTAGCCAGCCGATGAAGCTCGACTACCTTCGTATCCAGACAAGTGATACCGAAATGCCCGATGCAGGTGCAGGCTTCTTCTACGCAATGGGACACGAGGCTAAGGCTTTCGTATCCAGCTTCTTTAAAGACTATAATATTATAGGCTTTAAGGTCAGCGGCGACGCGGGACACGAGTACGATTACACTATTGAAATGTGGAACACGGAAAGCCGTGAGGACGCACTCATTAAGCGTACTATGATAGATAGTAGCTTTACCAAGAAGGACGATCCTAAGAGAAACATAGCGGTTAACATCAAGTACGTTGCTATGGGTCTTCAGGAATCCGTTCTTGCAGGTATAGGCCCTGACGTTTCCAATATGGCGGCAGGCACTGCGGTTTCTTGGGGACTGCGTAACTCCGTTGAGGAGCTCAGCCGTATCTACACCGAAAAGGATATTGAAAGCGGCAGAAATACCCGTGAGGGTGCGGCAGTCGGACAGTATATGTTCGAGGGCTTCCGCGACATTTGTCCTGTCTACACCGAAACACGCTACGTCGAGTATAAGAACTCCGTAGGCAAGTGGGTTGTTGAGGAACAGCTTGCAGGCGAATTTATGATTCCTCATTATTATTACAATGAGGATACCAAGAGGGTTGAATTCAAAAACGCTCAGGGCTACCTTATGGAAAAGCACGTTGCCGAGGACGGTAAGGTTACTTATACCAGAAAGAAAGATGCCAACGGTAATGATATTTTAGTTGGTGGCGATATCGACGTTCAGTTCTCACACGCAGGTCTTGAGTCCGTTTCACTGAATAATAAGACATACCTCATTCCTACAAATATGAACTACGAAATGTCGTTCTACCGTGTAGATATCTTCGCAAAGGAAGGCCTTGAGCCTCCGAGAACCTGGCAGGAGCTTCTTGCAGTTATTCCGAAGCTCACCACACAGCATATGACAATGGGTATGCAGACCTCGCTCCCCGGCTATCAGATGCTGCTTTATCAGATGGGTGAAACAATGTATGCTAACGACTACACCGAGTTTAACAAGTCGGCGGTAGCTCTTGAAGCATTTGATACACTGTGTAACCTCTTTAACGACTATTCACTTCCTGTTGCGTACGACCTTACCCGTTTCCGTACGGGTGAGATTCCGATAGTCGTTGCAAACTGGTCTACCTACAACACCTTTATGAGCTACTACGAGCTTCGTGGTCTGTGGACAATGGAATCCCTTATCGGTTGGGAACGTGTGGACGCTAACGGCACAAAGTACGTTGACCGTTCTTCCATTCTTGACGTTACGGGTATCATTATTCCCAGAGGCTGCGGCAGCCCGACTCACGTTTGGGAGTATATTAAGTGGTACACCGACGATGATGCTCAAAATGAGCTTTGCCGTCTGAACCTCGCTGACCAGAACAACACTACCGTTAAGTACAATACGGCAAACCTTAATGCTCTTCTTTCTCAGGCTTGGACAGATGAGGAAAAAGAAGCGATGAAGGAACAAATTCCTCACCTTAAGGGACTTCCCTTTAACCCCGGCGACTATAACATCAGCCGTTACATCAACTTCGCATTCCTTGCTGTTTACAACAAGACCGGTAATGCGGTTGACCAGTTCCTTGATCACGTTGTTGATATTAATAAGGAACTTTCACGTAAGCGTAAGGAATACTTCTTACCTTACCTTGAAGACGGTGAAATAATCGTCCCTGAGGACACCAGAGGTTATAATTAAAATTCAACTCCGACTTTTGCCGTCCTGAAAAACGGACGGCAGGCGGAAATGCAAAATATGATAGAATAGGAGATAGCTTATGTCTGATAACGCATCTGCTGTAATCGAACCAACTGGTAGCGGACACGTTTCCACAACTCAGGTAACCAGATGGCAGTACACCAAGCGTGAGATGAAGAAAAAGTGGGCAGGATACGTAATGGTTGCGCCGTTCCTTATAATGTTTGCGGCGTTCACAATTTTCCCCGTTCTTATGTCGATATTCCTCAGCTTTACAAACTTCAATATGCTTGAGTGGCCTCAGTTCTGCTTCTTCGATAACTACATTCGATTAGTTCTCGAGGACGACCTGTTCCTTACAGCGTTTCAGAATACTTTAATATTTGCGATCACAACAGGACCGCTTTCCTACATACTTTCATTCCTTCTCGCTTGGTTCATTAACGAGCTTTCGCCCAGAATGAGAGCAATTGTAACATTCGTTTTCTACGGACCTTCAATTTCAGGTTCTGCATACCTTGTTTGGAAGCTTATCTTCCAGGGAGATATTTACGGACTTGCAAACGGTATCCTTATGAAAATGGGTATGATTTCAAAACCTATAGTCTTCCTTCAAAACGTTGACTACATTATGCCTATCTGTATCGTTGTTTCGATATGGACATCCCTTGGAACTGCATTCCTTTCATTTATCGCAGGTCTTCAGGGTGTTGACAGAAGCCTTTACGAGGCAGGCGCCGTTGACGGTGTTAAAAACCGTTGGCAGGAGCTTTGGTATATCACACTTCCTTCTATGAAGTCGATTCTTATGTTCGGTGCGGTTCTCGCAATTACCGGCGCATTCGGCTTCGGAGGAGTAGTTACCGCGCTTTGCGGAAACCCCTCAACTGACTACTGTGCTTGGACACTCCAACACCATATGAGCGACTATCTTGGCGCGCGTATGGAGGTCGGTTACGCTTCGTGTATTTCAATTATCCTCTTTATACTGATGTTCGGCTCGAACGCCTTTATAAAGAATGCTCTTGGTAAGGTGGGTAAGTAACGATGGCTAAAGTTAAAAAACTAAGAACTAGAAAACACGCCGTCGTTCTTAACCGAAGCGCCGGCGGCGATACGATAATCACTGTCGTACTCTCCATTTTCGGTCTATTTATGTTCCTTCCAATGTACTACCTGATTATTACGGCATTTAAGCCTATCGGAGAAATGTTCCTTACACCTCCGAACTTCTACGTTATTAAGCCTACGATGCAAAACTTTATCGACCTTTTTGCATCAATGACGTCAACGTGGGTTCCGATTTCCAGATATATGTTCAATACTATATATATATCGCTCGGAGCAACGGTTGGCTGCCTTATCATCGGTTCGCTGGCTGCGTATTCTGTTTCTAAGGTACGTTTCCCCGGCTCAAACGCAGTTTTCCAGATGATTGTTTACTCGCTGATGATTTCATCTACGGTTACGGGTATTGCGCACTTCGTTATATTCGTTTTCCTTGGATGGCTAAACAGCTACACAATTTCAATAGTTCCCGTTTGGGCGTCCACACTTGGACTTTACCTTATGAAGAACTTTATTGACGCATCTGTTCCCGACTCAATGATTGAAGCGGCGAGAATTGAGGGATGCTCTGAATTCAGAATATACCTCACCCTCGTTATGCCACTCGTTAAGCCGGCGTGGCTGACACTTATGATCACTGTTTTCCAACAGGTTTGGAACGCAGGTGCATCCAGCTACGTTTACAGTGAAAACCTGAAGACCTTCGCTGAATCCATCAACTCTATTATCTCGGCATCCGGTACGCAG
>JAZOML010000062.1:0-22360 GCA_045653945.1 Eubacteriales bacterium
ACTGTTTCCCCTACTGCAGCTTTAATATTCGTTGCAGTAATACCACTACTTGCTTTGGTTGTATACGGAATAATGCTCATAACTGTTCCATTATACAGAAAAGTACAAGGAAAGCTTGATTTACTTCTTGGGATAACTCGCGAAAATCTCAGCGGAGCAAGAGTTATAAGAGCATTTTCACGTGAGGATGATGAAAAAGAATATTTTAACCAAACAAACGCAGAGCTTTCCTTTATGCAACGCTTTACAGGTAGATTTTCCTCTCTTACAAACCCTCTTACGTTTTTGTTTATAAATACTGCAATCATTGTTTTGATTTACGTCGGCGCAATACAAGTAAATATCGGTTCTCTTACTCAGGGACAGGTTATTGCTCTTTACAATTATATGTCGCAGATTTTAATTGAACTCATTAAGCTCGCAAATCTAATAGTTACTGTAACAAAGGGAATTGCCAGTATGAAGCGAATTAATGACGTAATGGCATTGACTCCATCAATAACTTTTGAAAATAGCGTAGAAAACTTAAGAATTATTGGTGAGGTAACATTCAATCAGGTTGCAATCACATATAAAAATGCTGCTGAACCCTCTATCAGCGGTATATCATTTACTGCAAAGGCAGGTCAAACTGTCGGTGTTATCGGTGGAACGGGCTCGGGAAAATCTTCGATTATTAACCTTATACCAAGATTTTACGATGCTACCGAGGGACAGGTTTTAATTGACGGAAAGGATATTAAATCATATTGCGAGGACGAGCTTAGAAACAGTATAGGTGTTGTTCCTCAACACGCAAAACTCTTCAAGGGTACTATACGCGAAAATATGCTTATCGGTAACGAAAATGCAAACGACGATGACATTATCGCCGCCTTGAAACAAGCTCAAGCTTATGAATTTGTAAGCCAAAAGGACAGTTTCCTTGACCACGAAATTGAAAGCAGCGGAAGAAATCTTTCTGGCGGTCAAAAGCAACGTCTTACTGTTGCAAGAGCTCTTGTCAAAAAACCTAAAATTCTCATTTTAGATGATAGTACCTCCGCTCTTGACTATCAGACGGATGCCGCACTTCGTAGCGCAATTCACTCACTCGATTACAACCCGACCACGTTCATAGTTTCTCAAAGAGCTTCTTCTGTTCTTGATGCCGATATAATTATTGTGCTTGATGACGGCGAATGTGTAGGAATCGGCACACATAAAGAGCTTCTTGAAGACTGCGAGGTCTATAAAGAAATTTACTACTGTCAGTTTCCCGACGAGAAGAATGCATAAAAGGGGACTTTGAATATGAAAAAAAATCAAAAGATTGAAAAAGGCACTGTTAAGAAGATTATTGGATATATAAGAGGCTACAAGCTTTTATTCGGTATTTCTCTACTTATGGGCGCAATCAGTGTTGCGCTAACACTCTATATCCCACTTCTTATAGGTGATGCTATTGACGTTATCATAGATAAAAATAACGTTGATTTTTCAAAAATATTACAAATACTCAACAAAGGCATAGTTTCTATTGTAATAGTTGCGTTTTCGCAATGGATAATGAGTATTTTAAACAACAAAATCACCTACAACGTTATCCGCGATATTCGTAAAGATGCATTTGATAAAATTCAAAAATTACCATTATCATATATAGATACTCACAGAACGGGCGAAACAGTTAGCCGTGTAATTTCTGATGTTGACCAGTTTGCTGACGGATTGCTTATGGGTTTTTCACAGTTATTTACTGGACTTTTAACAATCATAGGTACCCTTTGCTTTATGCTAACAATAAGCCCGGCAATAACGGTAATAGTTGTTGTTCTCACGCCTCTTTCACTATTCGTTGCGGCTTTTATTGCCAAAAATACACACGATATGTTTACGTTGCGTGCCAAAACAAATGCAGAACAAACAGGATTTATTGATGAAACAATAACTTCAGAGGGGGTTATAACCGCTTTTGGTATTAAGGATAAAAAACAGGAACAGTTTGATGAGATAAACAATAGATATAAGAAATATTCACTGAAAGCAATATTCTTTTCATCACTCACAAACCCCTGCACAAGATTTATTAATGCACTTGTTTATGCCGCTGTTGCTCTTGTAGGCGCAATTTCGGTTTTAAGCGGTGGAACAGGTATTTTCGTAGCAATCAACGTTGGTAATCTTGCAACACTACTCTCTTATGCTAATCAGTACACAAAGCCATTTAATGAAATTTCAGGTGTAATTACAGAGCTCCAAAACTCCCTTGCGTGCATTTCAAGAGTTTTTGCATTAATTGATGAAACACCCGAACCGCAAGACTTAACTGATGCCTACGGCATTGATGAGCCGTGCGGAAACGTTATATTCAATGACGTTTCATTCTCTTATACTCCTGATAAACCTCTAATTCAAAATCTTTCTCTTGACGTTACAAGCGGAAAAAAGATAGCAATAGTCGGTCCTACAGGCTGCGGAAAAACAACTCTTATAAACCTTATAATGCGTTTTTATGACGTTTGCGAAGGTGGAATTTCTATCGGTTTTAGAACTAAAAATGGAAAAAAATTAACTTCCGATATTAGAAATATCAAAAGACGTTCGCTCCGCGCTTGCTACGGAATGGTACTTCAGGAAACCTGGATAAAACGCGGAACAATTAAGGAAAATATTCTTATAGGTAAACCCGATGCTACCGATGAGGAAATCATAGCCGCTGCAAAGGCTTCACACGCACACAGCTTTATTAAGCGTTTGCCAAACGGCTACAATACCCTTATTGGCGAGGACGGAGGTAACCTCTCACAAGGTCAAAAGCAGCTGCTTTGTATAACAAGAGTTATGCTTTGTATGCCACCAATGCTTATTCTTGACGAAGCTACATCATCTATAGATACCAGAACTGAACAAAGAATACAATCGGCTTTTGCTAAAATAATGGAAGGTAGAACGTCATTTATCGTGGCTCATAGACTTTCAACAATACGCTCGGCGGATCTCATACTTGTTATGAAGGACGGGAACGTTATCGAAAAAGGTACACACGAGGAGCTGATTGCCTTAAACGGATTCTATGCACAGCTTCACCTAGCAGGACAACACAAAGAATCAAACGATTAATTGGGAGACTATTATGCTTAATTTGATCTACGGACCAATTGGTAGCGGTAAAACGTATGCTTCCGATACAGCGATTTTCGAGGCTCTTAAGTGTGGCAACAGGGTTACACTTATTGTACCCGAGCAAGAAGCAATCGAAAGCGAAAACAGAATATTTGAACGAGCAATGAAGGAAGGCGTTTTACTTGAAAAGCTTTCCGTTGTTTCCTTTCGCCGTCTTGCAAACCTTGCATTCAGAACTTACGGTGGACTTGAATACAACGAGATAGGAACAGCAGGCAAATTAATTATAATTTATAAAATTATTTCTGAGTTATCAGTAAAAATTCCATCAAACGATGACAGTGCTCTAAGAATCTATACCGATGCATCTGACCGTTCTCTTATTGAACTTATATATAATGTATGCGAGGAATTTTTAAAATACTCTGTTTCGCTCGAGAAACTAAATGATGCAGTAAAAAACGCAAACGGCACACTTGCTGATAAGCTGCACGATATATATAATATCTATAAAATTTATCACAATTTTATTTCTTCGGAGCATACTGATAGTACAACGGATGTCGAAAGACTTGCCGATATTTATGAAACCAATCCTCCCGGCAAGGATGAACTGTTTTTTATTGACTCTTTTAACGGTTTTACAATTCCCGAGCTTTCTGTAATTCGCTGTCTTGTCCGAAATTGCAATGTTACAATAACTTTAAACAAGTCTTACCGCGACAAAGGTAAATGCTCGAAAATCGGATACAAAACCATCAATAAGACTGAAGAAGATTTAAATAGTATAGCTGCCGAGGTAGGAATAACTCCTAAACCAATTTTAAAATTAGAAAGAGATGCCACAACCGAAAATGACTTTTTCAGCATAATTTGCAATAACCTATTTGATTTTTCTTACACGCCTGAAAAAGAAAAGACAGCTTGGCAAAAAAACGTCAAACTTGTTTCTTGCGAGGACCGTTTTGCTCAAGCGGAATTTATTGCCGGCAGCATACTTTCGAAGGTTCGAAATGGTGCACGATTTAAGGATTTTGCGATAATTACACGAAATGCAGACAGATACGAGGGCGTCCTTGACGTTGTATTTGAAAAATATGATATTCCCCTGTTTATGTCGCGTAGAGATAAATTAACCAAAACAGCTATTTATAAGGCTATCAACTCTGTTCTTGAAATAATTTCCGACGGCTACCGCACAGAGGACATTCTCGCTTATATAAAAAGTGGTATTTGCGATATAGAGTCAAGCGATATAGATTTACTTGAAAGCTATGTTTCACTTTGGAATATTAACCGAGGACGTTGGCTTGATGATGAGGATTGGCTTATGAACACCAGGGGCTTCACCTCTAAGGTTTATAAAGACAATGCTGAAAAGCTGCAAAGAATCAATGCAATACGCAGAAAGATTATCAGCCCGATTATAGAGCTTGGGGAGGATATTAAAAATACTACCGCAAGTGAAGCTTGCAAATCATTATACGACTTCATTTCAAACAAAAGTGGAATTGTCGAGTATTACAAAAAGACTACTAAAGCCTCTAACATTACTGCTTACAATACTTTTATTGATATGCTAAGCACACTTTCCTCTTTTGGTGGCGACATTCCCATTACCCCAGCAAAGCTTTCATCGCTTCTCTATCTTATGGCAAAAAATACCGATTACGGTAGTATTCCTTCGACCTTTGATAGAGTTATTGCAGGTGATGCCGCTGCTATTCGTTGCAACGGTATAAAGCACGTTTTTCTCACCGATTGTGAAAACGGTTCCTTCCCTGCAAGCGCAAGCGAGGATACATTTTTTTCGGATAGTGAAAAGGAATTCCTTTCCAAACACAACGTTAAAATTTCGCCCTGCGTAAACGACGCAAACGATGAGGAGGCATTTTTCTTTTTGCGTGCGGCTTGTAGCGCCACACAAACATTAACTGCAACAATTTGCGAGAATAAAGGGAATTTGTTTGAATCAATCGGCTTCCAAAGGCTACACGCAATTTTCCCAAGAAATACAATTATAAATTATTCTGCAAATATGCCTGAATACTACAAGATTCAATCTCTTTCAACGTTTAAATCCGCAATCAATTCACTTAATAACATAAATTTGTCTGAGGTATCAAATGCATATACATCATCATTTGGTATTGATACTGCAAAAACTCTTATACCGATTTCTGACCCGATTGCACATATCCCCCCAAAAGAAGCAAGTGAAATTTTTATAAAAAAAGATGCGGATACCAATATTTTTCAAAAAGCTATTAAAATGAGCTACTCAAGCTTTGAAGCCTTTGCAAAGTGCCCTTTTTCATATTTTTGCAAATATGAGCTTGACCTCAAAGAAAAAAAACACAACTTCTTTATGGGAAGTGATATGGGCTCTCATATCCACAATATTCTCGAAATTGCAATACATAGACTTTTTGAAGAAATTGACTCTACAGATGATAAAAAGGTTACAAATATAACGGAAAACGATATAAAAATCGCAGTAGACAATGCTACAGATGAGGTTTTGTTTAAAATTCTCGGTCAAAGCAGTTCAAATGAAAGTAAACGTTTTGAAGCTTTGATGAAAAGACTTAAAAGAACGATAATGCTTGTTGCACAAAATACCGTTGATGAGTTCAAGAGTAGTAAGTTCAGACCTAAATTTTATGAGCTGTATATTGGAGATGAAAAGAGTCAAAAAAACGGAAAGGAAAGAGTTTCTCTGCCACAGCTTGAAATATCAACCGATGATGGCACTCAAATCAAGGTTACAGGCTCTATTGATAGAGTCGACACGTATTTAGAGCCCAAAGACCAAGATAACCCCGATGATAAAGATAAGCTATACGTACGTATTGTCGATTATAAATCAAGTACAAGCAATCACTCCGTAAAGAATATTAAATATGGTGTTGATATGCAAATGTTTATATATCTTTTTTCAATTTGGAAATCATCGTCGGGAGAGGAAAAAATCAAAAAACTACTTAACTTAAATGATGATACGGAAATTAAGCCCGCAGGTCTTCTTTATCAACCAATAAAATTAAAGCCGTCAAGAACCTCTGCACCAATCAACTCCCAACTTGCATACGAAAGCGCAAGTGCGAAAATGGCAAGAAAAGGTGTAGTATTAGATAATCAAGTGGTTTTGGACGCAATGGAAAATCGTGAAGATAAAAAATTTATAGCCGATATCGAAAAGGTAGAAGGCTTTGAAGTTTTTCTTGCTACCATTACGCAAAAAATGAAGGAAATCGGCGAAAAAATGAAAAACGGCTACGCCTGCGCTTCCCCTCTCAATAATAAAAGCGTCAGTGCGTGTAAATACTGTTCTCTTTATCCGATTTGCAGAAGTAAAAATTCGACGTTTGATGAGGTAGTCGACTAATGAAAAATATAAAAAGGAATGCTCCAACCCCTGCACAACAACAGGCAATTGACGTAATCGCAGATAAGGTTTTAGTTTCTGCCGCAGCAGGCTCGGGAAAATCTTTTGTCCTTACAAAAAGATTAATCAAGTCTATTACCAACCCAAGCTACAAATATGACCTACAAAAGCTTATGGTCGTAACCTATACAAAGCAGGCTGCCGATGATTTAAAAGCAAAAATTACAAATGCAATTAAGGAAGCGGTTGAGCAGAACCCAAGCGAACATCTTACAACTCAGCTTATGAAGCTCTCATCAGCTAAAATAGGAACGATACATAGCATCTGTTACACAATAGTAAAAACTCATTTTGAAGCCTTAAACCTTCCTGCTTCAATCGGTATTGCCGACGAGAACACAGCAAATGCATTAAAAATAGAGGTGATGAATGATTTTCTTGACGATTGCTACTCGGGAAAATTTGCTGCCATACCGAATTTTGATTTTTTTGCCGAAAACTTTATTACCGAGCGTGATGATGACCTTGTAACACTTCTTCTCTCAATTTACGACAAGATAAAAAACTGTCCAAACGGATTTGATGATATAAAAAATCCCAAAATAAACAGTGCAGATGATTTTTTAAATTCAACTTACGGATATTATATTTATCGAAGCCTGAAGATAATGCTCGAATATTATCACAACGTATTTTCAGACGCCTTGGAGTACGTCAAAGCTAACCCTTCGTACGAAAAATATATAGAGATATATATCAAACTCATCAATTATATTGACACCGTTAATAATGCTTTGGAGCAAAAGAACTTTTCACTTCTTAAGGATGTAATAATTAATAACCTTCCAGAAAAAAAAGGCTCAAGTCCCCAAGTTCGCAACGGCGCAACTGAAATCGGTGCATATTACAGGGATAAAAAAACTTATGGCTTTTACCCTGATATTAACGGTTTTATTTCAAGTGTGTTTGCATTTACTGAAAATGATATCGTTTTACTTGCTAGACAAAACGAGAGTCTTGCCAATTATTTAATTAGCCTTTTAAGTGAATTTGACAATCGATACAGTGAGGCTAAGAAAAAACGCTCATATCTTGATTTTAATGATTTGGAGCATCTTACCCTCAAGCTTCTCTACGATAAGAATGGCGAATACACTGAATTTGCAAAAAGCTATTCTTCAAATCTTTGTGAAATATACGTTGATGAATATCAAGACTTAAACCCACTGCAAAATGAAATATTCAGAGCCTTATCCCATAAATCTCATATTTTTATGGTTGGAGATATTAAGCAAAGTATCTACGGCTTCAGAGGTGCAGACCCAAGCGCCTTTAAAGCATTTAAAGAAAACTTTCCTAAGATAATACCGGGTGTGAATGAATACGATACGGTAACTGCATTTCTTTCCGAAAATTTCCGTTCAAATAAGCCTATTCTTCAGTTCACGAATTTACTAACTGATATAATGTTTTATTCTCCCTATAACACAGGTATCTATTCATATAGAATTGCCTATCAGACCGAGGATAAGCTTCAAGCCACAAAGCAGGAAGCAACAAAAGCTCCACCTGTTACGCTTTTAAACTGTGAAACCCCTAAAGTTGAAGGCGGTAATCCACTCGAAAAGGCAAGCTTACATAACCAAGCTAAAATGGTTGCGACTGAAATATTAAAGCTTTCAGCAAACGGAGTTAAATACAGTGATATAACTATTCTGATGCGCAAGCTTAAGGGGAATGCAGAAATTTTTGAAGAAGAATTTCAAAAAGCAGGTATACCTATTAATACTACAAAGGGCTCAAAGCTTTCAGATATGCCCGAAATACAGCTTGCCCTGTGCTTTTTAAACTGCTGTGATAACCCATATAGAGATATATTCCTTGCCGGCGCGCTTAGAAGTCCTAAATTCGGCTTCACTCTCGGCGAATTATTAAAAATCAGAAAATCATTTGACGGAAATACTTCTCTATTTGAAGCATTAAACGCTTACATTGACAATAATCAGGATTTTGAAAAGGGTAAAGAGTTTATTCGCTTTTATAAGCAAATTAAGGAATTTGCTATGGAAAATACCGTAGATAAAATCCTTTGGAAAATTTATGAATTAACCGACTTTTTCTCTATGATTTACGATGGCAAGGTTGATGAAGATAGCGCAAAAGCAAGACGTGCAAATTTGCTGCTGCTCCACGATATGGCAAAAACAATGACAAGCTCCGGCAAAAGTAACCTATACGATTTTATCGAGAGCCTAAGAGTACTTATAGAACAAAATAAAATGCCAGATGCAGCCAACATAAGTGCCAATGCAGTTAAAATAATGTCAATTCACTCATCAAAGGGACTTGAGGCTGAGTATTGCTTCGTTTGCGACGCTTCTGAAATGCCTGAGTTCAAGGAAGGGAAAAATGACGTACTCTTTGACCCTAAGGTCGGAATAGGAATAAGAGTTAAAGATGACCTCAGATACTCAACAAGCGAAACACCAATGAGATTATCACTTAGCTTAAAGCTTGAAACTGAATGGGTAGACGAGCTCATGCGACTATTTTACGTTGCATTAACACGAGCAAAAACAAAAATGTATATATGCTCCTCTGAAGACAATTTCGAGAAAACTCTCGAAAAAGCACGTTTGCTTTCCTTACACATTCACCCATATTCATTCATACGTTCAAGGTGTTTAATTAAATGGATTGCACTTGCTATTGCCAAACACGGGATTGACTTCGATTTATATAATACATGTAATTATACGGAGGACGAGGTTAACTCAGAGCTTAGTGCTCTTATTCTGAAAAAAACTACATCTGTAACAAAGCCTTATGACAATAAAAAAATAGGCAAGCTTATCAGAAATCTTTATCCAAAGCTTATATACAAGTACCCATATTCACATACCTTGAAGCTTCCCTCAAAGCTCACGGTTTCTAAGCTCCGGCCTGATATTCTTGACGAACCGCAATATTCGGGATATGTAATTGATGACAGCTTAACAACCTATGATTTCGCAAAATCAAGCGATGATATTAATTTTGCTAAGCTTAATGAGCTCAAATTACCCAAGGACAGTAGCGCCCCACCTACTGCCGCCGAAAAAGGTACGGCAACACATATATTTATGCAATTTTGCGACTTTGACAATATAAATAAACTTGGAATAGATGCCGAAATTCAACGTCTTATAGATAAACGATTTATCCCTATCGAAATGGCAAGTTTAATTAATAAAACCGCAATTAAATCGTTCTTATGCTCTGATCTGTATAAAGAAATGCAGTCATCTAAAGAAATGAATCGCGAATACAGATTTAATATTAAATTTCCAGCTTCTGATTTTACAAACGAAAATAAAGAAGCCTATAAGGGAGAGTTTATATTTGTACAAGGTGTTATCGACTGTTATTTTTATGACCAAAACGGAGATATAACACTTGTTGATTATAAAACCGACTTCGTTCCAGCTGAAATTTTAGGCGATACGACTGCCGAAGACAAATTCTTTACTGAAAGGCACAAAAAGCAACTTAAATACTATCGATTGGCACTTATGCACCTTACAGGGAAAGAAGTTAAACGCACAGTTATATACTCATTTTCTCTTGGAAGATGCGTTGAAATGCATTTAAATTAATGGTACAAAAAAATGATTAAACTTATTATCTTTGATTTAGACGGCACGCTAGCCGACACAATTCTTGATATTCGCGACGGACTTAACGGAATGCTTAACGAATTAGGTTTCCCTCAGGTTACAGAAAAGCAAACGTTATCAAACATTAACAATGGAGCGCTTGAGCTTGTCAGACGTTCCTTGCCCGAGCGATTCCGTGATAACGAGGAATTTGTAAAAGAAGCGAAAGCTATTTATGAAAAATATTATAGCATATGCTACAATAACAAGACTTCTGAATACACCGGAGTAACTACTTCGCTTAAAGCCTTGCGTGAAAATGGCATTTTACTCGCTGTGCTTTCCAACAAACAGCATAAATTCGTGCAAAAAATCGTTGAAAAACTTTTTGGTGATATTACTTTTGAATACGTTAATGGGCAAACCGAATTCATACCTACTAAGCCTGACCCAACTGCCGTTATACATATCATAGAATCTGCAAATGTAATGAAAAGCGAAGTTTTACTTGTGGGCGATTCAAATATTGATATGATGACCGCCAAAAATGCAGGTATCACACCGATTGGTGTAAGTTGGGGATACCGCCCAAAGGACTTGCTTATTGAATGTGGTGCAAAATTGGTTTTAGACACGCCAATAGATATAGCAAGACTCCCGAATTTAATGAATTAAATTTTCCAAAAAATGAAAGGAAAAAAATTATGGCTTCAACAAGACTAACAAAACAAAAGCAAGAATTTCGACGCTTTCTTGAGGTAAACCGCGATAAGGAAATGACCGTTGCCGAAATGGCAGAGCTTTTAAAGCAATCAGGCTCCGATATGGGCATTGCAACCGTATACCGCGCTGTAAAAAGACTTGAGTCTGAGGGTATACTGATTAAAACTGTTGCCGGTTCAGGTGGAAAAGCGGCATACAGATACGCCTCACCAGATGAAACTGTACGTACTATTCACCGTGTATTTTGTACCTGTTGCGGGAAAGCAGTCGATTTAACCTACAAATTTACCGATAAACTTGAAAAAAACGTTTCGGACACAACAGGCTTTTCTCTAACCGACCACCAAATTATGTTTTATGGACTTTGCCCCGAATGTAAATAAGCGATAATTGATATGAGAAAAAGTATATTTTTATCAGTTTTAATTGCGGTTATACTTTGTTTTACTGCAGTATTGCTTCTCTCTTGCGGAGATGACGACCATAACAAGCCTAATATCACAAAATACACCGTAACATTTGATTCAAACGGGGGCTCACCGGTTAACTCACAGTCGATTTTAAATGGTGGAAAGGTTGCTGAGCCTACCGAAAAGCCGAATAAAAACGGATATACCTTTGTTGGTTGGTTCGACGGCGACCTTGCTTGGGATTTTTCAAATAATATAGTTACCTCAAACGTAACGTTAAAAGCTAAATGGACGCTTAATACATACACTATTACTTATATCAACCTAAAAGGCGCAACAAACACAAATCCTACAACTTATACTATTGAAAGCGAATCAATAAATCTTGCCTCAATTTCAAACAATGAGGCTGATTTTATCGGTTGGTTTGACCAAGACGGAAACAAAATCACCAATATTCCTAAGGGCACGTATGCAAATATTTTTCTTACTGCTCGCTGGTCATCAAAGCACACCGTAAGCTTTGATACAAACGGTGCTGGAAACGTTTCAAATCAGCTTGTTTCCGACGGTTTAACTTTAGTTAAGCCGCAAACAATAGCAAAAGAGCACTATACTTTCGACGGTTGGTACACAAACGACGGAAAAAAGTGGAATTTTGATACCGATTTGGTAACAGAAGAACTAAAGCTGTTTGCGAAATGGATACCAGTTGAATATGAAGCTGTTTTTGTAGCAATGGGTGAACGCGTTAAAACGATTAAATTTACAATAGAAGATGAGGCTCTCTCTCAGATACCGTTAGTACCGCAAAAAATGGATATGAGAATGGAACGTGGGAAAATTACACCCTTAAATTAGGCGGATTTACTGTTAATGCAGTGTACACACCAATTACCTACACTATCACCTATGTAAATAAATTTGACACCACTCATAACAATAGAACTACATTTACCGTTGAAACGGAAACCTTTATTCTATCAAAACCCAATGGAAAAACCGGATATATTTGCTCAGGTTGGACAAACGGAGATGATTTTGTAACCTTAGTTGAAAAAGGAACGTGTGAAAATTTAACGTTAGAAGCTGTATGGACCCCTATTCAGTATTATGCAGAATTTTATGTCGATGACAAACACTCTTGCACAGTAGAATTCACAGTTGAAGATTCTGTTCTACCCTATTCTCCTCCGGTTCCAGCCAAAGAAGGTTATAAAGGCGAGTGGTCTGCATATACATTAGACGCAGAAAATATAAGAATTGACGCCGTTTATACACTTGAAACCTATACGATAACCTACGGTAACCTAAACGGCAGAGAAAATACTAACGTTACAAGCTATAATATACTGTCAGACGATATTATACTTTCCGAACTGCCGTCGGACGAAAATAGCGAATTTCTTGGCTGGTACACTTCCGACGGAAGAAGAGTTACAAAAATTCCGAAAGGCTCATACGGAAATATTAATTTAACTGCTATTTGGACAGGTAAATGCAGTATAATGTTTGAAGCTGACGGAGGTACACCTATTCCAAACTCAGTACAGGTTTTATCAGGCGAAAAAATTCAAAAGCCCTCTATTGAGCCTACAAAAGCAGGTTATACCTTTTCAGGTTGGTATTATGGCGACAATAAATGGCATTTTGATACCGATACTGTTACTGAAAAAATCACTCTAAAGGCACATTGGGAAATAATAACCTATACAGCTACTTTCTACGCTGACGGTCATATCTATACAGTAAACTTCACCGTAAACGATAGCAGTATAACCGAGCCTGATGTTCCGAATAAAAACGGTTACAGCGGCAAATGGAATAATTACAACCTTACGCTTGATAATATTAGCATTTACGCTATATATACGCCGATACAGTATACAATTACGTATAATGGTATTATTAACGGTGCAACCAATACCAACCCGACAAGCTATAACGTTGAAACAAATACAATAGTTTTAGCTCCCCTCACTCTTTCGCCGTACACCTTTATAGGTTGGGAAAACGAGAGTGGTGTTATAATAACCCACATACCAATAGGTACAACAGGAAATATAACGCTAAACGCAGTATTTGAAATTGACGATGAATCGGCTATTTTCATACTTCAAAATACCGAAGACGGTTGCGTTATAATTGGATGTAACAACCCAAAGGTAACTAGCATAACTATTCCTGCATATGTTACAAAGGTTCAGAGCAACGCATTCAAGGGATGTATATCCCTTACGTCTGTAATCGTAGAAAATAGCTCAACAGTGATAGAAGAAAATGCGTTTTGGGGTTGTATAAGCTTAAAAGAAATTTCTGTAAACGGCACCGCAACTCCGATAAAAACGTGCTATACCTACGAGGAATACAAAGCTCTTGATTATAATACACAGCTTGAATATTATAATTATTTAAAAAATGATTTCTTTACTTGGTTTAACAACGCAAAAAAAGAATATGAAGATGCGCAAAATCGAGAGGAAATAAAAGATAACAACGACGATAAAGAGCTAAACTAAAAACAAAAGAGCAGGAATTACACTTCCTGCTCTTTAAAATTTAGAAATAAAAACCTGCAAACAAATGTTTGCAGGTTTTTATGGAGCGAGTGATGGGAATCGAACCCACGCGACCAGCTTGGAAGGCTGGGATTCTACCATTGAACTACACTCGCAATCAACATAAGATATTATACATTATTTGTTTTATTTTGTCAAGTCTTTTTTAGTATTTTTTTAAAATATTTTTCCATACTGAATTTAAGAGAAAATATTTTCAATTTTGCCTTTTTGTTTTTTCAATTTTTGCTTGTTATATTATATGAGATTTTGTGTCAAATTAAACGTGGAGGCAATGATAAATCAAAAAATGCAGGGAAAAAAGATGAACAGTAAAAAAAATAATTTAAAAATTAAATTATGCACTCTTCTGTTTGCTATACTGCTGGTGATCAGTTCAGTTATACCTGTTTACGCCACAGCTGGGGCAACTAATGGCGAGGTTATTCTCGGCGGATGTCTTTTTGGCGTAAAAATGCAAACAAACGGTGTTGTTATTGTCGGTATAAATAAAATAGAAGGTGTTAGCCCTGCAATCGGGGCAGGACTTAAACAGGGGGACGTTATAAAAATCATCAACGGCAAGGGTATTGCAAACTCAGAGGATGTTTTAAAAATGATAACTGGTAGCAACGGGCATCCTCTTAATATAACTGTACAAAGAGGTAACGAAAGCAAAAAGGTTACACTTACTCCAAAACTGGATAGTGATAATAAATACCGCGCAGGAATTTTGATACGAGATAGTGCGGCGGGTATCGGCACTGTAACTTATATAGATCCTAAAACAAGCGAGTTCGCCGGGCTTGGACATGGAATTTGCGACAGTGATACCGCCTCGCTTCTTCCACTTTCAAGAGGAATTGTAACAGAGGTTGATTTAATAGAAGTGGCAAAAGGCAAGTGCGGTGCACCGGGGGAAATAAAGGGAGCGTTTAAAGGTTCAAAAATCGGTTCTCTTACAAATAACACCTCAAACGGTGTATACGGTATCTATTCTTCCCTTCCAAGCTGTATCGGAAGAAAAATTAAGGTGGCTGATTACAGTGAAATAAAAGACGGAAAAGCAACGATTAGATGCTCAGTATCGGGCAAGGTAGAGGAATACGAAATACAAATTAAAAGATTGAACAAAAATGAAAAGGGTAAAAATTTTTCTGTTAAGGTAACTGATCCGTCTCTTATCGCAATCAGTGGTGGAATTGTGCAAGGTATGTCAGGTTCTCCCATCATCCAAAACGGTAAGCTGATAGGCGCTGTAACGCACGTTACGGTAAACGAGCCAACCGAGGGGTACGGAATATTTATTGGGAATATGTTAAGTGCAGCACAAGGCGAAGCAATCTCAAAGTAGCCTGACCGTCAAATTGGCAAAGCACTACGGCATAGAAGCTTTCGTGCCTTTCATTAGAAAAGCCTCTCTCATTCTATTGAGAGAGGCGATTTTTTGCGTGTAGGTAGCGGATACTTACGCAATCAAGAGAGTGATGAAAGCAAAAACAGTGGCGTTTTGGTTATTTGTATTATTTATTCTAAATCTGCAAAACGAGAAATAATCGCTAAAACCACTACTTAAAGCAGCTTTTGTCGATGATTGTCCGTTTTTAATCAGGTTAAAGTGTACACCCTGAGGATTTTTCTGTCGAAAACGAATTTTTTATAATTATCTTTTCTTTAAATTCTTTATTAAACTGCGATGAAATAAATATCACCCGACTTGATATAGCGTTTGATGAATATGCCGGAATACTTGATATAGGTTGTGTATGCGATGATACTCGTAAAAGACGGTACCGTAGTAAAATGGATTATTTTAACGTGCAGTACTCTTCAAACGGTGAATCAATCATCAAACGGTTCATTTAGCTTTTCGGGTGCAAGATGCATCTTTGCCGCAGTGTTTTTCTTGATTGTAGGTCTTATTTCGGGTATGAAATTCACTCTTGATTTTTTACCGTATTCGCTTGCATTTGCAGTAGCCTACACCTGCGCAATCTTATTTTTCTTTTTAGCAATTAGCGAAGGCTCTCTTTCCCTCACAACACTAATTACATCTTACTCGCTCATCCTTCCCACTTTATACGGTATTTTATTTTTAAATGATAAAGTGTCGTCATTATTGATTATTGGACTTATACTTCTTGTAATTTCGCTTACGCTTGTAAATTTCGAAAATAAAAACGAAAACAAAAAAATCACCTTAAAATGGGTGCTATACATAATACCCTCGTTCTTTGGGAACGGTCTTTGTTCTATTTTTCAGAATATGCACATCCGCAAATTCGACGGAGCTTATTCAAATGAATTTATGGCAACTGCGCTTATTATCTCAGCAATTGTTTTATTTGTAATTTCACTCTTTTACGAGAAAAAGGATTTACCTACAAACCTCAAAAAAGGAGCGCTTTGGTACTCGCTTTGCGGACTTTCAAACGGCGGCGTAAATCTACTTGTTATGCTATTAACAAATAGAGGTATGCCTCCCTCAGTTATGTTTCCCGTTATTTCAGCGGGCGGTATCGTAATTTCTTTTATTATCTCCCTTACACTATATAAGGAAAAATTCTCTGTTACACAGTATATTGGACTAGGACTTGGTATCGCATCAATCATTTTGCTTAATGTTTAATTTTAATTTTTTCTTGACAAAATATAATACTTATGCTATATTTAATGTATAAATAATAATTAACATAGGAGTTAAACATTATGGTCGAAAACAAATTTTTACGTTTCCTCATTAACATACCGGTTTCAATTGTCGCATTTATTATTTTTGCAATGCTTTCGCCGGAAAACGGTTTCCTTGCATTTGCTTTCCTCTTTTCGGTTCTTATTTGGTTCTTATTTACAGTCCAAAAAGAGCTTATCGGTTTCCCCGACAGCAAGATTATGGCACTATTAAAGAATATTTTTATTATAGCTATGATTGCTATGAGTTTCCTTTCTCTTATAATTGGTGTCGCTCTTTTCTTTTCAAACCAAGCCTATGAAGAAAACCAAAAAACAATTATTGATTCAGTAATCGTTATTGCGCCAGCAATTACCTTTTGGCTTGCTTTGTTCTTTTCCGACACCGACCCGACAGGATTGGCTAAATTTACTTATCTTGGTACTCCCGCTGCTGCGCTTGTTTCATTAGTTATCAGCCTGCTTGTCGGAATTGTTGATATTGTTCAAACCATTGCTGTTATCGCATTTGCAGTTGGAAGCATTCCGGTTATGATATTTGCATTCAAAAAGCGTTGGATTGAATTCGAAAGTGGATATACGCCAAGCAAGCCTTACAATTACTCATATAGCAATTCTTCGTCCAATGATAATAAAACAAGCAGCACTCCGACACCGTCGTCAGCAATGCAAAGCATCGCATCAAAGTGGTCCGGCTCCTGCCCGTTAGACGGCGGTGCAAGATTTACTTACACCATTTCCTGTACCATCAGTGGCGGTGCTGCTAACTTCAAGATATCCGGAAACGTATTTTTCAGCGGCATAAACGTTACAAGCAGCGATGTACGAGATGCTCAGAACTCACTTCAAAGAGAACTTAAATTTATTGCCAACAACAGAATTATCCCCTCTTACCAAGAGAAAGTAAAAGAATTAGTTGCAAAAGGTGTTGATTGCTCATCAATAGCTTCCGTTAGGGTTTCTACCGGCAACATTACTACAAACTAAACACAAAAAACCACCCAAACGGGTGGTTTTCTCATTGTAAAACGAAAACCACGCGATAACCGAGTGGCTCAGTTTGTGTTAACACACAGGCTGGAATTCCAAGCAACACATAGTATTTGCGCCAAAATACAGACGCAAGGTGTTTTTCTGAAAAAACGATTGGCAGACTTGTGTGTAGAATAATATATACAATTTTTGCTTTTCACTTCATAAATGGGCGATTTATTTACATCGGTATAAATAAAACTGGCGGTACGGTTTGCCCTACAATATCATTTTTTTCGCAAAGCTCATTTACGCTTACTCCGAAACGCTTACCTATATCCCACAGAGTTTCTCCATCACATGGGTAATAAAAGCGCATTTGCGGTGCGTTTTCCTCAATTTTACTCTCGGAAAACTCCACTTTTTTAAGTACGTCAAGCTCTACCGTTTCAATTAACATCAGATTGAGCTGCATATCAAGCTCAGTGTAAAAGGTTTCGCTGTCAAATCTTCCCTTTGCACTTACGCAAACAATATCATAGTTATAGATAAAGCTTTCACTAATTCCATAGGCATCAAGCTCGGCTTTAAACGGTACTTCATATTCATAGGTTTCAAGCTCCTCGGCATTTTTTACCACAACACCTGTAAGGCATTTTCCACTCACCCTTAACCTAGAGCTTTCTTTTATTAATTCTACCTCATCGATTTTCGGTGTAGCCGACAAAGTAAATACCCCCACCGAGTGCTGCATATTCATTTCTTCTCTGCTTACTGCAAGATTTGCCCCAAATGATGTTGAATATATTTTTGAGAGCTTACAAAACGTTTGCTTTTCACTTTCGCAGTTGACCGTCTTTCCTGGTGAATAAATATCCTTGACAACCGTTACTGCCTCGCTTCCTACACAATTCAAATAAATGCGATATGAAATATCAAGCTCAACTACTCTTCGCTCTCCAAATCCATTTTCACTCACTGAAAATTTTACTGCATCAACAGTTCCTCTTGCCATACAGCTATATGTATCATCAACACCATCAGCAAGAACAACCTGAGCTATCGGTATTTTACGGAAAAGAACAGTGTAAACCTCACCGTCTCCGTCAAGAGAACTGTAAAATACGGTAACCGACATATCTCCGCGACAAAGAACTTTGCCTTCCGAGCATTTACACTCGTAAAAGCTGACGTCGGCATTACAGCTAATAATATCATTAATTTGCGGAAGTGAACCATCCGCTTCAAGATCAGCAATTGCGTTAAGACCGCTTTCTCCCGAGCAAATCAGCTTTAAAACATCTACGCTTTGTGTAGATTTTTCAAGGGAATATTCATCATAATCACCGTTGCATACGGGCTCAAATGACCTATTACACCAAACTGTAACTAACGTATCAAGACGCAGTCTGATAGACACTCGACGTGGATTTAACATCTTACAGCTTACGCTTTCGGGACTCGGTACTAGATTGGCAATACACTCATCCTCAATACCGCTAACGTCTACGCCGTCGCTAAATGATGCGGTAAAGCTAACGCTTTTAAGATGATTTCCCTCATCACAAAATAAAAGGTGGCAAATTACGTCCCCCTCATAGTCAACTCTGCCTCTACTAATAAACTTTCCGTCAATTTTAGGTTTTATATCTACCCTTATAATTCTCTTCACATCGGGAAGATAATCGGGCAAAATGAACTCTTCCGATATATCGGTGTGCTTAACCGTATCGAAAATTCTCATAAGAACGCCCTCACCCAGTGCTCGCTCCGTATCTCCGTAAAACTTGTTCATTACATTTCCTCCGTTTTTTAGTAAAATATATTCACAGCAAGTCAAAATTATGACTTGTGCAAAAAAATACCACTCGAAAATGTGAATTTTTCATTTTTTAGACTTTAGGTATTGACAATTTTTCAAAAAATGATATAATAACAAGGTACGGTTTAATCATAAGATCCGTCTCGGTTATCCTCACCGTGTAAAAATAGAGGAAAAATGCGGGTGTGGCGGAATTGGCAGACGCGCTAGATTCAGGTTCTAGTGGGGGCAACTTCGTGCAGGTTCAAGTCCTGTTACCCGCACCAAACAGTAGAAATCCGAACCCAAAGCCGGTAGGCGAAGGGTTCGGATTTCTTTTGTGTTCGGGGACGAGTAATGTCAATCTGCTGTTGTTGGCATCACGCCCGAGCACCGCCCAAGTAAATATCCTTGATAGTTGATGCCAAACGAAAACATTTTTAAGAAAGGATATTTACGATGAAAAACGAAATCACTTATACCGAACATAACGGACCAAAGTATTTTGAGTAGTTTCGTTATGAACACTCGCACCACTGAAAGCCTTGAAAGCACTATGTTTTCAAGGCTTTTCTCTTTTAAAAACCGACAGGCACATAACAATACAAACCAGAAAAATGAACAAAATGTAAATTCGTGTTTTTTTTAAAATCCCTCACGAAACAGTAGAAATATTTTTTAAAATATGATATACTAGTCAAACCAACCGCGTTGTAGGCGCCAAATCACGTCTATATTACGAGTTTGTATCAAAAAAAGGAGAAAAAGATGGTCAAATACGGAATTTTTGATGAAAACGGCAATGTCGTCAAGGAGTTTGAGACAATGAAAGAAGGGCTTGAAGCGTTAAAAGAAATGAACGACGGAGAAATACAGTCCTACGGTCCGGGTGATGAACAGGCATATTACACCGAGCATTATGACCTCGTGCGAGGTCTTTATTCTCGAGTATGCAAAGGTAAAACAGAATTGAAGTTTAAGGATGGCGCACCCATTGAGCCTATCTCCGCTGAAAAGCTTGGCATTATCCTATCCTATGAGCCCTATGACGAGCTTGAAACACTTCTTGAAACGCTTGACGTGTATAAAGCGCGTTCTTTCTATGATAGCTTCCCCACCCCGCCCTTAAGTTGGAATGAGGAAACACGCACTATGACCGTTGAATTCTACTACCTTGAAACCGAGGATACGCAAGACGGCGATATGGCACTCTTTTATAAGTGCGCACCGTTTATGTTCGAAAATTAACTTAACCCTTGCGATAAAATAATTAATAAGGAAATAAAAATCAAGGAGCTATAGAATGATTAAAGAATTGGATTTTAACCTTGGTACAACTAGCGAGCTACCAATCCAAACATGCAATATGTGCGGTAAAAAATTTGATTATTGGGATTTTGAAGAAAATTTCCGATTCGATCACCGTTTTGGATACGGATCAAAGTACGATTTTCATCATCTTGATCTGAATCTCTGTTGTGAGTGTACCGCTAAAGTCTTAGCTTGGATTTTGCCGCAATGTAAGCACAATCCCATGACATTTGACCCAGAACCGGTGTCCTTCCCGCCTGCTGACGATGAATAATTAGATTTGTATTATATATTTGGAGGATAGAAAACAATGAAACTTCACGAAATCGTATCTGCACGCTACAATTGCTCTTTTCCCGCAAGGCTCAACAAGCCCGCTATCGAATACTATAAAAATCACTCACAGGGTACCCGTTGTCTGTTTATCTTTGAAATGATGGAATCCTTAAACGACTACACCCTCCACCGCGACGAGCTTCGCTATATGGTAGAAGAAGCCCCCGAAGTCTGGGTAGAGTTGTTCGAAGCCTATCTTTACGCCGCGTATGAGGACGTAAAGAAAAACGGCAGAAAGCCGAGGAACCTTGTTATCGTATTGGATGACGAGAGTTGACAATAATTGTAGGATATGGTACAATAAATTTGACATATATTCTTAATTTTAAATTAAAGGAGAAATAAAATGCCATTAACATCGAATCAAGCACTTATCTATAACAAGTGTATTTCTGAACTTAATCTTGTTTCTGCTTCCTTGAGTCCTGAATATTACTATGACTCTCTTCCTCAATGTATCATTGATGCCGTTTATTCTATTGGTGTCAATTACACTTCGACAAGAAATACAGTTATTAGATATTGCGAAAGAACCGACAAACAAAGATTGTCAAATCCGTTGGGAAATCAATCCGATGTACATACTGTGAATGAATTACTTACGTGTTTAAGTGAACGTGCTGATTTTGGTGCGGTTGAATTGTTCGGTAATGAACAAAAAACTTCTTCTAGAAACGGAAAATTGAAAGCTGAAGCGGTGTATGAATTTGCACAGACACTGTATGCCCATAATATTAATACGATTGCGGATATACGAGTAGCTTCAACTACAGACATTGCACGTGTTGAAAAGGAAATAAAGAAAATCAAAGGGCAGACAAGCGGCATCTCATTTTCCTATTTCTTAATGCTTGCGGGAAATGAAAACCATATGAAAATAGATAGATGGCTCTTGAGATTTGTTGGCGAAGCGTTGAATATAGAAAAATTCAATGATGTTCCTCAAGCCTATGAGGATTTAATTGCCGTTTGCAATGAGTTAAAGGCAACTTTCCCTCATATTACTCCTCGTTTATTGGATCATACCATTTGGAGTTATATCAGAGCCAAGGAAAATAAAGTAAATAACAAAAAGAATAAGAATAGACCTAACACAATATAAAATCTATCTCCCTTACACCTTTCACCGAGGTGACGTTACCATCAGGTTCTAGTGGGGGCAACTTCGTGCAGGTTCAAGTCCTGTTGCCCGCACCAAACAGTATAAATCCGAACCCCAAGCCGATAGGCGTAGGGTTCGGATTTCTTTTTGTGTTCGGTGATATGTGATGTCAATTCGCTGTTGTTGACACCACACCCGAGCAGCGCCTAAGTAAATATCCTTGATTGTTAATGTAAAATGAAAAGCATTTTAATTTAGGAAAAAAATAGATAAAAAACTACGAATAAGTGATATAGTAAAAATAAATTTTGATATTAACAAATATATA
>JAZOML010000063.1:0-36157 GCA_045653945.1 Eubacteriales bacterium
TTTTTAATAAGGTTTCTTGGTTTGATAACTTTGTCTTTTTTTACTGTATCCATTGTTTTGATACTCCTTTAATATAATTTTTCTTATAGGTTACGCTTGTACTAACGCTACGCTTGAACTTTGCCTTTTGTTTTAAGGCTCAATTCTTCCTTTCCTGGCTTGAGAGGATGTTCGGTTTGCACGGTCTATGGTTCAAACGTACAGATTTCAAAATGAGAACATCATTCTAATAACTGCTAAAGCATCTCGTCTATTCATTGAAAAACGAAATAAGATTTGATTTTCCTTTGAACTCGTTGAATGTTCAGAACATTCTCCCTTAATAAGGTATGCTACCCGAAATTGAATTATCATAAAAAAATGTCGAACAACCACCAAGCAGGAAAAAATGTGTAGAATCAGCACGTTACATTTCTATTTTAGTAGCCTACAAATCAAACGGCAGAGAAAAATGTTCGAGCATCAAAACGCAAAAAGGCGTACAACACGAAACCGCATTATACGCCTTGAAAATATGCTTATTTTTTTATTTGCACCAAATTTGCACCAAAACCGCAAACTTGGCAAAAAGAAAACCCCGAAAACCGTTGTGGTATCGGGGTTTTTTGATAATTGCCGTAAGGCTGTAATTATCTCTTGGAGAACTGGGGTGCACGACGTGCAGCCTTGAGTCCGTACTTCTTTCTTTCCTTCATTCTGGGGTCTCTGGTGAGGAAGCCTGCCTTCTTGAGGGCGGGACGATAGCTCTCGTCTGCCTGAAGAAGAGCCTTTGCAAGGCCGTGACGGATAGCACCTGCCTGACCGGAAATACCGCCACCAACAACGGTGCAAACGATATCGAACTTACCAACAGTGTCGGTAACCTCGTAGGGCTGGTTTACGATAAGCTTAAGAGTTTCAAGACCGAAGTAGTCGTCAATATCACGCTTGTTGATGGTGATAGCACCGGTACCGGGGTAAATTCTAACTCTTGCGATAGATTTCTTTCTTCTGCCTGTTCCGTAGAAATAGGGCTTAGCACTTGTATACATAATCGTTTAATCTCCTTTCCCTAAATTACAGAGCGATAGGCTTCTGAGCCTCGTGGTTGTGCTCAGCACCCTTAAAGGTCTTAAGACGGGTAAGGGACTTTGCGCCGATGCTGTTCTTGGGGAGCATACCCTTAACAGCGAGCTTCATAGCCAGATCGGAACGGGTAGCCATAAGAGTCTTGTATTGAACCTCTTTGAGTCCGCCGATGTAGCCGGAGTGATGACGGTAGTACTTATCGGTAAGCTTCTTACCGGTGAGAACTGCCTTATCGGTGTTGATTACTATAACGTAATCGCCGCAGTCAACGTGGGGGGTGTAATCTGCACGGTGCTTACCGTTAAGGATTACAGCTGCCTCAGCCGCAACTCTACCGAGGGGCTTGCCTGCTGCGTCAATTACATACCACTTGCGATCAAGTGTTTCTACTTTTGCCATGTAAGTTGACATTGTGTGATTCCTCCATAAAAAATATTGATTTAGACTTAACGAATGAAATTATATCAAAATTACCTCTGTTTGTCAATAGGTTTTTAAAAACTTTTTTTGTAAAATACAACTTTTTTATTGGTATCTCTTTTTATCTCTCTTTTAATCGTTTTATCTCGTTTTTTCTCACTTGCGATTTTTGGAATAATTTTAATAAAAATACCCATTTGCTCATTTTATCTCGTTTTTTAAAAACAAAAGAACCGAATTAAATCGGCTCTTTTGTTATATTTAATTTTGAGTCAAGTAATTTAAGTAGTGTTTTTGTGTTCTTCTATAAATCTTTTGATATCGAAAAGCAACTTTAAGTCCGCTTCGGATATAAATTCAAATTCCTCTAATGAAAGAAGATAGCGTGGATCTAACTTCAGTATTTGACAAATACGGCGTAATTGACCTATATTGGGTTCTTGTGTATCGCGTTCAATTTTAGAATAGTTGGATTGGTTCATAGGGATAAGTTTCGCCATATCGTATTGCGAAAGATCCATGTCCTCTCTTGCGTTTCTTATTTTTTGACCTATTGACATACAAACACCCCCTATCAAAATTATTATAGCATTTTTAACTGAAAGTATTGACAAATAGTTAAAATTATGATATTATAATTGCAATGAGTTAAAAAATAACTCATTTTCATTTAAAAAATGACATTTGAAGGAGGTTTAGTCATGAATCATTGTTCAAAATGCGGTGCGGAGTTAGTTGATTATGCTGTTAATTGTGAGAGGTGCGGATATCCTGCAAATATTCCGAATACCTCAGAACATCAGCAACAGGCGTGTCCAAGACAATCTGGAGCAATTACTGCGGCTAAGGTTTTTATGATAATCGGAACAGTTGCAATGTCGCTATATACTTTTTTGATTGGTCTTGCTTGGTGCTTGCCGATGACTATACATTATTTTAACTGCATGAAACGGGGCGAAAATGTAGGTATCGGATTTAAAATATGCACGATGTTGTTCGTCAATACAATTGCAGGAATTTTAATGTTTTGTGATAACTCAAATTAAAAACAGTAAAGAGGGCTATTTGTTTCAAACGAATAGCCCTCTTTTTGTCAGCAAATATATATTATATATCAAATCATTTCTCGTAGAAAAGTATTCCGAGTGTGCCCGGTCCGCAGTGGCTGGAAATTACGCCGCCTGCTCGGGTGATAAGAATTTCTTTAAAATAGTCAAGACCTTCAAGGAGCGTTTTAACCTGCTCGATTATTTCAGGCTCACAGCCCGAGTGGGTAATGAAAACTCTATCAGGCTCGGCGTTAAGCAGTGCGTCTTGAAGCTCGTTGAAATAGCTATTAATAACAACCGGCATTTTACCTCTGAACTTCTTTGTAACCCCCATTGAGCCGTCCTTTACGACTATCATCGGGTGGAGCTTAAGCATACTTCCGAGCAGTGCTGTAACGGAGGAGCATCTACCACCTCTTGCAAGGTAGGTAAGGGTATTAACGCAGAAGCTCGCTCTTACCTTATCGCTTACGTTTTTTATAGCATCGATAATTTCCTCGGCAGTGTGTCCGTTTGCCGCCATTTCCGCCGCCTTGATAACCTGAAGCCCGATACCCGTTGAGAGGTTAAGACTGTCAACAACGAAAAGTCTGTCGTATTCCTCCTGCTCCCCGATAAGACGGACGACGTTGAAGGTGGTGCTCATTTTAGAGGAAATACCCATAAAGATTATATCCTCGTGTGCGTCCATAAACGGCTTCAAAACTTCAAGTGTTTTGTCAAATGAAAGGGCAGCGGTTTTGGGAGTGGTTTTGTGCTCGTCCGCCCAAGCATAGATTTCATCGGGCGTTATTTCAACGCCGTCATAGTAGCTTTTATCGTCCATAACGACGCAAAGCGGAATAGTAGTAATTCCGTATCTTTCTATAAGCTCGGGGGAGAGGTCGCAGGTACTGTCGGAAATTATTCTGACTTTTTTCATAATAGAAAAATCCTTTTAAAGTAAAAATATTTCAATTTGAATTATAACACAAAATAAAATAAAATTCAATACCTTTTTGCAGTTTTTTGTCGGTAAATATTGTATTATCGGTATTGAGAGTTATAGAGCTCGGCATAAAATCCATTTTTTTCGAGCAGGGACGTGTGAGTGCCGCTTTCGACTATATCGCCGTCCTTGAGCACGAGAATAACGTCGGCATTTTGAATTGTTGAGAGTCTATGGGCAATAACAAAGCAGGTTTTTCCCTTCATAAGTCTAGTCATAGCATCACTTATAAGCGCCTCGGTGCGAGTGTCAACGTTTGAGGTTGCCTCGTCCAAAATCAAAATTACGCTCTCGGGCAGCATTGCCCTTGCTATGGTGAGTAGCTGCTTTTGTCCCTTTGAAATGTTTGTTCCGTTGTCGGTCAGTACAGTATCGTAGCCACTCGGCAGACTTTCAATAAATCCGTTTATCTTTGCCGCCTTGGTAGCCGTCTTAACCTCGTCAAGGGAAACCCCCTCGCTTCCGTAGGCTACGTTTTCGTAAACAGTGCCGTTAAAGAGCCACGTATCCTGCAAAACCATAGTAAAAGCCTTTCGCAGCGTATCACGTTTGCGTTCCCTTATATCAACTCCGTCGATAAGTATTTGCCCGCCACTAACGTCATAAAAACGCATTAAAAGATTTACAAGAGTTGTTTTTCCTGCGCCCGTTGGCCCGACTATTGCAACGAGAGAGCCGCTTTTGACCTTTAAATTAAGATTGTGAATTATCGTTTTATCTTCGTCATATCCAAAGGAAACGTTTTTGAATTCAATTTCGCCTCGTGTAATTGGCTCGGTTACGGCGTTTTCAATGTCGCAAAGCTCCTCGGGCTCGTCCATTAAGCGGAAAACTCTCTCGCCTGCCGCAAGCGCAGACTGAATTTCGCTGTAAATGTTTGTGATTTCGTTTATAGGTGCAGAGAATTTTCTTGAATAAAGAACAAATGCCGAAATAGCGCCAAGCGACATAACGCTCGGGTCGTAAAGATAGAGAAGTGCGCCGAAAAGAGAAATAAGGGCAAGGGAAATGTTGTTTATGAAGTTTACCGAGGGTCCGGTAAGGCAGGCGTGCCTATCGGAGCGGTAGTATGCGCTGATAGCCGCATCGTTTTTTACGTCGAAGCGTTCTACAAACTGATTTTCACGGTTGTACGCCTTGATAGTTTTAAATCCGCCGATTGATTCCTCGGCAAAGCCGTTCAGCTCTCCGAGCTTACCTGAACGTTCTCTGAAAAGCGGACGGCTCTTTTTTGCTCTCCAACGTGAAAAAATTATAGACGCAGGTATGGTAAATACGAAGATGAGGCACAAAAGCGGCGAAATCGAGAGCATCATTACAAACGAGCCTGTTATGGTGATAGCCGCAGTGCAAATTTGGATAAGGTCGGCGGAAAGCGAGGCACTGACCGTATCAACGTCGTACGAGAGGGTGCTTATAACCTCGCCTGATTGGTGTGTGTCAAAGAATTTTACGGGGAGCGTTGATAATTTATTGAAAAGGTCGCGGCGTATATTAAACGTTATTTTTTTACTTACTCTTGCCATTAAGAACGTGTGAGCAAGGGTAACGGCAGAGGAAATAATGTAGCAAATCAACATTAAAAATGCGTAGTGTAAGACGGTGTTAAAGTCGATATTTTTTGGGTTTTCAATATCAACTGCATTAACGGCAGGCTCGGTCAGCTTTGGTCCGATAAGTGCGAGGATATTTCCGACAATAACAAGTATGCCTATAATTATAAGCGGTATTTTCATTTGTTTTAGGTATTCCCAAAGCCTGAAAATAACGGCTTTTCGTCTTGCTTTGCTTATTCGCTCGCCACCTTGACCGTGTCTTTGCGGCATACCGGGCATCCTGTTCATTTCGGTATATCCTCCTTTCATTAAATATTATAAGTCGCTTAAAAATTTCGCTCTCCCATTTGACAAATAGCGGTTTGTCTATAAAGCTCACAGTTTTCTATAAGTGTGGCGTGTGTTCCATCGCCCACGACCTTGCCGTCGTCAAGGACTATAATTCGGTCGCAGTCCTTAATAGTCGCAACTCTTTGCGCAACGAAAACCTTGGTGCAATTCCCGTAATTTTCTCTTATATTTGAACGTAAAACAGCATCGGTTTTGTAGTCAAGTCCACCGCTTGAATCGTCTAAAATGAGTATTTCGGGGTTACCAGCAAGTGCTCTTGCAATGAGTAGGCGCTGCTTTTGACCGCCACTGAGGTTAGCCGCCTTGATGTTGAGCAGGTGGTCATATCCCCCCTCTTTTTCAGTTATAAATTGATGTGCAACGGCGCTTATAGCCGCCTTTTCTATATCCTTATCGGAAATATTACGTCCAAACCGTATATTTTCCTTTATGGTGTCAGAGGTGAGGAAATCGCTTTGAAGGGCAAAGCCGAATTTTGCGTAAAGCTCCTCTCTTGGAATAGAAAGAATATCTAACCCGTTTATGCGAATAACACCTTTGTTTGTGGCATAAAGGCGAAGTAGCAAGCTTATTACGGTGGTTTTACCGCTACCGGTTGAGCCTATAATACCGAGCGAGCCGCCTCGTTTTATGTCAAAGCTCAAATTATCAATATTGTTTCTTGCGCCAAGATAGGAGAAGCTTACGTTTTCAAAGGAAATGTGTGCGTCCTTATTTTTTATACCGCTTTCCCCTTTATAGCTCTCGTTATCGGCAATAAATACCTCGTTAAGCCGCTTTGCAGAGGCAAGTCCCTTGCTTAAATTCATAAACACTCTCGTTACCATAATCATAGCGTTGAGTATTATGGTAAAGTAGCTTAAAAACGCAATAATAACACCGGGCTCGGCTTTTAGTGCATATACACGCTGAGCACCTATAACTATTGCAAATACAAGACCGATATTGAGCAGTAAGCTCATAATAGGCGAGGAAATACCCGTAACGGTTGCCGCCTTGCGGTCAACTGTATATATACGCTCGTTTATATCAGTAAAGCGCTGCTTTTCGTATTCGGTTTTTGACAGTGCCTTTATAACTCTTATTCCGTCCATATGCTCTCGGAGCATACCGACCATTTCGTCAGTGCCCTTTTGCACCTGACCGTAAAGCTTTATTCCGTATTTAGAGATAAAAAATACCGATATAAATATCAGCGGCATAAGTGAAACTAAGATAAGTGTCAGTACAGGGTCAAGAAAAGCGGTAATTATTACACCGCCTATAACAATTATAGGAGCTCTTACACCTATTCTTTGAGTCATTAAAAGCATATTGTGGAAATGGTAGGTATCGCTTGTAAGACGTGAAATAAGGGTTGAAACGGTAAGCTCGTCAGCCTGCTTACAGGAGAGCGAGAGGGTTTTAGTGTATAAATCGTGTCTTATTACACTGGTAATATCACTTGCCACCTTTGAAGCGCGTCGGTTTGCGATTATATTTCCTATAAGAGCTATAAGTGAGCAAAAAATCATCACTCCGCCAAAAAACAGCATTTTCGGTACGTTCTTCTGGGGGGCAACGGTGTCTACCATATAAGATAGAAGGAACGGCAAAAAAAGCTCCGCAACAGAACCGATAAACTTAACCGTTACTACGGCTGTGATTATCGGTATCTTCGGAGCAATATATTTTCCTACCGTTTTTTTGTCCATTTTTTATGTATCCTTAAATTATTCCGTTTTGCTTTTTTCTGCAATACTCAACTACGTTGTAGGTAACAACACAGTCGTCAAGGGCATTGTGAGAGGGGAGCTTGATGCCAAAATGATTTTTTAGAGTTTCGAGCTTGTGGTTTGGAACACCCTTGATGTACGCCTTTGACATTTGCACACTGTCAAGCACCGAGTTGTCAAGCGATTCACATAGCATACCGCACACGGCAGCTAAAAACCGACAGTCAAATGAGGAGTTGTGTGCGATAAGTACGTTTTTGCCGATAAATCTTTTAAATTCGTAAAACGCACTGTCAATTTTGGGAGCATTATCGGTTTGCTTACTTGAAATTCCTGTAAGCGCAGTGATTTGTGCGGGTATTCTGCCGATAGGCTTTACGTAGGTTTGGAATTTTTCTACTATAATACCACCGCGCACCTTAACTGCACCTATTTCGATTATCTCGGCAAACTGTGGCGAAAAGCCGGTTGTTTCAAGGTCAAAAATCACGTATTCGTCAGGAATTCTCATAATATATCACCATAGAATTAATTATTTAACTAAATTATAGAATATATAAAATACTTTGTCAAGTAGGGGAAAGAAAATTTACCTTACAAAAACTAGAAATTTCAAGGTCAAAATAAATCAAAAAAATTAGCAAAAAAGAGATTAAAAGAGATTTGTGGCTTTTTTGTCGGGAAAACTCGGAATTTTGGTTCAAATTTGACTTTCATTGACTTTGACTTTCTTTGACTTTTGTGATATACTTATGACAAAGCTTGAAAAACAGGCGAAAATGTAATATTTTTCGAATAAGGAGAATATAATGTTAAGTGACGTAATTGAAAAAATGCTTATAGAGATGCTGACGGCAGAGGGTGGTAGCCTTGAGCTTCGCCGAAACGAGCTCGCCGAGCGTCTTGGGTGCGTACCAAGTCAGATAAACTACGTAATAACATCTAGATTTACACCTGAGCGAGGCTATGTGATAGAGAGCCGTCGAGGTGGAGGCGGATACGTGCGTATCACAAAAAAAATGATACATCGTGATAAATATATGATGCATCTGTTTTGTGCGGTTGGCGATAGTATTGATATGAAGATTGCCACCGTATACGTGGTGGAGCTGCTTGAAAGAGGGCTACTCACAAAGAGAGAGGCGGGGATAATAACCTCGATGCTTTCTACCATAACCGATGATAAAATGCGAGCGGACGCTCTTCGCAGAGCAATACTTGCGCTAGCGGAATAAGGAGATGATAATATGCTTTGTACAAGATGTAAAAAAAGAGAAGCAACGGTATATATAAGCCAAACTGTAAACGGAATAAAGAGTGAAATAAGACTTTGCCCCGAATGTGCAAAGAGCGAGGACGGATATACAAATATCGCTGCTGATAGCCTGTTTTCGGGAATTTTCTCAGACGGACTTTTCAACGCCGCCTTTGGTACACCTAAGAGAGTGGCGGATAAGCAATGCCCGCTTTGTAAAATGACAGGTAGGGAACTTGCAGCGAGTGGCAGAGTCGGATGTGCTAAATGCTATGAGGTATTTGATACCGAGCTTAATTCGATTGTAAGCGGTATACACGGCGGCGCAAAACATAAGGGTACACCGCCCGAAAAGAGCGCTGCGGATATAGAAAAGGCGCGTCTTATAGCAGAATATAAGAAAGAACAGCAAGAGGCGATAGCCGAGCAAAATTACGAAAGAGCTGCGGAGCTACGCGATATGATTAAGGCTCTTGAAGATGGGGAGGGAAAGTAAGATGGCGTGGTATAATGAAAACGGAAATATACAGGACGTTGTGCTTTCCACTCGTGTAAGACTTGCAAGAAATATAGAGGGATATCCGTTTGCTTCCAGACTTGCAGACAGAGATGCGGACGAGCTTATAGAAAAGGTTTGTGCGGCGCTTCCCGAATATGGTGTTGAAAAATTCTTTGACGGCAACACTCAAAAGAGCATTTCTTATATGGAAATGTACTACGTTAGCCCCGAATTTGCGGCGAGCAACCGCCATAGAGCATTGCTGACAGGGGAGAGCGGAAACGTAAAAATTATGGTATGCGAGGAGGACCACCTGCGTATTCAAAGCATTATTGCAGGCTTTGACCCCGAAAAGGCATACGAATATGCTGCAAAGGCGGATGCAGCGCTTGGCAAGGAGCTAGATATTGCGTATAGCGAAAAATACGGTTACCTTACTCACTGCCCGACTAACCTCGGCGCGGCAATGCGAGTTAGTGCAATGCTTTGCTTACCTGCGCTTTCAGGCACAAGAGCCTTTGAAAGCTATGTAAACGCCGCAAGTAAAATGGGAATAACCGTAAGAGGCGTTTACGGTGAAAACAGTAAGGCGAGCGGACAAACCTACCAAATATCAAACAGAGCCTCACTTGGTGTTGATTGCACTGAGATAATACACCTGATAAAAGAGGTGGTTACAAAGCTTGCCGATGCGGAAATTAAGGCAAGAAAGGCGTTGTTTGAAGCCAATAAGTTGAAAATTACCGATAAAATAGCAAGACGTGTGGGTATACTCAAAAATGCTCACCTGTTAACCTCAGCCGAGGTCAGTGAGAGCGTAGCTCAGTTAAAGCTTGGACTTTCACTTGGAGTTATAGAGGGAATATCCGAGCCAAGGCTTACCGAAATGCTTATTGCCTGTCAGCCTGCGACAGTGTCTATGCTTGCGCAGGGACTTGATAATGAGCAGGAAAGGGACGTTAAAAGAGCCTCGCTTGTACGGGATATGCTTCGTGATGTAACCGTTTTGCATTGACAATTTACGTGGAAGGAGAAAATGATTTATGGCAAGAAAGCTTACTAAAAACGCCTCCGAGGCGCTTGGAAACGCACTGCAAATAGCTTCGGAGCTTGGACATACCTGCATTGGCTCGGAGCACCTGCTTCTTGGGATACTTATGCAAAATGAGTGCGCAGGAGCAAAGCTGCTTTCGGAGCAGGGCATTAACTACGGCAAAATGAGAGAAAAGGTTGGTGAATACCTCGGAACGGGTACTCCCTCACATCTTTCGGGCAACGATATGACTCCCCGTGTCCGTAAAATTATAGAAAATGCCGCCTACGAGTGCGCTAAAAGAGGCGGCAGCGGTGTAGGTACGGAGCATCTCCTTTACGCTACACTTCTTATGAGCGATTGCCTTGCGGTTAAGCTCCTTGTAAACGAGGGGGCGGACATAAAGGCGCTTGGCACTGAAATATTAAAAATGTTTAACAGTAGAAGTGAGGAAAAGACGGAATTTTCGGATGACGAGTCGTCTGTATTTGTAAAGAGAAAAGGTAGCTCTTCTAAAAGGAATGCTTCAGCTCTTGAGGGTATGGAAACGCTTGGAAAATTCGGGCGCGACCTCACCGCTCTCGCCAAAGAAGGTAAAATGGATCCCGTCATAGGCAGAGACAGTGAAACCGAGAGGGTTATTCAAATTCTTTCAAGAAGAACTAAAAACAATCCTTGTCTTATCGGTGAGCCGGGCGTGGGAAAAACCGCAGTTGCCGAGGGACTTGCTCAAAAGATAGTCTCGGGGGACGTTCCCGATATGCTTAAGGATAAAATTCTTGTATCTCTTGACCTTTCGGGAATGCTCGCAGGTACAAAATACAGAGGCGAATTTGAAGAGCGTATGAAGGGAATAATGAACGAAATTGCGGAAAATCCTAACGTAATTCTTTTCATTGACGAAATTCATATGATAGTTGGTGCAGGAGCGACAAACGAAGGCAGTATGGACGCCGCAAATATCATAAAGCCTGCGCTTTCGAGAGGCGAAATTCAGGTTATTGGTGCGACCACTCTTGCCGAATACCGCAAATATATCGAAAAGGACGCCGCCCTTGAGCGACGCTTTCAGTCGGTAAACGTAGGTGAGCCTACCCCTGAGGATACCGTAAAAATACTTCAGGGACTTCGCCCAAAATACGAGGAGCATCACGGTCTTAAAATAAGCGACGAGGCTCTTGAGTCAGCGGTTAACCTTTCCCGCCGTTATATAAACGATAGATACCTGCCCGATAAGGCTATCGACTTAATAGACGAGGCGGCATCAAGAAAACGCATCGGCAAAGCAGGTAAGCCGCAGGAAATAACCGAGCTTGAAAAGAAGCTTGAGAGGGTGTCCGAGGAAAAGCGTGATGCGGTTATAAATCAGGACTTTGAGGCAGCCGCACGTCTTCGTGATGAGGAAAACGCACTTACAAACGAGCTTGAAGCGAAAAATGTTGAGTGGGAAAACACAAAGACTCCCGATAGCGATAAAGTAACGGCAACCGATATTGCCGAGATTGTAACGCAGTGGACGGGTATTCCCGTACAAAAGCTTGCCGATGAGGAGGGGGAGCGTTTGCTACACCTTGAGGACCTACTGCACGAAATGGTTATAGGTCAAAACGAGGCGGTAACGGCAGTAGCAAAGGCAATCCGCCGCTCAAGAATAGGACTAAAAGACCCGAATAGACCTGTTGGCTCGTTCGTTTTCCTTGGACCTACGGGTGTGGGTAAAACCGAGCTTTCAAAGGCACTTGCCGAGATACTTTTCGGCGATAAAAACGCACTTATCCGTATTGATATGTCCGAATATATGGAAAAGGCAAGTATTTCGAAAATGATTGGTTCGCCCCCCGGTTATATTGGATATGACGAGGGCGGTCAGCTCACCGAGAAAATTCGTCGTAAGCCTTATTCGGTAGTCCTATTTGATGAAATTGAAAAGGCACACCCCGACGTTTTTAATCTTTTACTCCAAATTCTTGATGACGGAATACTTACTGATTCTCAGGGACGTCGTGTGGATTTCAAAAATGCGGTTATCATAATGACCTCAAATCTCGGTGCAAAGGAGTTAACTCATAAGACGGGTGGACTCGGCTTTGCTTCGGTGGGCGAGGCTCAAAATAGCGAAGAACTCAAAAACAAAGTGATAGGACACCTAAAAGAGGCATTTCGCCCCGAATTTATCAACCGTATAGACGAAATTATCGTCTTTGATAAGCTTACGGCTGAGGATATCCGCAAGATTGCCGTTAATATGATAAAAACGGTAAGCGATAGAATTAACGACCTTGGCGTAGAGGTGGAATTTACCGATGAGGCGATAGATTACCTCGCAAAAGAGGGGACAGACCCCGTATACGGAGCAAGACCGCTTCGCCGTACCATTATGCATAAGGTTGAGGATAGCTTTGCAACCGCAATGCTCGACGGTACATTTGCTAAGGGCGATAAGGTTAAGGTAACAGTCGAAAATAACGCTCTTAAATGGGTAAAGATATAGTTTTTTGCAAAATTTCTAGGTGGAACAAATATCTTACCCTGAAATCAAGTTTCCACTAAACCATATGGGAGGCGTAAAGCTCCTTCCCCATTAGGGGAAGGGGGACCGTTTATCGTAAGATAAATGGTGGATGAGGCAAATCTAAAAACAAAAAATGCAGGCTCTTGCCTGCATTTTTATTTGCGTTTTTTAGTGTTTTTCTGTGTTGTGGGTGCGTTTGAAATGGGTTTTCCACCGAATTTCTTGCCCTTTCTGTTTGTCTTCTTCGTGCCTTGCGGTTGCGATAACTTTCGACTGTCTTTTTGATTTTGGCGACTTGTGGGTGCGATTGAACGCTCGTTCTTTCCGTTTTCGGGACGTACAAGGCAGTCCTTGCCGTAGCCTATCAAGTCCTCGCGTCCTGCCTTGATAAGCGCCTCGCGGACAAGGGGAGCGTTTTGCGGACGGTTGAACTGCAAAAGTGCCCTTTGAAGCTGCTTTTCGTGGTAATCAGTCGCAACGTAAACAGGCTTCATAGTTAAGGGGTTGATACCCGTATAGTACATAACTGTTGATGCCGTTCCGGGGGTGGGATAATAGTCCTGCACCTGCTCGGGCGCGTATCCGTCTCTTTTAAGGCAAACTGCAAGCTCAACCGCGTCCTTTAAGGTTGAACCGGGGTGGCTTGACATCAGATATGGCACAAGATACTGTTCCTTGCCGATTTGGTCGCAAAGACGGAAATATTTTTCACGGAAGCCTTGATATACCTCGAAATTCGGTTTGCCCATATAAGACAAAACGTTTGACGAGCAATGCTCGGGAGCGACCTTTAACTGCCCCGATACATTGTCGCGAACAAGCTTTTTGAAGAACGCATCGCTTTTATCGTACATTAAATAGTCAAAGCGGATACCCGAGCGGATAAATACCTTTTTGATTTTTGGAATAGCCTCGATTTCCTCAATGAGCTTTATATATTCGGTGTGGTCAACCTTTAGGTTTTTGCAAGGGGTGGGAGCAAGACATTTTCTACTTGGACATACACCGTCCTTTAACTGCTTTTCGCAGGACGGGTAGCGGAAATTTGCCGTCGGTCCTCCAACGTCGTGAATATATCCCTTGAAATTTGGAAGCTCCGTTATCTTTTTTGCCTCGGTTACAACACTCTCAATGCTTCTTGAACGGACGGTACGTCCTTGGTGAAATGCAAGAGCGCAAAAGTTACAAGCACCAAAGCAGCCTCGATTGTGAGTTATAGAAAACTGTACCTCTTCAATAGCGGGCACACCGCCTTCTTTTTCGTATACGGGGTGGTATGTACGCATATACGGAAGCGAATAAACTTTGTCAAGCTCCTCACGCTCAAGCGGAGGCATCGGTGGATTTTGTACGAGCATTTTATTGTCGTAAAGCTCGCAAATCGCACGTCCGTTTATGCTATCTTGATTTTTGTACTGTACGCCAAATGCCTCGGCATACTTTTTCTTGCTCGCTTTAAGCTCATTGAAATCAAAGGTTGCCGCAACCTCGTAATTTACCTTGTCCTCGGGTGAGCAAAGGTAAACTGTTCCTCGGACGTCGCGTATCTTTTTAATCGGTACCCCCTTGTCAAGAAGCTCTGCAATTCGGGTGAGAATATTTTCGCCCATACCGTATGTTAAAATATCGGCTCTGCTGTCGACAAGCACCGAGCGGCGCACCTTGTTATCCCAGTAATCGTAATGCGCAAATCGGCGCAAGGACGCCTCAAGACCGCCGAGAATTATCGGCACGTCGCCATACGCCTCTCTTATTCGGTTGCAGTAGACAATAACGGCCCTGTCGGGGCGTTTTCCCATTTTTCCGCCTGCGGAATAATAATCGTATGAGCGCTTTTTCTTTGAGGCAGTGTAGTGCGCAACCATAGAGTCGATGTTACCTGCGCTGACTAAAAATCCAAGACGTGGCCTTCCAAAGCGCTTGAAATCCTCACAGGACTTATAGTCGGGCTGAGGTAAAACCGCAACGCGAAATCCCTTGCTTTCAAGGACTCTCGTTATAATTGCAGTGCCAAATGACGGGTGGTCAACGTATGCATCTCCGCTGACGTAAACGAAGTCGGGGGTATCCCAACCGAGCGCCGTCATTTCCTCGGCAGTTATAGGTAAAAAGCCTTTTTCTTTCATTTTGACTCCTAAAAAATTGGATTTTTGAGAGGAATTTTATCAAGTAAGGGTATGCCGAAGTTATCTGCATATCTTTGCGCCGCTTCAATTTCGGATTTCACTCCAACGTCGCTTGAGGTGTGTGCATCGCATCCCAAAATCGCCGTTGCTCCGAGCCTGCTCGCTATTTTCCAAAAAAAATCACGGGGATAGTGGCGCTTTGCTCTTGTACCGAGAAGATTTAATTCAATCGGTATACCAAGACGCTTGGCTTCAAGAATAAGTCGACTCATCTCACGCTCGTAAATTTCGTTGTCCTTGGTGTAAAGCATCATATCGGGGTGGCAAAGATATGTAATTCGGTTTGTATTTAATGCTGCAATGCACTCGTTTACGTACTGAATAAGCAAATTTTCATCCTCGGTAGGCTTACTGATTGGAGGAAAATCTAATATTCCTTCATTTCCAAGGAAATGATTGCCTAAGATAAGATAATCAAGCGGATATTCACGGTATTTTTCAATAGCCCTATCCCAGTAGCGGGGATAGTATTCAATTTCAAATCCGACCTTAATATCAATATAACTCTTATATTTTTCTCGTAAAGTGAGAACCGTGTCAAAATAAAAATCTATCTCATCCATTTTCATACGACAGCCGGAGACGTATCCGTCGGGGAAAAAGAATGGAGCGTGGTCGGAAAAACCGAGAATTTCAAGACCGTTTTTAATTGCGGTCTGCACGTACTCCTCGGGCAGTCCCGAGGCGTGTTGACAAAGATAGGTATGGGTGTGGTAATTTGCCGTCATTTGAGCGAGCCTCGCTTGTAATATAATCAACTTAAATTATACACATTAAATATGTGCAAGTCAAGTAAATTGCCGTTAAAAATCACCGTTTTTGTCAAAGTAAACAAAAATTTTATTTTAAATTCTACACTAAAGTTTAAAAAGTTAAAATAATACCGCTTTTTATGTATCCTTATATTTGGTAGAATATAAAAGAATAACGAATTGAAAGGCAAAATCTATGAAAAAGAAATTATTTGCGTTTATTTTAGTTTTTGGATTAATTTTTATATTTGGTGTATTTTCGGTAAACGCACTTGAGGCAAACAGAGATGCGTTTAACTCCTATTTTGTAGAGGGTGGGGACGTTACTAATCTTGATGAGCTTGTAAAGGCTTTTTCGGATGCAAACGGAACCCCTCACGTAATGGTGGAAGATTCCGGTAGGGTAGTGCTCAAAGGTAACATAATCGTTAAAAAACCTATCATAATAAAAGAGGGCTTTTACCGTATATCGGGTGCGGAGTGTACGATATTCCGAGGCTCGCCGTTTAATGACCTTATCGTTCTTGATGGAGCTGTTGCTAAAAGCGATTATCCTTATCTTATACTCGAAGGTGCGCTTACGATAGATGGAATGAATGATAAATATGAGTCTGATAGCGGACTGATTCATATTCTTGGAAAGGCAGACTTTGAGGCGGAAAATGTAAAGTTTGTAAACTCGACATCCAACAGTAAGTCAGGAGGCGCAATTTGTATTAGAAGCTACGAAACCGAGGATGAGGAGCAAATGCCTCTTGGTGCTAACGTAACCTTAAAAAAATGTACGTTTGAAAATTGCTTTGCACCTAATGGCGGTGCAATTGCAACCGAAACGCAGGGCAACAAAACTGACGGGTATTATTTAATTGAAAATTGCAATTTCAATAAGAACGCAAGTTATCTCGACACACCGTCGGGAAGGGGAGGCGCAATATACTCAACCTCAGGCTATATTGCTCTTAAAAACTGTACCTTTACCGAGAATAAATCCGAAATGGGTGGTGCTGTTTTCATATACGGTGATACTGAAATTTCTGGAGGAAAATTTGAACGCAATTCGGCGGAGTCCGATGGTGGCGCTCTTTACATTGATGGCAGAAACTTGGTGTCGGGCTGTATTATCCAAAATAACGAAGCAAAAGGAAACGGTGGTGCGATATACGCCCGAAATGAGCTTAAGAGCAAAGAAACCTTCATAATGGATAACGTATCCAAGGCAAACGGTGGCGGTATTTATATTACGGGTACACTTGAATTCATAAACGGAAATATTATGAATAACGAGGCTGCCGATATTGGCGGCGGAGTATACGTTGCTGGAAGCAATTCCTTGCTTGAAATGTCAGATGGAGAAATAGCTGGCAATAAGTCGGAGTACTGTGGAAGTGTTTACTGTGAGGGTAACCTTCTTCTTTCAGGCGCGATTGGAAATGGAAGGAGCGAATTTCCGCAAATATTCATAGGCGGTACTGTTGAGCTTAAGAAAACCGCGCTTATAATTAACGATATTCTTGCTATGCAGGTAGTTGATCTTGATTCCAAAGAGGAATATTACCCCTTTGTCCGTATAGCGAGCGGATTTGCGCAAACCGAACCGCTTAAGCTTGCCTATGTTACTGTTGATGAGGACGGTGGCTTCGAAAACGCAACCGTTGGTGGAGCTTGTGCGGTTGTATCCGATGAAAAAACTCTAGAGTATTTAATAGATATAGTAGAATTTGAGAGTAGAGGACTTCTTTCCTATGTGCTCGTAGAGGGTGGTGAAACCGCCACACGCATTCTGTATTTACCGATATGGACTTGGGTTTTGATTTTAATTGTAATAGCTGCTATTCTTGTGTTCATATTCCGAAAAAAGATAGTATCTCTATACAAGATTATAAAGAAAAAATGTAAAAAATCAAAATCTAAAAATAATCAAAATAATCGTAATAAACGTAAAAAGTAATAAATAAACCGTTTGTAGCCTTGCTTCCCGAGATTGTGGGAATAAGACACAAACGGTTTTAATTTTGCAGTAATAAAAATATAGTTTTTTTCATAGTTATTTACTAAAAAACGGGGGAGTAAATTAACTTTGAATAAAACACTGAACGGACTAAGCGAAAAAGAGGTACTTGCTTCAAGAAATAGCTATGGTTCAAATGTTCTTGAAAGCCAAGTTAAAACATCTTTTTTTAAAAAATTAATTAAAAATTTTGGAGATCCGATAATTAAAATACTTATCGGTGCATTTTTTATTACCCTTTTGTTTTCGGGGAAGGGAAGTGGTTTTGAAGCGCTTGGGATAGCCGTTTCAATACTTATTTCGACGCTTGTGTCTACACTGAGCGAATACGGAAGCGAAAAGGCGTTCCGTAAAATGCAAGACGAGGCGAAGAAGCAAAGCTGTACCGTTATTCGTTCCGGCATAGCGACAACCGTTTCAGTTGATGAGTTGGTTGTCGGTGATTTTGTTGAGGTAAAGGCGGGAGATAAAGTCGGAGCAGACGGTATACTTATAAGCGGAGAAATTTCCTGTGATATGTCTGCGCTGAACGGAGAGAGCGTTGAACAAAGAAAAAACAGTACGTCGGAAAATGCCTTACTTGGCACTCCGACTGATGCACACAGTCTTTTTCGAGGCGCACTTATAACGGCGGGACGCGGAGTTATGCTTATAAAAGCGGTTGGAAAGGACACCTTTTATGGGAAAATTGCAGGTGAAATACAGGCTGAAAACGGGGAAAGCCCACTTCGTGAACGCCTAACAAGGCTTGCGGGTACAATAAGTAAATTCGGATATTTTTGTGCAGTTTGCGTTGCACTAGCTCACCTTATAAGTACCTTTTTGCTTGACGGTAGCTTTGTTTTTAATGCACGTAACGTATCGTTAGAACTGCTTCACGCCCTGACTCTTGCAGTATCCGTTGTAGTTGTTGCCGTTCCTGAAGGATTACCGATGATGATAACCGTTGTGCTTTCATCAAATATGATACGTATGCAAAAGCAGGGAATACGTGTGCGACGTCCTGTTGGAATTGAAACGGCAGGAAATACGCAGATACTTTTTACCGATAAAACGGGGACACTTACTTACGGAAATCCAAGAGTTGTTTCATATCTTTCGGGTGAGCTTATCCGTTCAAAAAGAAGTATTGACGTGGGCAAGGAACTTCGTTTTCTTATTGGTGTATGCGCCGTCTACGGCGGTGAAAGCAAAATAGACGTGGCTAAAAAAAGTGCGATATCCGGTAACGTAACCGATAGAGCCTTGCTTGATGAATATCTTTCTTGTTCTGAAATACCGCGTGAATGTAATCAAATAACATATCTGCCGTTTGACAGTCGCTTAAAGCTTTCGGGGGCGCAGGTGGATATATCCGAAAAAAAGGAAATGAGAAACCTTTTCGGCAGTAAAATAACATTGATAAAGGGCGCTCCCGAAATACTGATAAAACACTGTTTTGAAGCCTACGGGTGCGGTGGGAAACGTATAAAGCTTGACAAAAACGCCTTGTTTGAGGAGCTTAACAAGTTTTCCGCAAAGGGAATGCGCGCAGTGGCAATAGCTACATCGTCAGTAGGCAGTGAGAGTCTTAAATATGCGGCAAAGCAAATGGCTTCGGGGAATTCACCGTCTACAGATGGAATAATTAAGGACGGTTGCCTTGTTTGTATAATTTTAATACGCGATGAGGTGCGCAGAGAAGCTCCACGTGCAATTAAAAATTTAAAAATGGCAGGTGTACAGCCGATTATGATTACGGGCGATTCTCTTGCCACTGCAAAGGCGATAGCAAGGGAATCAGGGATTTTAACAAGTGAAACGGATGCTCTTGCAATTGAAAGCGATAATTTGAAAAGTATGACCGACAGCGAAATAGCCAATGTATTACCGAGGCTTTGCGTGGTTGCGAGAGCCTTGCCGGACGATAAAAGCCGACTTGTACGCATAGCAAAGGGATGCGGATACGTTACTGCTATGACGGGCGATGGACTAAACGACGCACCTGCACTTAAAACCGCAGACGTAGGCTTCGCTATGGGTGGTGGTACCGACGTCGCAAAAGAGGCGGGGGACATAATTATTAATAATAATGATATTTCTTCGATTGAAAGAGCGGTGCTTTACGGAAGAACGATTTTTCGTTCTATACGGAAATTTATAGTTTTTCAGCTTATAATGAATTTAAGTGCAGTTGGCATAAGTATTATCGGCTCATTTATCGGCTTTGAAAATCCCGTAACCGTTTCGCAAATGCTGTGGATAAATCTGATAATGGACACACTTGCAGCAATAGCCTTTGCCGGCGAAGCGCCGCTTCCTTGCTATATGAAAGAGCCGCCGAGCAAACGAAATGAGCACGTATTAAACGGCGATATGCTGACGAGAATTTTTGTAATGGGAATTTATACGGTAATGCTTTGCCTGTATTTTTATAACAGTCCGAAAATGCTGAATTTATTTGGCGGACGCTTTACACCTGCTTTCTATTCCGGATTTTTTGCGCTGTTTGTTTTTTGCGGAATTTTCGGCGCAGTAAATGCACGAAGTGGACGTGTAAACGTTTTTTCGGGACTTTTGCAAAACCCTGTATTCACAGTGGTAATGAGTACTGTTTTCGGGGCTCAGGTGGTTATGATTTACAAGGGTGGCGAGCTATTCAGATGCGCGCCACTAACCGTAGAGCAAATTAAAACTACGGTGATTTTGGCGTTGACGGTTATCCCATTCGGCATATTAATCGAATTAATAATGAAGATAACCCTGCCTCAAAAAAAGTAAAAAGAAAAATGGCTGTTGCGTTTGCAACAGCCATTTGTTTTCCGTAGAAATTACTTGTTAGCAGCTTCAAGACGGCGTCTGAACTTGTCAACACGTCCGCCGGCGTCAACAAACTTCTGCTTACCCGTAAAGAACGGGTGGCACTTAGAACAGATGTCTAAACGGATATCGCCGCCCTTGGTGGAGCGGGTTACGAAGGTCTCACCGCAAGCGCAGATAACCTTGGTCTCAACATAATCGGGATGGATTGCTTCTTTCATTTTACCAATAGTACATAGCGTCTAAAAATGATTCACAGGATTTTGCCTGTTTAACTGTTTTTAGTGAATGTACGTCCTCCTTTCGTCAGAGAGTCTTTTTTCAATCCTCATCATTATAGCACATACAAAACGAAAATGCAATACCTTTTTAAAAAATTAACAAATTATTTTTTTGCCGTAATCGTTCTGTATTGCATAAAGAGAAAGATAATATCAAAAAATGCCTTTTCGGGGTTGTTTTTGGGTAAATTTGCTTGACAAATATAATATATTATGTTATACTTTATAAGTAAAAATATCGGCTCGGATACCCTCCGAGTCCCTTACCACAGAGGAGATAAATGCTTTATGAAAGCGCCAAAAACCCACAACATATACAATCCCGAAAGAGAGTGTATGTCAAGAGAAGAGCTACGTGAACTGCAAAATGAACGTTTAAGACAAACGGTTAAGCTTGAATACGAAAACGTACCGCTATACCGCCAAAGAATGGACGAAAAGAGAATAAAGCCGGAGGATATCAAAACCATTGATGACCTGCGCTACCTCCCGTTTACAAATAAAACCGACCTTAGAGATGAATTCCCATTTGGACTCTTGGCTTCACCAAAAAGCGAAATCGTTAGAATTCAGGGCTCGTCCGGAACGACGGGTAAGCCTATTGTTTCGGGATATACCCAAAACGATGTTGACGTATGGACTGAAATGGTTGCGCGTTCATTGACCGCCGCAGGCGCAACTAAGGATGATATAATTCAAATTGCTTACGGATACGGACTCTTTACGGGCGGACTCGGTGCTCATCAGGGCGCGTCGGCAATCGGCGCTATGACCGTTCCGATGTCAAGCGGAAATACTCCAAGACAAATAATGATGATGCAGGAGCTTGGCGCAACAATGCTTTGCTGCACTCCCTCTTATGCAACGTATCTTGGCGAAACAATTAAAGATATGGGTATCGATCCCAAAAAGGACTTGAAGCTTAAAGCAGGTGTTTTCGGAGCGGAGCCTTGGACTGAGGAAATGAGAACAAGACTTGAGGAGCTTCTTGATATTGATGCTTGCGATATTTACGGTCTTACCGAAATTGCAGGGCCTGGTGTTGCGTTTGAGTGTCTTGAAAAATGCGGTATGCATGTAAACGAGGACCACGTTATTCCCGAAATCATCGACCCTGTAACGGAAGAGCCGCTTCCTTACGGCGAAGCGGGTGAGCTTGTATTTACCACAATTACCAAAACGGGTATGCCGATGCTCCGCTACCGCACCCACGATATTTGCACACTTAATGCGGAAAAATGTAAATGTGGAAGAACGACGGTTAGAATGGGAAGAATTACGGGAAGAACCGACGATATGCTTATTATACGCGGTGTAAATATGTTCCCGAGCCAAATTGAGTCGGTTCTCGTATCCGTTAAGGGTGTTTCAATGTTCTATCAGCTTTTGGTTGACAGAGTTAACTCAACCGATACTCTTGAGGTTCAGGTTGAGCTTGAAGAGGGCTATTCCACCGATACCGTTGCTGAACTTGAAAAAATCCGTTACGAAATAGTTGAAAAAATAAAGAGCGTAGTAGGTATTTCGGCAAAGGTTACGCTTGTAAGTCCCAAAACTCTCCCGAGGTCTGAGGGTAAGGCAAAGCGTGTTATTGATAATAGAAAGCTACATTAAGGCAGGGTTACATAATGAAAAAATTACTTATTGGCAACGAAGCGGTTGCAAGAGGACTTTATGAGGGTGGAATTAACGTCGTTTCCAGTTATCCTGGAACACCGTCCACCGAAATAACGGAATTCCTTTCAAAATATGACGATATTTATTCCGAGTGGGCACCTAATGAAAAGGTTGCTATGGAGGTTGCCTTTGGTGCATCTCTTGGAGGTGCACGCTCGGCTTGTGCTATGAAGCACGTCGGACTCAATGTGGCGGCTGACCCGCTTTTCACCCTTTCTTATACGGGTGTAACAGGCGGTATGGTAATTTGTGTTGCGGATGACCCTGCTATGCACTCATCTCAAAACGAGCAGGACTCAAGGCACTATGCTATTGCGGCTAAAGTACCTATGCTTGAACCCTCTGATTCCGCTGAAAGCTATGAATTTGCAAAGGATGCCTTTGAGCTTTCCGAAAAATTTGACACCCCTGTTATCTTACGTATGTGTACGAGAATTTCTCACTCTCAAAGCATTGTTGAAATCGGAGAGCGTAATGCAGTACCCGTAAAGGCTTACGAAAAGAATATTCCTAAATTCGTTATGATGCCGGGTAACGCTAAAAAACGCCACCCCGTAGTCGAGGAAAGAACCAAGGCTATCGCCGAATTTGCTGAAAATTGCAAATACAACAGAGTTGAAATGGGTGGCACCGAAATCGGTATTATTACTGCAGGCGATTGCTATCAGTATGTAAAAGAGGCACTTGGCGACAGCGTAAGCGTTCTTAAACTCGGTATCGTAAATCCGCTCCCCACAAACCTCATTAAGGACTTTGCCGCAAAGGTAAAGCGCCTTATCGTTGTTGAAGAGCTTGACGGAATTATCGAAACCCACGTTAAAAATCTCGGTATCAAGGTGGAGGGAAAATCTCTCTTTACGCCTATTGGAGAATACAGTCAAGAGGTTGTTAGAAACGTTATCCTTGGTAAAAAAAGTGCTACCGTAACCTGTGAAGCAGACGTTCCGGGACGTCCCCCTATGATGTGTTCAGGCTGTCCGCACAGAGGACTTTTCTATGCGCTCGTTAAAAACAAGGTTACCGTGCTTGGTGATATCGGATGTTACACTCTCGGTGCAGTTGCTCCGCTTTCGGCTCTTGATTCTACACTTTGTATGGGTGCATCCGTTTCGGGACTTCACGGCTTTAATCTTGCAACTGAGGGAAGTGGCAAAACTGCTTGTGTTATAGGTGATTCAACCTTTATGCACTCGGGCGTAACGGGACTTATCAACGTTGCGTATAACGGAACAAATTCTACTGTAATTATTCTTGATAACTCTATTACGGGTATGACGGGACACCAACAAAATCCCACTACGGGCTTTAATATCAAAGGCGATCCTGCCGCTAAGGTTGACCTTGAAGCACTTTGCCGTGCAGTCGGAATTAACCGCGTAAGAGTTGTTGATCCATACAATATCGCTGAGTGCGATGCAGCTATCAAAGAGGAAACGTCGGTTAACGAGCCGTCTGTAATTATTTCCAGACGCCCCTGTGTGCTCCTTAAGTCGGTAAAGCCGAAATCACCCGTTTGGGTTGATCCGAACAAGTGCAAGAGCTGTAAAAAGTGTATGACACTCGGTTGTCCGTCTATTTCATTTAAGAATAAAAAAGCAGTTATTGACCATACGCTTTGTGTTGGCTGCGACGTATGTAAGCAGCTTTGCGCGTTTGGTGCGATAGAAAGCGAGGTACGCTAAGATGAAAACAACTTCACTTATGATAGTCGGCGTTGGCGGTCAGGGTACACTGCTCGCATCGAAGCTCCTTGGTAAGCTCCTTATGAACGAGGGATACGACGTTAAGGTCTCTGAGGTACACGGTATGAGCCAAAGAGGAGGTTCGGTTGTAACCTACGTTAAATACGGCGATAAGGTTTATTCCCCTGTTATTACCGAGGGTGAGGCAGATTATATAATTTCGTTTGAAAAGCTTGAGGCGGCAAGATATATTTCTTGCCTTAAAAAGGACGGTAAAATTATCGTTAATACACAAGAAATAGATCCTATGCCTGTAATTATCGGCAATGCGCAGTACCCAACTGACGTTCTTGAAACGGTAAAGGCGGCTGGTGTAACCGTTGATAGCCTTGATGCGCTTACTCTTGCCGAGCAGGCAGGTACTACTAAGTCGGTAAATATCGTTTTGATGGGTAGACTTGCAAAGTATCTTGATATTTCAAGAGAAAAATGGGAAGAGGCGATTGTTCAGACTGTTCCCGAAAAATTCAGAGAGCTTAATCTCAAGGCGTTTGCGCTTGGATATGAATTTGTGTAAAGGAGATAAACGTTATGACTATAAAACAAATTTCGGTTTTTATTGAAAATAAGCCCGGAATCCTTGCTAATGTAACGTCTGTACTTTCTGTTGCAGGAATTGACGTACGCGCTCTTTCTCTTGCCGATACACAGGATTTTGGAATACTCCGTATGATTGTAAACGACACCGAAAAGGCAAAAGAGGTACTTGCAGGTATCGGTTGCGTAACTTCGGTTAATAACGTTCTGGCCGCAGAAGTTCCCGACGAGCCCGGTGCGATGACTCATATTCTTGAAAACGTTGCGGAAACCGGACTTAATATTGAATATATGTATGCGTTCGTATCACCTAAAAATAAAAAAGCATATATTGTTTTGCGTATAAAAGACGTAAAAGATGCGGTTGAGGTTCTCACTCAAAAGGGTATAATACTCGCTGACGACCCGACTATTATATAATTTACATATTATTTACAAAATATTTTGGCCGAAAAATTTTGGATTTTTTTCAAATTTTTTCGGCTAAACTATTGTATTTATAAAAAAAATATGATATAATAAATTATAATAAATAAAAATAACGTGCGTGTGCACTATTTTAGGAGGTAAATATGCTCAAATCAGTAAGAGTAAAGAGAATACTCACTGCGGTTCTTTCTGTTGTCGTAGTAGCGGCAATGGTGGTTGCGGGTGCTTTATTCTCTGATACGGACAAGAGCAAGAGCGACATTCTCGATAATTTTGAGTTTGTTAAGCTCTCCGCTACTGCAAACCCTTCGGTAACTGACGGTGTTTTCAGTGTTGAGGTAACTCAGGATGAGGTAAATAAGATTGTTGTTAAGGGAACGGTTGATAAAACTGCGTGCCCCGGCGAAATCTTTTTCAGAGTGGGAACGGATATTATTTATTCACAAATATTCAGTGTATTTCCCGATGAAAACGGATATTTTGAAACTGAATACGATATCAACAAAACCTTCGCAAAAGAGTATGCAAACGAGTTACCCGTATTTATTTGCTATAACGGCAATACGGAACTTTTCGTTGGTACTGTCGGAGTTATAACCTATGATGCCCAAAGTGGTATTCTCGGTTATCCCGAAGGCACATATTACATAAGCAACGAAGAACAGATCGCGCTTACAACACCTTATGCTCCCGAGGATGCGAGGAAAGCAGGTAAGATACTTGTAGCTTATGGAACAAGTCTGCTCGAGTTCGACGTTAACTCTCAGAAGGTTGCTGAAGCTCCTGAAAAAGGAAATGACGGTGTATATGAACAGTACGATGTTGAGGGCAGCATTACTGCCTGCCTTAAAACCACTGCAGGACGTGAGTACGCAGTAGTTCTTATAGGCGGTTCAATCGGTAATGATTACGGTATATCGGATGATGCTTGGATATCCGCTGATGAAGCAACTGAAATAGCAGATCTTATTCCCGGTGCAAAGTATTCCGCTTGGGTACGCGTCGAAGGTGGTAACGGAACTCTTCCCAGTGCTCCCGTATACCTTGGTGAGTTCGTAGCTATGGATGCTGGCGACCTAGCTGCAAAGGCTGCATTCCTTGCTAAGTATGAAGAAATAACTGTAACTAATGGTCATAAGCTTTATGATAGCGTTGACCATACCGTAACCGCAACTCCTGCCGAGATTGAGCAGCTTATCACTCTTTATAATAATGTTCCTGATGAATATAAAGCATATGAATTTGCTGAAAAGGGTAAATACCTTCTCATTAGTAACTACCTCGCAAACCATCAGAACGTAATAAACGCAGCAAAGACGGCTGCAAAGTACGATGATCTTTGTGCAAATTACAGCTATGCTGATATGATGGCGGCTTTAAATGACTTTAATGCTATCTATGACGAGCTTGGCGAGGCATATCTTGGTAATGAGGCTGACGCCGAGTTTATCGTCGACCTTGCATATACCATTGCAAAGATAGATGTTCTTTCAGACGTAGATGTAAATGATGCGGCGAAGGATAAAAAGTATGAGGTTGTACACTACCTGTACGAAAGCATTGATAACGATAGAGCTACCGCAGAAGAGCGTTATGAAAGTGCTGAGTTTTTAATCGGCATTTTTGAAATGTACCGCGATGAATATGAAATCGGACTTTTCGTAAAGAAGTATGATATAATTAAAATTGACGATCTTGGAGCTATTGATATTCCAACTCTTAAAGCTATGCTTGTAGATATCGAGGCCGTTGAGGTATTCGGTGAAAACGGCTTTGGCGTAGGTTTTGTCGAAGAAATGTCAGTTGATATTTACAATAAGATTAAAGATAAGGTTAAGGCAGACCTTGTAGCCGACGTGGCGGCAAAAAAGGAAAGCGGCAAGTACGATAATAACGGCTTGAAAAAACTTGATGCAAAGCTTGCTGTGGCTATTGGTAACTTGGATAACCTTGATTACGCGGCAGGCAAGAGAATTGCTGATCTTGAGGCGACATTTACTACTGCACTTGAAGATATTGCAAGTGTTAATATTGTTATTTTAGTTGTTGGAAATGGCGCTGAATATGCAAATGAAAATCCTGCTGAGTTAAACGTAAAGGTTCTTAACTACAAAGGTATGAACAGTGCTCTCACCATTTCTATAAAACTTGCTGAGGGTAAGGATGAAATTGCAACCGATAATGTAACAGTTGCAACAGGTGAGTTTGATGACGAGCTTGCAGATGCAGCGGTTAACGGCAAAAAGGTACTCTTTGGTTTTAACATTACTACGACCAATGCAAAAATTGATGACGGCTACTATACTGTAAAGATTTTGCTTCCTAAGTCTTATAGAACTGAAAGTGGACTTCAGGTTGTAAGTGAGTCTGGCGAAACCGTATACATCTATGAGAGTGCAAAGGGCGGTGCATACCTCATATTTAAAACTGCAACTCTTGACGGCGTTTACTACATTCTTGCTGATAAAGAGGTAAGTCTCACTTGGCTTATTGTACTTCTTGCAGTTCTTGTAGTAGTTGAAATTGCAGTTGTAGTATATTTTATAATAAGAAAGAAAAGGTTTGTTGCAGTGTTTGTTCCGTTCCTTGCTCTTCTGTTTCCTGCAGGGGTTATTCCCGCGGTTATAGCTTTGGGTGCAGTTGCGACGGTTGGTGCCGTTGGTTCATCGGTCTTCGCAGTAAAGACCATCAAAGATGAAAAGAAAGCAAAGGCTGAAAAGGCTGCAGAAGCTCCCGTAGAGGAAGTTGTAGAAGAAGCTCCTGTCGAGGAGGTTGTTGAAGAGGCTCCTGTCGAGGAAGTTGTTGAAGAAGCTCCTGTTGAGGAGGTTGTTGAAGAGGCTCCCGTAGAGGAAGTTATTGAAGAGGCTCCTGTCGAGGAGGTTGTTGAAGAGGCTCCTGTTGAGGAAGTTGTAGAAGAAGCTCCTGTCGAGGAAGTTATTGAAGAAGCTCCCGTAGAGGAGGTTGTTGAAGAGGCTCCTGTTGAGGAAGTTATTGAAGAGGCTCCTGTTGAGGAAGTTATTGAAGAAGCTCCCGTAGAGGAAGTTGTTGAAGAAACCAAAATCAGCTACAATTATAGCTTCCGTTCTAAGCTTATGCTTGCTGTGCCCGAAGGACAAAGCAGATATGCTCTTATTTCAAACACACTCCTATCCTATGGAATTAAGTCTACCGAAAGCTGGAGCAAGGAAAGATACTTCCTTAAGGGTAAGACCTACGCAAACCTTACTTTCAGAGGTAAGACTCTTTGCGTATATCTCGCAATTGCTCCCGCAACTCTTGAAGGTACTAAGTATTTCTTTGAAAATGTTGGCGGAGTTAAAAAATATGCCGATATTCCTGTAATGGTTCGTGTTCGCTCTGCAAGAGGTTGCAAGTACGTTCTTGAACTTATCAAGATGATGTGCGAGGGCGCAGGTCTTGTTCAAAAGAAATCTGTTTCTAATGAGTTCAAGTATAAGTCTGCAACTCTCAACGAAATTATCGAAATGGGATACATCAAGATTGTCAAGAATGCGAAAAAGGGCACATTTAATCCCGAGAGTGTAAAGAAAAATAAGGGCGTAACCGTTGAAGAAGCAGAAAACTCTGACGTAGAAGAATCAGTTGTAATTGAAAACGTAGAAACTGTCGGAGAAAATAAGGGTGTTGTTTATATTGACTCTATTTCTGATGCATTTAACGACGGCGACGTTGTAACTGTTGAAGCTCTTATTGAAAAGAATCTTGTCTTAGAGGGCGTTGATTATGTTAAGGTTCTCGCAAGAGGAGCGATAAACAAAAGACTTACTGTAGAAGTGCACGAATTTGGTACCAATGCTGCTAAAATGATAGTAATGGCAGGCGGTACTGCAGTTCAACTCAAAAAGTAAATAAATAAAAAAATCCGAGGCACTTGCCTCGGATTTTTTTATGTCTTAGAAATAACTTTTATACTGTATTTTTAAATTACCACTTGGGAAAAGGTAGGAATAAAGGTCTATAAAATAGTCATCTGTCATACTTGCAATGTAATCGACAACAATTTGGTTAGGCTCGTTTTGTATATATTCGATTTTGCGAGTGTAGTGAGCGCTGTTTACATAATCAATATGATGTGTAAATATTGGTGAAGAAAGATTTTTATTAACAAGGTCGTCAAGAAGCTTATTATAGATTTGCTTCATCATCGGCTCAACTGTTTCGCTTAAAATGTTCTTTACATTGTCATTTTTGTATATAAGCGCATAATTCTCCTTTTTGGCTTTTTGCAGTGAAGAAAAATGCACCTCGTCCATTTTAATATACGGCTTTCCGTAGCTGTGCTCAATAATATTAACTATAAGATTGTTGATTATTTGTGCGTTGTAGAGTCCGAGAGTACCGTTTTCAAACTCATCGTTTGAAATAATCTTTGCTCTTTCGGCATCTTGTCTGTCCTTTCCAAGATACGCTATAATGTCGGAAATTCTCATAACGCAACCCTCAAGAGTTGAGGGAACAAGTTTTTTTACGTTAGACTTATTCACATAGCAGGCTTCGATTAAGCTATCAAACGTATCAAAGCTTTCAAGTGTTGTAGGACGGTATTCGCTCAGCTCCATTTCGCCGTCGTGAGAGGCTATACCGCTAAGAGTTTGCAAACTGATGTTGTAAGGAAAAATCTTATCCAGTACACGCACTGAGTGTATGTTGTGCGAAAATCTTCTGCCGGTCTTTTCCTGCAAGAGAACGTCAAGAAAATCCTCTCCGGCGTGTCCAAATGGAGTGTGGCCGATATCGTGTCCTAGTGCAATAGCCTCAATTAAATCAAGATTGAGTCCAAGTGCCTTACCGATAGTTCTGGCTATTCTTGAAACTAGCTGAACGTGTAGTCCGCGCCTTGTAATATCGTCGTTTTTGTAAAAGGAAAATACTTGCGTTTTGTCGGCGTAACGGTTGTAATATGGACAGTGAATAATTTTATCTATATCACGAATAAAAGCGGTACGAATGACATTTTCCTTGTCGCGCTCAGGGTCGCGGCGCAAAATCTTGCTCTCGTCAAAGGCAAAAGGTGGAACTGTACCGTTTTTTCTGTCGTTTTCAATTTTAGCGGTAATTTCAGGGGATAGACTTTCGTATTTTAGCAATTAAATCACCTCCGTATATATATTATAACATACTAAGATAAAAAACGCAACCTTCTGAGCTGCGTTTTTTGTAGTTAAATTTTTTCGGCAAGCCTTAGCTTTGCGCTTTTTGAACGTGAATTGATTTCAAGCTCCTCGTTGCTTGGCAGTATAGCCTTTGAAACGTTTGTGAGTGTCGGCTTTTTGCCACAAACACATATAGGAAGTCTTGGTGGACAGGTGCAGCCCTTTGCAAGTGTAGCGAAGGTTTGCTTTACAATTCTATCCTCAAGTGAGTGAAAGGTGATTACCGAAAGACGTCCACCTGTATTAAGCAGGTCGGTGAGTGAACGGAGAGTTGGTTCAATTATAGCAAGTTCACCGTTAACCTCAATTCGTATTGCTTGGAAGGTGCGCTTTGCAGGATGACCGCCGTCTTTTGAAGGGTTGTTTTTAAGCGCCTTTTTTACTATTTCAGAAAGCTCAAGAGTAGTTCTTATTGGTGCGTTTTCTCTTGCATTAACAATGTAAGATGCAACCTTAGGCGCAAATCTTTCCTCACCGTAGTCGCGCAAAATTCGTATAAGCTCATCTTTAGAATAGTTGTTTACGATATCATAAGCACTTCTTGGGTCGTTTTGATTCATTCTCATATCAAGTGGCGCATTGTGGATATAGGAAAAACCGCGCTCTGGGTTATCAAGCTGATAAGAGGAAACGCCGAGGTCAATTATAACACCGTCGATACCAATTCCCTCAAGGGCGCTTGCCGCTTCACAAAAATTTCTGTTTACAAAGGTTATTTTATCTTTAAACGGTTCAAGTTTTTTACTTGCGGCTGCTATCGCTTCAGGGTCTCTGTCAAAGCAAAAAAGATGACCGTCCTTGCTTAGCCTTGAAGCTATTTCGTAGCTATGACCGCCGCCTCCCGTTGTGCAGTCAACGTATTTTCCGTCCGGCTTAATATTAAGCCCGTTTACTGCCTCTTGCAACATTACGGGAAAGTGCGAAAATTCGATTTTATTGCTCATAATAACAAATAATGTCCTAATTTAATTCATAAAACTCATTTTAAAGTATCAAAAGCGTCTTTTACGCATTTTGGAACGTAAGCTGAAAAATCCTTGTTTTCTTGGTGCATTTTGCGTATTTGAGAGGAACTTATGTTTGCCATACTGTCGTAAGCCGGTAAAAATACCGTTTCGATATGCGGTGCCCTATTTTTGTTGAAAATAGCCATATTCATTTCGTATTCGTAGTCGGCGGTGTTCCTTATTCCCTTTACGATAACGGAAATTCCGTTATCGGCACAATAGTCAACGACGTATCCACTGCTTGTAATAACGCTTACGCCTTTGATATCCTTTGTAGCCTCTCGTATCATATTTGCGCGCTCATCAGCTGAGAAAAGATAGGTCTTATCGGGGTTTATAAATACGCCAACGGTAACGTCGCCGAAAATATCGACAGCTCTTTTTATTAAGTCAAGATGCCCGTTTGTTATCGGATCAAAGCTTCCGCAAATAAGTGCTTTCATAAGCTTACCTTTCGCTTTTACGGAGCAGGAGTGGTTTCCGGCTCTACCTTTTTGTAAATAGTTATGTAGGTTTTTCCGTAGTGAGCCTGTTTGTAAAGGGAAAGTCCGCTTACGGAGTAAACCTTGTCCTCATCACTTTCGCAAATAACGGTTGCACCGTCTGCGAGGACGTCCTCGTCTATAAGTCTTTCAAGGACGTCGCCTGTAAGCTTTGCCGCATACGGAGCATCGCAAAATACTATCTCAAAGCGTTCCATACCCGAAAGCTGATGAAGTGCGGTTTTGTAATCGTTTACAATAACACGAACGTCAGGGAAAAGCTTTGTTTTAAGTGCGTTAGCTCTTATGATTTCAGCCGCTTCCTTTGAAGCGTCAACAAGAACGGCACTCTTTGCGCCTCTGCTAAGTGCTTCAAGAGCCATTTGACCGCTGCCTGCAAAGAGGTCAAGAACACGTCTTCCCTCAATGTCAAACTGTATCATACTGAAAATTGCTTCCTTAACCTTTTCGGCTGTCGGTCTTGTGGCAAGTCCCTCAAGAGTGGTAAGCTTTACGCCTCTTGCCTTGCCGGTAATAATTCTCATCATTTTCTTAGTTCTCCGTTTCTTCACTGTGGAAATACATATAAATCGTGTCGGCATCTATTTTAGTGATGCCCTTAACTGCCGCGATTTCGTCGCGACTTGCATTTTTTATTGCTCCTATGCTCTTAAAATGTGTCATAAGAGCCTTTGCTTTATTTGGTCCTATACCTACAATATCGGTAAGGGATGATTTTTTTACGGATTTGCGCTTCGCCTTTTGCATAGTGCCAAAGGTGAAACGGTGTACCTCGTCCTGTATTTTATATATAAAATTGAAGACAGCGTTTTCTCTTGCAATGCTGATTTCCTCTGTGTCTGAGGTCAGCGCTCTTGTTTTGTGAAAGTCGTCCTTGACCATACCGAATACGGGGATTTGTATTCCCTGCTCGGATAAAAGCTCGCGTATAACCGAAACGTGTCCCTTTCCGCCGTCAAGCAGTATAAGGTCGGGATAGGTATCCTCAGTATGGGAAAGTCGCCTGCTTATCGCTTCACGCATTGAGGCGTAGTCGTCAGGTGCAGAAACCGACTTGATTTTGTAGGTTCGATATGCAGACTTGTTGAATTTTCCGTTTAGTACAGAAATTTTTCCTGCGGTAATGTTATCAGCACCCATATTTGAAATATCGTAAGACTCAATAAGCTCGGGCACTACCTCAAGGGAAAGGAGGTGGGCAAGTCGCAGTGCGATATCGTCCTGCTTTTCCTTTGCGCTTTTGTGCTTGCTTGCAAACTCTTTTGCGTTTTCATATACCATTTTGCAAAGCTGCTTTGCGTTACCCTTTTCGGGAAAGCGCAGGTGTGCTTTACAGCTGCAGCTTGTTTCAAGAAACGCCTGTAAATCCTCGCATCCCTCGTCGGAAATCGGGAAATCAAGTGTAATCTCGTTTGGAATAAACTCCCTTTTTAAGTAGAAATCGCAAAGATAAGATATAATATCACTTTCTCCGGCAAGCTGCTCGGCGGGGAAAATCTCGGTTTCGCTATCGGTTATAGAGCCCTCACGAATAAAAAATACCGAAATTGCCGTACAAAAATCGTCGGAATAGTATGCGATAACGTCTTTTTCGTCATCTGGTGCACCGACAACCTTTTGTGTTTGCTTGCAGGCGTCAAGCGCCCGAATTCTATCGCGTAGCCTTGCCGCTGCCTCGAAGTTCAAATCCTCAGCCGCCGCCAGCATTTGTGCTTCCAAATCGCGTTTTACAACTCCAAACGAGCCACGCAAAAACGCCATAGCCTTTTTGTTTCTTTCCTTATATTCGTCGGCTGAAATACTGTTGTCGCAAGGGGCGGAGCAAGTGCCGAGCTGCTTATAAATGCAGGGGCGCTCTTTACCGATATCTCTTGGGAAAACTCTCTTGCACGATGCAAGTCCAAACGCCCTTTGCGCTGTTTTCATAAGAGAAAGTGCGGTTTGTGCCGATGAAAATGGGCCGAAATACCTTGCGCCGTCATTTACTCTTTTTCTTGTGAAAAGCAGTGTAGGGTATTCGTCATTTATCGTTAATTTTAGGTAGGGATAGCTTTTTGAGTCCTTGAGTCTTATGTTAAATTTAGGTGTATGCAGCTTTATAAGTCTGTTTTCAAGGACAAGCGCCTCGATGTTGGTATCAGTGAGGATGTAATCAAAATCCTGCACACGGCTTACCATAGTTAAGGTTTTTATATTGTGGTTTTTTACGTCGGTAAAATATGAGGTAACTCTGTTTTTGAGAGCCTTAGACTTTCCGACGTATATTATTTTCCCAAGCTTATCCTTCATCAGATAAACTCCGGGGGTAAGCGGAAGGGAAGCGGCTTTCTTTCGTAAAGCCGTTATAAGCTCGTCATTGATGACTACCATATAATTTTCCTCCCGTAAAAAGAATAAAAGCAGACTGGTATATTTCACCGCAGTCCGCTTTTGCAATTGAGATGTTTGCCGTTTACGGCGAAATTATTTATCGAAACCGTTTTCGATGAGATTAGCGAGCTTGTCAACTGCTTCCTCTGCGTCAGAACCTTCAGCGGTAATGATAACCGTCATATCCTTTTTAGCTCCGAGAGAGATAACACCGAGAAGGCTCTTGGCATTTGCCTTTCTATCCTCAGTTTCAACCCAAATGGAGCACTTAAAGGAATTAGCTGCCTGAACTAAACGGGGAGCATTTGCGGCGTTGAGGCCGAGTGCGTTGGTTATAGTTAACTGGCGTGTCATAAAAAACCTCCGTTTGCCTTACAAAAAGGCAATTATAATTCTTCCTTATTATTATAGCAAATGCTAAGTTAAAAATCAATAGCTTTGCGGCAAAAATAAAAATATTGTACCTTTTGTATAAAAATTTTTGAATATACAAAGTTTTTTTATATCTTTTTACATTACCTCCTTCTATTTAAATTTTATGCAAAAAAATACGGGGTATACTTGACAAAATGACTAAAAATGTGTATAATAAATATAAATAAAATGACTGTGATGCGGAGGAGTACCTTGCACATACCTTGCAGAGAGCGGACGTTTTGGTGAAAGTTCGTAGGTGTTACTTGGGAAGGTCGCCGTTGAGTCGGTATTCGGGAGAATATCCGTTTTTCCTGCGTTAAAGGATTTGAGTGCGTGTTTTAAAACGACTGTTGCCGTTTTAAATTGCGAATTCGGGTGGTACCACGGAATTTTTGCTCCGTCCCGTTTTTTCGGGACGGAGCTTGTTATTTTTTAAAACTTTTTTGTAATTTTGACATAATACTCGTCTGGAACGAAGAGAACATTTCATGCCGTATATGAATAAAAGTAATAAAGCCGAAAGGATAAAATAAAATGAAAAAAGAACTTGCAAAAACTTATGCTCCTGCCGAGATAGAGGATAGACTCTATGCTCTATGGTGCGAAAAGGGATATTTTACTCCCGACACCGAAAACGATATAAAGAAAGGTAAAAAGCCGTTTACCATAGTTATTCCGCCTCCGAACGTAACGGGACAGCTCCATATGGGACACGCTCTTGATGAAACCTTGCAGGATATTCTTATCCGTTACAAGAGAATGCAGGGCTTTTCTACGCTTTGGATACCGGGTACGGACCACGCAGGTATAGCTACGCAAATTAAGGTTGAGGAAAATCTCCGTGTAAACGAGGGACTTACCCGATATGACCTTGGCAGAGAAAAATTCCTTGAGCGCGTTTGGGATTGGAAGGAAAAATTTGGCGGAAGAATTATCAGCCAGCTTAAAAAGCTTGGTGCATCCTGCGACTGGACAAAGGAACGCTTCACTATGGACGCAGGCTGCTCGAAGGCAGTTCGCGAGGTATTCGTTAACCTCTATAATAAAGGACTTATCTATCGTGGAAACCGTATAATCAACTGGTGTCCTCACTGTATTACTGCGCTTTCCGATGCTGAGGTTGAATACGAGGAGCAGGCAGGACACTTTTGGCATATTCGCTATCCCGTAAAGGATAGCGACGAGTACGTTACCGTTGCTACAACACGTCCCGAAACTATGCTTGGTGATACCGCAGTTGCAGTTCACCCAGAAGATGAAAGATATACTCACCTCGTTGGCAAAATGCTCGTGCTTCCTCTTGCTAACAGAGAAATTCCCGTTATCGCCGACGAGTATGTTGAAAAGGACTTTGGTACAGGCTGTGTTAAGATTACACCTGCGCACGACCCTAACGACTTTGAGGTAGGTAAGCGCCATAACTTAAAGCAGATCAAGGTTCTTGCAGACGATGCTACCGTTAGCTATGACGGTAAATACTACGGTATGGACCGATATGCGGCAAGAAAGGCTATAATTGCTGACCTTCAGGAGCAGGGCTACCTCGTTAAGATTGAGGAGCATAGCCACAACGTCGGTACCTGCTACCGTTGTAAGACCACCGTTGAGCCGATAACCTCTGACCAGTGGTTTGTTAAGATGAAGCCTCTTGCTGAGCCTGCTCTTGAGGTTGTTAAGAGTGGTAAGGTACGCTTTGAGCCTGACCGCTTCTCTAAAATTTACACTAACTGGATGGAAAACGTTCTTGATTGGTGTATTTCCCGTCAGCTTTGGTGGGGACATAGAATTCCTGCCTTCTACTGCGATAAGTGCGGCGAGATGACCGTTTC
>JAZOML010000064.1:0-11608 GCA_045653945.1 Eubacteriales bacterium
GTTTCAAAACGAGATCATCGGCGCTAAGATCGGCCAGCTTTCTACCACCGAGTTTACTAACGTTGCTGTTCAGGTTAAGGATAACCAGTTCAGAGTATTCGTTGACGGTGTTGATATGACCGGCTGGAAGCTCTTTATGTCCGACAGCGCAAAGGCTTCATATGATGCAACTGCTTATGACGGCGAAGCAGGCTATGCTCTTACCCACGTTTCTTCTCACTATCGTGCAACCACATCTGACTTCTACGTACACGATAATACCACTCTTTACTACGGTGATGAGTTTATCGTAGGTGGCAACACTAATTATCAGCTCTTCGATGCAGAAGACAATACCGGTTATAAATATGAAAACGGTGCTATCTACTACTACGAAAATGGTGTAAAGGTAGCAAACAAGGTTTCTGCAGACGGAATTCTTACCATTGATGAGAACGGTCAGGTATTCTGTGGCGAAAATGCAGTAACCAATATGAAAGACGTATATAAGTACGTTGGCAATGCACTTGTTCCTGTTAACGGAATTTACAGCGGCGAGTACAAGGCAGACTCTATTCTTGGAAAGTCCGGCAAAACTTATTACTACGCTGACGGCGTACTCGCTGTTTCCGGCGTTTATGCAATCAACGGCGTACCCTATAACTTCGATGAAAACGGTGTTCGCAGCAACTTCAGCGGCGAATACAACGGCAAGCTTTATGAAAACAGTGCTCTTGTAAACGGTCTTGTAGGCGATAAGCTCTACGTTGACGGTGTTGTTGCAGACGGTCTTGTAGGCGATAAGCTCTACGACAACGGTGTTCTTGTAAACGGCGACGTTGGCGGCATCTTCTACAAGGACGGCGTTGTTGCAGACGACGTAACAGTCGGCGGCATCTACTACAAGGACGGTGTTGCTGCAAACGGCGTATACGGCGAGAAGCTCTACGTTGACGGTATTGTTGCTAACGAAGTAACAATCGAAGGCATCTACTACATCGACGGTGCAGCTGCAAACGGCGTATACGGCGATAAGCTTTATATTAACGGTCTCCTTGCAAACGAAGTTGTAGGCGATAAGCTTTACGTTGACGGTGTTGTTGCAGACGGCGAAATCGGCGGCATCCTCTACAAGGACGGTGTTGTTGTAAACGGCGACGTTGACGGCATCTTCTACAAGGACGGTGTTGTTGCTGACGACGTAACTGTTGGCGGCATCTACTACAAGGACGGTGTTGCTGCAAACGGCGTATACGGCGAGAAGCTCTACGTTGACGGTGTTGTTGCTAACGATGTAACAATCGAAGGCATCTACTACATCGACGGTGCTGCTGCAAACGGCGTATATGGCGATAAGCTCTACGTTGACGGTGTTGAAGTACAGACCGGTATCGTTGATAAGGAAACCGGTAAGGTTTACAAGGACATTAACGACGCTATTACAAACGTAGAAGAGGGCGGCAATCTTGATGTTTACGGTGATATGACCACCGAGGAATCGATTACCTTAGATAAGGGAATCACCGTTAACCTCAACGGTAATACTATTAAAGCACCTCAAATCACAATCAACTCTGGTACAAAGATTGTAGTAAGTGCAGATAACAAGGGTTACTTCAACGTACCTAAGGGTAAGCTTCAGATAGCACAAAACAGCGAGGACACAATCTCCTACTACGAGGAGGGTAAGGGTTATACCTTCGCTTCCGTAATGAAGCAGGATGACACAGAAGACGGTCAAATCACGGAAGAAAACAAGACCGCTGACGGCTTTACCTTCCTATTCCGTCCTTCTCTTGACAACAACACGGCTCTTAACACTGCTGTATTTACTCAGGGTACTGACAAGAACGATATTCAGATAGTAGTATGGCTCGTAAACGAAAACGGTGCGGTTATAAGAACCTTCGAGGTATTTGAGAGAGTTGTAAAGGCTGTTTACGCAAACCCTACCGGAGCAATTGAGTTAACAGTTAGAAAACTTGATCCCGAAACTCACGGAACGATAAAGGTAGTATACGGTATCTGCTCCGGAACAGGTATGTCTTGTAAGATTGAGGCAGCATCCTTTACCCCTACAGCAGCTGAATAATAATTAAGGAGGAAAACTGAAATGAAGAAGATTTATACCAAGCCCGAAGCAGAGCTTGTAAAGTTCTACTCCGAAGAAGAAGTCCTTAATACTGAGGACCCAGGAATCAGCGGCGATTTAAACGCAACCGACTTCAGCGATCGTGGCTTCGATTGGACCTGATGCTACGCTAAAACACTAAAAAAACTCCCGATGGAAACATCGGGAGTTTTACTTTTGGTTTAAAGGTTAGGAACGACGTAAATATTTGCGCATATCAAGGGCACAGGCTAGAAGTATAATCAAACCTTTTATAATATACTGAATATTTGAGTCAATTCCGAGGAAGGTAAGACCTACGAAAATAATTCTAAGAAGGACAACCCCCGTAATAACTCCACTGACCTTACCCGTTCCACCTACAAATGAAACGCCGCCAATTACACACGCCGCTATTGCGTCAAGCTCGTAGTTAGCACCTGTTGCTGCGGTATTTGAACCTATTCTTGCCGCTTCAATAAAACCCGTCAGACCGTACATCATACCTGCAAGAACGAATACTGCAATAATAGTAAACGTAACGTTTACGCCCGACACTCTTGCTGCCTCAGGATTAGAGCCAACTGCGAACATATTTTTACCAAACACTGTTTTGTTCCATATAAACCATATTATAGCCGTGATGATTATTGCATAGAGAATATGATTGGGTATTGCAACGCCGCCAATACGGAAAAGATTTCCCGAAATAAAGCCGGTGTATTTTGCATCAAGACCTGAAATTGACTGACCGTTGTTAGTTCCGCTCATAAGATACATAAGCAGAGCGCCGTAGGTGATAAGCTGAGTTGCCAAAGTAACTATAAATGGGTGCAAATGGAATTTTGCAGTTGCAAATCCGTTTATAAAGCCAATAAAAGCACCTATTAGTATAACTATAACAAGCACAGTCCAAATTGGCAGAGTGTTTAAATTCGGGAACATTTTGTTTGCATATCCCGTAGCTTGTAAAAGTGAAGCTGATATACAGGCTGTAAGTCCTACAATGCGTCCTGCCGAAAGGTCGGTTCCCGTCAGTATAATGCAACCTGCAATACCAAGAGCAATCGGCAGATTTGCCGCCGAAAGCGACAAAATGTTTATAATAGAGCCAAGCGAAAGAAATTTGCTATCGTAAATTTGTATTCCGATTATTACTCCCAAAAGTAGAATAAACAACAAATTATTTGTGGCAAATTCCTTTAAATGACGTGCTTTTTCCTTTGCGGGCATTTGCAAAAATCCCGTAAACCGTTGTTTTATATTAAGTTTTTCGCCCATAGTTTGTATCCTTTATACGTTTAAGGTGGCAAGGTGCATAATTTCTTCCTGTGCTTGGTTGTTTGCCTGCACCTGCCCTGCAAGTCTACCGCCCGACATAACGAGTATTCGGGAGCAAATTCCTATAAGCTCAGGCATTTCGCTTGACACCATAATTATTGTTTTTCCTTTTTTGGCAAGGTCTATTATCAGCTGATATATTTCGTATTTTGCGCCGACGTCAATACCTCTTGTAGGCTCGTCAAGTAGCAAAACCTCAGGGCTTGTCAGTAGCCAACGCCCGAAGATAACCTTTTGCTGATTTCCGCCTGAAAGTGTTGAGATTTTCGTACTCTGCGAGGGAGTTTTTATATTAAGCGCACCTATCATTTTATCGGTACTTGCGCTCATTTTTGATGAGTTTAGATATAAAAGCGCTTCACGATACTCCTCAATGCTTGAAATTACGGTGTTTTCTTGGATATTCAGTATGCTGAAAATACCGTTTTTGCGCCGTTCCTCGGTCAAAAGCGCAAAGCCGTTTTTAATAGACGCACGAGGGTTTTGGTTTTTAACTTCAACACCGTTAAGAGAAATTTTTCCGCTCTTTTCGGTTAACCCGAAAATAGCCTCAAGCAGCTCTGTTCTCCCTGAACCGTCAAGTCCTGCAACGCCAACAATTTCACCTGCGCGAGCTTCAAATGAAATATCCGAAAGCCCTGTATAAGCGGTGGAAAGTCCTTCTACCTTCAGTGTTACGTCGCCGACATCGGTGAATTTTGGAGGGAAACGGCTGGTTAGCTCTCGTCCAACCATCAGCTTTATAATCGTATTCATATCAAGCTCATTTGCAGGGCGAGTTGCCACGTATTTACCATCTCTCATTATTGTTACTTCGTCGGAAATTTTTAAAATTTCCTCCATTTTATGAGAAATATAAATTATCGCACACCCTTTTTTGCGTAGCTTGTTTATAATTTTAAAAAGTTGCTCTACCTCGCTGTCGTTGAGCGAAGACGTGGGCTCGTCCAAAACAATTATTTTAGCGTTATAGGATACCGCCTTTGCGATTTCTACCATTTGGCGCTTTGCTACCGGCAAGGTGGACATAATAGCGCGAGGGTTTAATTTTATTTCAAGCTCATCAAGGACCTTTATCGTGTCCTCGTACATTTTTTTCTCGGAAACTAAAATTCCAAAGCTGACGGGGTATCTGCCGAGCCAAACGTTATCCATAACACTTCGCTTAAGTGCTTGATTTAACTCTTGATGCACCATTGCAACGCCGTGATTTAAGGCATCTTTGGGATTTTTGAATGACACAGGTGTTCCTTCAAGAAAAATTTCTCCGGTAAACCCGTTATGAATACCGAAAAGACATTTCATAAGCGTTGATTTTCCTGCACCGTTTTCGCCCATTAAAGCGTGAACTGTGCCTCTTTTGACCGTGAGGCTAACATTATCCAGAGCCTTTACGCTCGGAAATTCTTTGCTTATATTTTTTATTTCAAGTAGAATTTCACTGCTTGGTTTCACTTAAGTTATTGCTCCTTGCCAGTGTAAACAGAATAGTGGATTCTGAATTTCATAACGTTTTCGTCCATAGTATATGCGTCCATTCCCTCGGAAATGTTCTTATTATTTAGGTGGTTTGATACTAAAGTTGCGATGGCTATTGCCATACCGTCAGCGTCCTGCTTTATTGTACCTGTCATTTTGCCGCCTGCAATAAGCTCCTTTGCTGCGGAGGTAGCGTCAACGCCAAAAACCGGAATAGTTACGGAATTAGGCTCACCGGTATTAAAGCCTGCGTTGTTGAGTGCAGAAATAGCGCCCTCTGCCATTCCGTCGTTATTGCAAATAATGCACTCAACCATATTTTTGTTTGCTACGTTGTATGACGTGAGCAGAGTAGTCATATATTCGTTTGCAGCCTGTGCCGACCACTTTCCATCTCTGTCAAGCAGATACTTGTCGTTGTTTTGAGAGTCATAGAAGGAAAGTGTTGGTTTACCTGCCGCAGTAAGCTTTTTGTTTGCATTTTCAACGGAATATTCGGTGCGGTAAATTGCCTCGTTGTTACCCTTTTCGCCCATAAACATAACGTAGGAAATTTTTCCGTCGCGGTTAAGGTCAACGGCGCTGAAATTCTGCACAAGGTAATCACCAATCATATCTCCCTGCAAATATCCCGCTTCCTTTGCATTTGTTCCGATAAATGAGCACTTTTCATAGCTTTTTACTACGTCGTCGGATACCTCTCTGTTAAAGAATATAAGGGGAATGTTTGCATTTTTAGCAAGTGAAACAATACCGTTTGCCGCATCGTTTGAGCCGGTTGTTACAATATTCACTATAATCGCCTTTGCGCCTTTTGTGATTGCGGTTTGAATTTGCTCGGTTTGTGTTGTTTGGCTGTTGTTTGCGTCGTGGTCCTGATAGCTTATTCCTGCTTCCTCAAGCTTTTTGTCTAGCGCGCTTCTTACGGTTGAAATATAAGGGTCGCTATATGTGTAGTAAAAAACGTGAACGTCGGCGCTCTTTCCGCCACAAGATGGAATAGAGGCAAATACTGTGATTAGGCACAGTGCAAGTGCTAAAATTCTAATGACTTTTTTCATTTTGGTAAATCCTTTCGTTTTTTCTTGTGTAATGTAATTATTTCACAAATCGCATACGTTTACACAAAAAAAGAAAAGGTATTTTTTACCTTTCTTTAAGAAAATAAAAAAACGAGCCGTATGGCTCGTTTAGTTTTTTGGGCTTTCGGCATAGCTACTCGGCTCAAGCCCTGTCATTTGCTTGAATACACGGTTGAAATTACGTATTCCCTTAAATCCACAATTGAACGCGATTTCGCTTACTGTAAGCTCGTTTTTGACGAGCAACTCCTTTGCAAGCTCAATTCGATAGCCGTTTATAAGCTGACGTAAATTAACCCCCGTATGCTCGTGAAGTACTCTTGATAGATAGTGTGGCTCGTAGTTTAACTCTGCCGCCATTGATGAAAGCGTGATATCGTTTAGATAATTTTTTGAAATATACTCCATTGCACGATTAAAAATTCCCGTTTTTTTGACATCTGTTTCGATGAACTCGCTTTTCCTTGTGTATTCACCGCACATAGTATAAAGGAAGCCTTTTATTTCAAAGTCGTTCATACTGTCAAGGCGTCCAATACACCGTTCAATAAAATCGGAGCATTTTGGAGTAATTGATAATTTTTGACTCGTTTTTCCTGCGATAAAAGAGCAAAACTCATTTATATAATCGTTTGAGAATACCCCAACCCAAACCCTTGAGGAGCTTTCGGTTTCAAAGGAGTGAACGCACATAGGTAAAATGATAGCCAACTGTCCCTTTTTTAATGTTTCCGTAGTTGTTTCGACGGTTATTTGCAGCTCACCGTCGAGAACGTAGACGAATTCGGGGTTTTTGTGGAAGTTAGAATAAAATTTTAGGTCATTATAAATTATTGCATTGTAGGTACGCCTTGAAAGAGAATTGTGCTTTTGATATATACCCATAATCATCTCCCTGTAAAAGATAACTTTTGTCTATATATTTTAGCACAAATCTCTCATTAAGTCAATAGCTATACCAAATCCCGTTTCATTTTTTCAAGAGCACCCTTTTCAAGCCTTGATACCTGCGCCTGCGAAATTCCGATTTCATTTGCTATTTCCATTTGAGTTTTGCCCTTGTAAAAACGCAAAATAAGAATACTTCGCTCACGCTCAGGTAGTTTTTTAAATGACTCGTGAAGTGCGATTTGCTCAATACATTTTTCCTCGGTGTTGCTATCATCCTTTATTTGATCCATAACGTAAATGGAATCGGAGGAAGAGCCGTCGGTATATACGGGGTCATACAGTGAAATTGGCTCTATTATTGATTCCATTGCAATAGCAACATCCTGCTCTGTGCAATTTACTCCGTCTTGCACAAGCCTTGCGCATATTTTTGATACCGACGGCTCATTACAATCGGTTTTTATCAGCATTTCGCGTACCGAAAGCGCTTTATACGCCAAATCACGCATAGAACGGCTGACTCTGATGGAATTGTTATCCCTGAGATAACGTCGCACCTCGCCGATTATCATAGGTACGGCGTAGGTGGAAAATTTAACGTCAAGCTCGGTGTTGAAATTATCTATCGCTTTTATAAGACCTATACAGCCCACTTGAAAAAGGTCGTCAGGACTGTCCCCTCTGCCGCCAAATCTTTGCACAATACTCAGCACAAGACGTAGATTACCCATAATCAGGTCATCTCTTGCCTTTGCATCACCCTCACGAACCAAAAGCAAAAGCCTTTTTTTATCCTCATCAGATATAGTTGTGAGTGTTGCGGTATTTATACCGCATATTTCAACCTTGTTGTAATACAAAGCGTTTTCCTCTTTTCGTTGTGATACGCTAAAAGTATTGACTTTTACTCCGTACAGTTATACAAGGATAAAAATGGTTAAAGGGCTTTTTTGCATATTAGCTGATAATGATACTTCGTTTCGCTTTTTATTTTATTTTGTAATAGAATTATTGAGATTACGTTTATTATAGCCATAGCGCAAACCGAGATATCCGATAATGCCCAAACGGCACCCTCGCTTATAAAACAACCTAGAAAAGAGGTGAGAGGGTAGGCAAGGGTAAAAAATATCCCGAATTTTTTTCCGTAGCTTAAAAAAACAGCCGTTTTTTCTACGTAAAACGCCCAAGCGCTAACCGATGCCAGCGCAAATAAAAATACTGAAACTGATAAAAACGGCGTAATGTAATCTCCAAGCGCAAGTGAAAAGGCATCAAGCACTGTTTTTGCGGAGCTTTCCGAAAGCTCTATATTAGGTAAAAGCACCGCAAAAGCTGTTAATGTACAAAGCATAAGAGTATCTACAAGCACCTCGCAAATACCGAGTAAGCCGCTTTTAACGGGAATAGTATCGGGGTCTGCCGCATATGCAATCGGTGCTGTTCCGCAGCCTGCCTCGTTTGACATAACTCCGCGTGTTATTCCAAGTCTTATTGCAGGAGAGCACAAAAGTCCGCCGATGCCTGCCCGAAGTGTAAACGCTTCGCTTAGTATTTTTGAAATGACTCTTGGTATAGCCTCTCTAAATGTAAAAATGCAAATAACCGAGCAAATGGTATAACAAATACAAAGAGCAGGAACGGTTTTTGACGTAAAAGATATAATCCAATTACCTTTTCCTAGGGTTAAAACGAATACACAAATTAAAAAAATAACTCCTACCGCCACGCGTGGAATATCAAGTGCCTGATAGACAAAATCGGCGGCTGAATATACCTGCGTAACGTTACCCATAGTAAATGCGGTGAAAATGCAAAAGAAACAAAAAAGCTTGGCAAGCTTTCTTGAACCGAGGACGTTTTGTATGTAAAACGGCGTTCCACCGTTGTACTCTCCATTTTTAAATTCCCGATATTTAACGGCAAGTAAAGTTTCGGCATACTTTGTAACCGCACACAGCAAAGCGCACACCCATATCCAAAATACACACCCAGCGCCCCCTATGTAAATTGCGGAGGCTACACCGCAAATATTTCCAACACCGAGTGTGCCGCCAAGAGCAAGCCAAAGTGAACGAAGCGAGCTCTTATCATTTTTAAACGTATGATAAATAAACCTAGGGGAAAAAACGTATTTTCCGACACGGAAAAAGAAAAGCACACCGCAAAGAAAAAGCAAAAGCGGTAAAAATGCACCGCATACTGTATTGTAAAATATCTCAAATCCGCCTGTCAAATTAAACACCTGCCTTTTTTATTATATGTAGATTAAACTTGAAAAAAATATGTCAATATGACGTCAAAATGACGAAAAATAAAGGTGAAAATTGTTATATAAATAAAAAAGTTAAAAACAGTAAAAAATTCGTTGACAAAGAAAAAAATACTTGATATAATGATATTAGAAAATCTATTACGGAGGTAATTAACTATGGCAAAGAAAAATGGACTCATCGCAGCAATCGACGGATTACCGTGGATAGTAAAGCTTATTTTTTGTTTTTTTGGTCTTGACGTAATTTGGAGTATTTACCGTATTGTTAAGTACGCAAATCCCTTTGATCTCGTTATGATGATAATTTCTATCGTAATGCTCGTAGGATCATTCACAATTGGTTGGATACTCGACCTTGTTTGTGTTATACTTAAAGGCAAACCCTTTCTTGCTTAATTAATAAGCAAAAATGCAGAGCTTTTTGGCTCTGCATTTTTTTGTTTTTTGTGATTTAACTATTTGTTTACAAATAGTATATTAATAAATGTTGAGGAAAAAATAAGAATAAGGTATACTTGAATTATAATGGGATAGAATGGGATTTTTGAGAATAAGGAATAAAATTTTAGTTAAAAATTATAAGAGAAATTCTTGAAAAAAGCCTTAAAACCCAAGTAAAAAATGATAAAAAATAAAAATATAAAAATCGGAGGAAAACAAATGGAAAAGACAAACCGAAAGTCAGTTTCAGAGCTTCGAGCAGTGCTTTCCGAGGGAAGTGCGGCAAAGGAGCTTATTAACGGACTGTTTGACGATGGAACGTTTGTTCAGCTCGGCGCGTTTGTAAAACGTAACACAACTGCGGCGGATACAAGCGACAAGGCAAGCGAATTTGAGGGTGTAATTACGGGCTACGGAGCAGTAGACGGAAGACTCGTTTTTGCATACGTTCAGGACAGTTCACGTATGAAGGGTGCGTTTGGAGAGGCGCAGGCAAAGAAAATTTGCGCTATATACGATATGGCTATGAAGGCAGGCGCGCCTATTATCGGTGTATTTGATTCAAATGGAGCAAAGCTTGAAGAGGGCGTTATGGCTATGGCTTCATACGCTAAGGTTATGAAGAAGACCTCTGATGCTTCCGGCTTTATCCCTCAAATTGCAGTTGTAAACGGTGTTTGTGCAGGAAGTGCGGCGGCAGTTGCAGCTATGTGCGATTTTGTTGTTGCAACTGATAAGGCTGAAATGTACGTTACATCACCTTTTGTAACCAAGCTTGCGGCGGGCGTTTCAATTGCTGCAAATAACGGCACAGTAGACGTTGTTTGCGCAGAGAATGAGCTTGCAGGTAAGGTTAAGGAGCTAATAAGCTTCCTTCCCCAAAATGCTGAGGATGAGGCAATCATTGAAAATGACGACGACCTCAATCGCCTTACTCCCGAGGTTGCACAAATTCTCGGTACGGGTAAGATGAACGACGTTATCAAGTCTGTTGCCGATAACGGTAAGGTTTTTGAAGTTGCAAAGGACTATGCTCCTGAAATGATTTGTGCATTTGTTTCCGTTGGCGGATATAGCTGCGGCGTTGTAGCTAACAATCCTGAGGTAAAGAACGGAGCAATCACTCCTGCGGCGGCTGATAAGGCAGCGGGTTTCGTTAATCTTTGCTCGCAGTTTGGTATTCCGGTAATCACTTTTGTTGATTCTATTGGAACTGAGGCAACCGCTGAAAACGAAAATGCCGCTTATGCCTCGGCAATTGCTTCACTTGCATTTTCTTATGCACAGGCAGAAAGTGCACTTGTAACCGCTATTGTTGGTAAGGCTTACGGTGTTGCAGGTGCGGTATTTGGAACAAAGGGTGTTGGCGCGGACGTTGTATACGCAACCGAAAATGCTGAAATCAGCGCACTTGCACCTGATGCGGCAGTTTCCTTCCTCTATGCTGAGGATATCAAAAAGGCTGACGATCCCGAAAAGGCGCGTAAGGATAAGCTTGCAGCTTGGAAGGATGAATACGCATCTCCCGTTGAGGCTGCTCGCCTTGGTGAGGTTGACGACGTAATCGTAGCGGAAGAGCTTCGTCAGCGCATTTGCACTGCTATTGAAATGATGAACGCTTAATTTGGACGTTCCCAAAAATATTAGGAAAGGAAAGTTAAGTTATGGATATTATTTATCTTGCACAGCAAAGTGGCTACGTAGATCCGTATCAGGATGTGTGGACTCGCTTTGTTGGAGGTGGACTTCCCACAGCAATACTCGGAATGCTGACAGTTTTTGCGGTACTTTCGATACTTTGGGGTTGTCTTGAATTATTCAAATATGTTTTTTATACCCTGCCCGAGCAAAAAAAGAAGGCGCAGACCAACGTTGAAAACGAGCCTGCTCCGTCCCCGGTAGAAGAGCAGGAAGCCTACGCTGACGACGGCGCAATAGTTGCGGCTATTATAGCGGCTATCACAGCGGCAAGAACGGAGGAGGGCGCTAGTGCTCCCGCTTCGTTCCGTG
>JAZOML010000065.1:0-10746 GCA_045653945.1 Eubacteriales bacterium
CTTGTCGCTACCGTTCTTCTGAACGTAGGTGTTAACGCTAATCTTATAAGTGTTTTTTGCTGTATCCAGCTTACTTTTAAGAGTGTATGCGTTATTTTCAACTACACATGTACCGATACGCATCTCCATCTGACCTACACCGAGAGCTACGTCGTCAATTGAAGTAGCGCCGTCAAAGCTATTGTAGTACGCAAAAGTGCTGTCAATTACCGCATTGAATATATTTCCGTCATCAGGAGTATCGTCAAAGAGGTAGGTGTTGAAGTTAGATGCGGACCAAGAAATAGGCGATGAAGCAGCATTTCTTACACCCGTAGCGTACACAACAGGACCAACTCTGTAATTTGTACCGTCAGATGTATTATAACCCGCCATATTGCCACATTGCCCAGAAAAGTCTTTATAAGAATTATCAGTTGCACCGAGGTTCGCATCAAATGCGGCGGCAAATACTCCGTTTACCCAAACGTAACAGTAGTTGCCTTCGGATACAGAAACATCATAAAGAACCTTGATGTTGGTTGTTTCCGTGGTAGAAAGATCGGCAATTTTTGCACCGAGCTTGTCATCTGTACCGTTAGGAACATAAAGCTCATACTTTCTCTCTCCAACAGCACCACTAATATAGATGCGAACGGCATCAAAGGCTCTGCTCTGGCCGCTCCACATATAGGGACCGATACCACCGATACCGGTAGCATCTACGCTATCCATCGAAGCATCAATTTTGATATCCGCTTCAAATGCAAAGTCAAATCCGCCGACATTCTGTTGCCAAACTGCCTTATAATTGGCGAGATCCCAGGCTGAGTATCTTGTGTGACCAAGAATGTAGCTGGCTTTTTCAACCGACTTAAGTGTAAGGGTTCCGCCACTATTAGAAGCATTTGAAACTCTAGGTGAGTTAGCGGATGTTGCATAGCTCGGCTTCATATTAGTAGCAGCCGAACTGGTTGCGAGCGTCCAATACTTTGCATTAGACTTATACTTCCGAGTAATGATTTCCTCAGCAGTATTAACTGTCTTGTCACTTGTTGTAGGAACTGTGTTATCGGTAGCGAATACGGCGAAGGGTATCATACCGACAAGCATAAGAACCGTCAAAACAAGAGCAAGTACTCTTTTGAGATTTTTCATAATCTCTTTCTCCTTTCCCCTTTTCGGGATATAAAATTTTGTTTTCCGCACCCTGCGGAAGTGGGATAGGGTTTTCGCTTTTTTAGTCACTATATAAAATAGTTGTATATATTATATCACAGCTTCCACGCCACTTTGTTCCGAAATTGGAACAATATATGTAGAAAATCAAAACCATTTTTGTACTATATAATATGTTTTTTTGTGCAACCTGCACATTTTTACCCATTTTTGCTTATAATAGACAAAAACGGCAGCATTTTAATATACTGCCATTTTCTACCTATTTTATTAATATTTTATACAGCGCTTCAACTGTTTCGCCGAACACGGTAACATCAAATTTTTCGGAGATTTCCTTACTTATTTTTCCCGCTTTTTCTATCCAATCGGGGTTATTTATCATATAGCTCAGGTGTTTTTCGTATTCATCAAAATCATTATAACGGAATCCGTTTTCTCCGTCTTTTACCACCTCATTGATACAAGGGTCATTTCTACAAAGCAAGGGCAGTCCGTTTGCCGCCGCCTCAATATAGGTAAGACCTTGCGTTTCGCTTGTTGAGGCACAAACAAATAGGTCGCCCAAGCGATAGTATTTTGCAACCTCATCGGGTGCAACCATACCTGCAAATACGGTTTTATTCGCTACACCAAGCTCATTTGCCAGTTTTTTAAGTCCTTCAAGCGCTGGTCCGCCGCCAACTATCAAAAGTCGGGTATTTGTAAATTTTTTTAAAATTTTCGCAAAAAAAGAAATATTTTCCTCAAGATTCTTTTCAGTACCGAGTCTACCGAGATTTATAAGAACAAAGTGTGTGGTATCAAAGCCGTACTGCGCTCTTCCCTTTTGTCTTTCCTCGTTTGTAAAGCTGATCTTGTGTTTTTTAAGATTAATTCCACTTGGAATAACCTCTATTCTTTTATCCGATTTACAGGTGTCGGTTAGGTATTTTTTCACCTTTTCGGTGGGGGCAATTATAGCGCTGACTCTCTTAATTCTTTTAACTGACAGGTATCTGCGAACAAGCCATCTTCCCAAACGTTTAAAAGGCATTGCGTAACCTACGTAGTCGTCATAGAGAGTGTGATAGGTATGAACAATCGGGGCTCCCGTCTTTTTTGATACGCGCCTAGCGAAGCCGTAGCTAAAAAATTCGCACTGAGAGTGTATAACGTCGGGTTTCCACTCCACTATTTCCTTTACAAATTTACCTGCACGCGAGGACGGCATACGTATCTCGGGGTATATCCACTCAAGGGATAGTGATTTTATATAGTAAACGCCGTTTTCGGTATAGCTTTTTTTACCCTTTGAAAAGGTTATAACTCTTATCTCGTGTCCGCGTTTTTTAAGCTCGCTTATAAGGTTTTGCGTTGAGGTTACAACGCCGTTGGTTTCAGTTGCAAACAAATCCGTCGTAATTAAAACCTTAATAATGAACACCGCCTTTCTTTAATTCGATTATAGCATTTTGCCATTTTCTTGTCAACAATTTTGTATAGTACCCTTTGTATTTTTTAGCATATAATGTACTGATAGACTTTATACGTCTATTAGTATTAAAAAAGGAGGAAACAAAAAATGGCAACGTTTTTCAATCAGGCTACCCTTTCGTACAGTGGCGGCACAGTTAATTCAAACGTAACGTCGGGCGAGATTATAGAGGTCTTATCCGCAAATAAAACTGCGGTTGTTGACGTCTATACCCAAGGCTCAGAGGTAACTTATATTATAAATATAGTAAACTCAGGCAATATTCCTTTTACCGGTCTTACTATCACTGATGACCTTGGCGCTTATCAGTTTGGCACACCCCAAATAACACTTCAGCCACTTGAGTACATTGACGGCTCGGTAAAATATTTTGTAAACGGTGTTCTTCAAGCACCGCCTACCGTTACCGCAGGACCACCCCTTATAATATCGGGTATTAACGTTCCTGCAAACGGCGTGGTTACCGTCGCTTATACTGCTATGGCTAACGAATTTGCACCGCCTATCGGAACAGGATTTATTGAAAATACCGCTACTATCAGCGGCGGCGGAATTACAGAAATTACCGTAAACGAGCAAATCGGCGCAAGTACTGACCCTGTTCTTTCGATTTCTAAGTCCGTAACACCCACAGTAGTAACCGAAAACGGTCAAATAACCTACACCTTCGTTATTCAAAACAGTGGCAACACTGAGGCAACTGCAGGCGACAATATTGCTCTTACAGATATTTTTGACCCGATTCTCGAAAATATCAGTGTAACTCTCAACGGCGCTCCGTTTACTGCTTATTCGTATGATGAGGCAACCGGTGTATTTACAACCAATGCAGGTTCTATAACCGTACCTGCTGCAACCTTCACCCAAAATCCTACAACAGGCGCTTATATCACCGATCCCGGCACTGCAATTCTTACCGTAACAGGTACGATTTAACACTTAACAGTAAAAAAAAGACCGCATTTGCGGTCTTTTTTGATGCTTTTTATTTAAGCTTTGATAGCTTTGACGTTTTTATCATAACAACAAGCTTCATATCATCTTCAAGGGGGGTTGACGGCGAAAAGTCGATTACCACCTTATCGTTTATCTTGATAGCTACAACGTTTATTGAATATTTGCTTCTGAGGTCAAGCTCTATAAGTGTTTTCCCTACCCACTCGGGTTTTACGTCAAGCTCAACAAGTGATACGTCGTTTGAAAGCTCTATAACGTCAACAAAGCCTGAGCTAAGTAAGTTTTTAGCAAGTCTTACTCCGGACTCATTTTCTGGAAGCACTACTTGGTCAGCACCTACCTTTTTCAAAATCTTATAGTGCATTTCACTTCCGCATTTTGCTATAACGGTCTCAACGCCCGCCTCCTTGCAAAGCATAACCGCAAGAACGCTTGCTTCGAGATTACTTGCCATAGCAATTATTACAACGTCAAAATTAGATATACCAAGCTGATTTATTACCTCAGGGTCGGTTATATCAGCGCATTTACATACGGGAATTTCCGAAATTACCGCATTTACACGAGCTTGTTCATTATCAACAGCAAGTACGTCTGCGCCGTTATTTACAAGTTCTCTTGCAACTGCAAGACCGTATCTGCCAAGCCCAAAAACTGCATAAGATTTATTTAATGACATTTTTATTCCATCCCTTCGTTTATCCAACGCTTATTTCTTCAGTCGGATTTTTAACACTGTTCGTTTTTTCCTTATTTATACTGAACGCAATCGCAAGCGAGATAGGACCTATTCTTCCAAGGTACATCGTTATAATAATTATTATTTTCCCTGCCATATTTAATAGCGGAGTCAAGGCTCTTGTTAGTCCAACTGTTGCTGTTGCGCTCACCGTTTCGTACATTATATCAAGCACAGACGCATCGGGGGTAAACGCCGAAAGAAGCACTGTTGAGATAAGCATTATTACAAATGACATACCAAATACTCCAACTGCCTTCCTTGTCGTTTGCTTAGAAAGTCGACGGTTAAACAACGATATTTCGTCTTTTCCCGTAATTGTAGCGTATGCCGTTACTATCAGCACTGCAACCGTAACCGTTTTGATACCACCCGCTGTTCCGACGGGAGAGCCGCCTATAAACATCAGTACCATACAAACTATTGCACAAGCATTTGTAAGATTCTCTTGGGGAATTGTGGCAAAGCCCGCCGTTCTGGTTGTTACTGATTGAAAAAGAGAAACGCCGATTTTCCCACCAAGCGAAAGTCCGCCAATTGTTGAAAGGTTACTGTATTCAAGAATAAATATTATTGCAGCACCGCCCAATATAAGGATAATCGTTGTTACAAGAACTATTTTACTGTGTAAGGTGAGCTTGCGAAGGCATCTTATTCCCTCTCGTTTGAAGTTTTTAGCTACGCGAATTAAATCCCACCACACTATATAACCAAGACCGCCCAAAATTATTAAAAGCGAGGTTACTGTGTTTATTACAGGATTAAGCATATACGAGCAAAGGCTATCCTGTGCTATAATATCTATTCCTGCATTACAAAATGCCGAAATTGAATTGAATACCGATATCCATATCCCCTTTAAGCCAAACTGCGGAATAAACACCGTCATATACAGAAGTGCTCCGATACCCTCGATTATCATAGTACCCTTGATAACCTTTTTAACAAAGGCTGCTAAATCCGACATTGTATTAAGGTTAAATGCGTCCTTGATAAGCAGGCTATCTCTAAACTTCATTTTCTTGTTAACCATTATCATAATTCCGGACATAACCGTTATTACACCAAGACCGCCTACCTGTATAAGCAAAAGTATAACTATTTGTCCAAATAGACTCCACGTGCTTACCGTCGGCAGGGTAACAAGTCCCGTAACACACACTGAGGTTGTGGCGGTAAACAGTGCATCAATATATGGAACTGCCTCCCCGCTTTTTGTTGCAAAGGGCAGTGAAAGAAGTACGCTGCCAACCAAAATGACAAGCAAAAAGCTTAACAAAATAATTTGCGTGGTTGTCAGTGAAATAATTGTTTTTTTCTTCATTTTCAAGCCTCAAAAAATATTTATAATTTATTATAGCACATATTTTTTAATATTGCAACCGATTTTAAATAAAAGTAAAAAACGGCTCGTTTTTCACAAGCCGTTTTTGTTTTTATTTTGTACCGAAAAGTCTGTCGCCCGCATCTCCAAGACCCGGGAGAATATATCCGTGTTCATTTAACTGTCTATCGAGCGTAGATACATAAATATTTACGTCGGGATGAGCCTCGGCAACCTTGCTTACGCCTTCCGGTGCGCCGATTATCGCCATAAACTTAATGTGCTTACAGCCACGCTTTTTAAGAAGCGAAATCGCATCGCAGGCACTTCCGCCCGTTGCAAGCATCGGGTCAACGAGAAGTACGAGCATATCCTCTATTCCCTGCGGAAGCTTACAGTAGTATTCACAAGGCTCAAGGGTTTCCTCGTTTCTATACATACCTATATGTCCTACTCTTGCACTTGGGAAAAGAACGTGTACACCGTTTACCATTCCAAGTCCTGCTCTGAGTATCGGTACGATAGCAACAGAATTATCCTTTACTACCTCTTGTGTACATGTTTCAAGGGGGGTTTTCACCTGAATTTCGCTTACTTCGACTCCGTCCTTTAATGCCTCATAGGTCATTAAAGTAGTTATTTCCTCGACAAGCTCGCGGAATTCCTTCATACTTGTCTTTTCGTTACGGAGATGCGCTATTTTATGTCTTATAAGCGGGTGATTGAATATAATAACGTTTGCGTAGTCCTTCATTACTCGTCTACCTCATCGTTATCCTCTTCGTTTTTCTTTAAGTTAAGAAGAACGTTTGCAAGAATACCAAGGATAAGTGCACAAGCAATAGTGGTTAAGGTAACCTTTCCAAAGGAAACGCTAAGTCCACCGATACCGGGAATAAGAATTGCCGAAACAACGAACAGGTTTTTGCTCTTATTAAGGTCAACCTTTTGAATCATTTTAAGACCAGATACTGCAATAAAGCCGTAAAGCGCAACGCAAACACCGCCCATTACACAGTTAGGAATAGAAGCAAGGAAGGTTACAAAGGGACCAAAGAAGGAAATAACCATAGACATTATTGCGGTAGTGGTAATGGTAATAACCGATGCGTTTCTGGTTATAGCTACGCATCCAACCGACTCACCGTAGGTGGTGTTGGGACAGCCGCCGAATAATGCGCCGGCGATAGAGCCTACTCCATCACCAAGAAGTGTGCGGTGGAGTCCGGGCTCTTCAAGAAGGTCCTTCTCAATGATAGTGGAAAGATTCTTGTGGTCAGCAATATGCTCAGCAAATACAACAAATGCAACGGGAATATATGCAACTGCAACGGTAGCAATAAATTCGCCACTGATTTCCTTAACACCCTTAAATGCCTCAATGAAGGTGAAGTCGGGAATAGCAAAGATTTCCATTGTCTTAAATGCTTCGAAGTTAATAACCTGAAGCGCTACGTTTTCGGTTGCGTAGCCAATAACAGTGAATATAGATGCTACTGCATATCCAACTAAAATGCCGAGAACAAAGGGGATAAGCTTCATCATTTTCTTACCGTAAACGGAAAATGCGAAGATTGCGAAAAGAGTGATAATTCCGCAAATAAGCGCTACGTATGGGCTGCAAGCGGAAACAAGGGAAACCTCAGGTATGATAGCACCGTCCTTGATAACAAGTCCAACGCTCTCTTTCATTACCTTACCCACTGTCAAGTCGTTTACTGCGTTAACAGCAAGCGAAAGACCGATAAGTGCAACGGTTGGACCGATAACGACTGCGGGCATAAGCTTGTTTATCCAGTTAACGCCGACAAACTTTACTACAAGTGCGATTACTACGTAAACAAGACCTGCAAAGATTGCACCGATTATAAGTCCTGTGTATCCTGCAGAAGCGGAAACTGCACCGCCAAATGCCGCACACATAGAACCGATAAACGCAAAGGATGAGCCAAGGAATACGGGGCTACGGAATTTTGTGAAAAGCTGATAAACAATAGTACCCACACCTGCACCAAAAAGTGCCGCCGCTTGGCTCATACCGTTACCAACTATTGCAGGAACCAGTATAGTTGCCGCCAAAATCGCAAGAACCTGTTGGAGTGCAAATAGGAGCATTTGTGGAAACTTAGGTCTATCGTGGATGTCATAAACGAGATTTTTTGCCATTTTAAACTTCCTCCGTTTTTAAGTGTTTTTTGAGCAAAAAAATAGGAAAGAATGCCCTCAAAAAAATTTTAGGTTTCCTTTCCTCCTTTTTATTCTCATTGCTACTATTTTACCACAATATATTATATATGTCAACAATTTAAACATATTTTAGACATAGAAAATCTTTACATTTTTTTATCCAAAATGCCGAAAATCCGACTTAATATCAAATAAAAAATAAAACTGTCGAATTAATCGGCAGTTTTATTTTTTAATTTTATTATCAAGGCTCTTATTCCAAGTGTTATCAGTATTGCTAAGGTAAAGCCTATACCGTCAATCAACGTATCCGTAAAGCACCCTACTCTACCCTCGATAAACAATTGATGTATTTCGTCGCTTACGGCATACGTATAGCAAATTCCGATAGCGACAAGCGGTCTGAATTTGAGCTTGTCAAGTGCAAGATAGGTGAACACGCCAAGCACAAAATAAATTGTGATATGAGCTATTTTTCTTATCGTAAGTCCGAAAATTATCGGTGCATCGGGGTTTTCTATACCAAGAAGTCTTGCGAAAAAACCGCTTGTTTGACTTGACGCCCCCCCTGTTTGATGAGAAAAAATGAAAATTGCAACCATCGTAAGCAACATAAGGTAAAAAGAAATAAGAGCGATAAAGTCCTCTACGTTTCCCTCTTTTCTATGTGCTATGCGATAGATAAGATAGTAAAGCAAGCCGCCGATAAGACCGCCAAGCGTATTGTAAAATAGGTCAGATAGCTGAAATGAGCCGAGTCTACCAAATAATTGGATAAGTTCAATAGTAAGTGAAAAACAAAGCGAATATACACTTGAGCGCCATACGACTGTCCACAGTGTTATCTTTTGTATCAGCTTATCCGCAAATGCAAAGAAAAGTGCCATAATAAAAGGGAGCATCAAAAGTATATTTTCAATGCAACGGGTATTTATCTTTCCGTCCTCACTTACAGTTATCGCCCAGTCCCCCATTATATCGTCAAGCGGACCGCCCCAAGTAAATCGGTTGAAAAGCGTTTGCATCAGTATCATTGCAGAAAAGAAAGCAAGCACAAGCACACGTCTAAATCTCCACGAATTCTTAAACGTTTTCCACCACTTTGAAAGCGCCGCCTTTATTCCTCCCTCCTGCTTTGCAAAAAGGAAGAAAAACATAAATAAAAATGCAACCAGCACCGAAAACCAAAAGGAGTTGTACAGCACTGTAAGAACCGATTTGATTACGTTCGTTATCATCTCTAACAACTCCTTTTCAGTTATTTTTTCTTATTGAAATAAAATGAGAAAATTACCTTTATATAAAGCTTTATTAACTGTTTAAAGCCTTTCGCTTTTCTTATTTTCTTATATTTTTTTGACAGTGCTAATTTATATGGGCCGTTGGAGTAATAATATGAATAGCCAACTTCAAGCATTTTTTGTTCAACTGTATTGGCATATCTATACTCAGTTTCTTCATTAAATAATTCCAACATTTTATTTTTTTTATCAAATGTAGTTTTTCTTTTAGACTTATCAGCGATTTGATGTGCTGTCCAAGAACCCATAGAAAGCCAACGATATGCAGACATAACCTCGGCTAAGTATAATATTCCCCCCCGAAGTGCCCCACAAATTTGCAAGGTATAATCTATGCGCCAATATTTTCTGAACTCAAACTCATTCCCTTGTATAATGCTTGCTCTATACATAAGTGAATTCGTTGCCAAAAATCCACCATCACCTAAAATAACATCCTCTACGGGAATAATACATTCTTCTTTTCGGGGAGCTATTGTTTCAAGAACCATTTCGCCGTCCTCGGAAACCTTGATAGCGGTATGAGCGCACATATCGACCTCGGGATGAGTTTCTAGTGCATCAAACTGCTTTTGTAATTTAAGCTCGTCAGTCCAATAGTCATCCCCCTCGCAAAATGCTATATACTCACCTTTTACTCTTGGATACTGAAAGCGTGAAACACCACCCTTGGAGTATTGATTTTCCGTTTGATAAATAGGCTTTATAAGGTCTGGGTACTTCTGCTCAAACTCGCGGATAATATCTGCAGTTCCATCGGTTGAAGCATCGTCGTGTACTAAAATTTCATAGTCAAACGTGGTACGCTGCATAACCAGACTTTCAAGACATTTTCTTATATATTTTTCGTGATTGTATGCATTGCAAACAACACTCACTTTAATTTGCGAAGAATTCATATTGTAACACTCCTCGTATTTGAATACTTCTATATGTATTAATCTTCAGATATCATTTATTAAAGCTGTATTATCTATTTCTTACTTTACTTTTTATATTAATAAAAAACGATAATAACGTCTTACCAAAAAAAGAGAACAAGGCTATTATTTTTCTTCGCGATCCGCTGTTTTTATAAAGTAATATATGTTTTCTCGTCTGCTTTATTCTTTTATATACCTCATTTGTTATTTCACTCCAACCTTTATCCCTATTTATCCATTCTATAATTTTAATATACACATCAAATTCTCGACATATAGCAATATCTTTTAAATCTGGATATATTGACACAACCTCATCTACCATTTGCTCAACAAACTCCAGTGCATCCATTTTTTTTATTGAAAATGACTGTTTAGATATTGAAGACGCTCTATATAAATATTTATATAACCTTGCAGATGTATACACAATTTTTTCGCCTAACAAAAAAGTTTTATATGTAGTTGGAATATCTTCATATATTCTTCCTTCAGGAAATCTGATATCAGAAAACAAACTAGATTTATATAATTTTCCCCAAGCAGAAGAAGTAATTCTTTTATTATTTAATAAGTGATATAGTGATTCCTTTGTGTCCATTACTAATAATTCATTAGAATTTTTCTTTGTATTTAGTACTACTCCCTCTTCATCGACATAATCATACGCTCAAATAGAT
>JAZOML010000066.1:0-110180 GCA_045653945.1 Eubacteriales bacterium
GCAAACGTAATAAAGCTTTTTTTGCCTTCTTTTTTTCTCGAAAAAAAGTATATCAAAACTTAATTTTCTCTGCGATGTACGCGGAAAGCTCGTCGATCTTGATGCGAACCTGCTCCATGGAGTCTCTCTCACGGACGGTAACGCAGCCGTCGGTCTCGCTATCGAAGTCGTAGGTGATGCAGAAGGGAGTACCGATCTCGTCCTGACGGCGATAACGCTTACCGATAGAGCCTGCCTCATCGTAATCAACGTTGAAATACTTTGCAAGCTCTGAGTAAACTGCATCAGCACCCTCGGAGAGCTTCTTTGAAAGGGGAAGAACGGCAGCCTTGAAGGGAGCAAGAGCGGGGTGGAGATGGAGAACAACACGCGTGTCGTTTTTCTCGGCATCGATAACCTCTTCATCGTAAGCCTCAATAAGGAACGCAAGAGCGACACGGTCTGCACCAAGAGAGGGCTCAACAACGTAACGAATATAGTGCTCGTTTGTTTCGGGATCAAAGTAGGTCATATCCTTGCCGCTGTGGTCTGCGTGCTGGGAGAGGTCGTAGTTGGTACGGTCCGCAATGCCCCAAAGCTCGCCCCAACCAAACGGGAAGAGATACTCAAAGTCGGTTGTTGCCTTGGAGTAGAAGGAAAGCTCGTCGGGATCGTGGTCACGGAGACGAAGATTCTCGTTCTTCATACCAAGGTTGAGAAGCCACTGATGGCAGAAGTTCTTCCAGTATGCGAACCACTCAAGGTCGGTGCCGGGCTTGCAGAAGAACTCAAGCTCCATCTGCTCAAACTCACGTGTACGGAATACGAAGTTACCGGGGGTAATCTCGTTACGGAAGGATTTACCGATTTGGCAAACACCAAAGGGAAGCTTCTTTCTTGTAGTTCTTTGAACTGCGGGGAAGTTTACGAAGATACCCTGAGCGGTTTCAGGACGGAGATAAACGGTGGAGGTGCTGTCCTCGGTTACACCGATAAAGGTCTTGAACATAAGGTTGAACTTCTTGATGTCGGTGAACTCGTGTCCGCCGCAGCCGGGACAAGCAATACCCTTTTCCTTTATAAAGTCAGCCATTTGCTCAAAGGACCAGCCTGCGGGGTTGTCGTCTGTTTTGTTTTCGAAAGCGTATTCCTCGATAAGCTTGTCCGCACGATGACGCATCTTGCACTGCTTACAGTCCATAAGAGGGTCGGAAAAACCGCCTACGTGTCCTGATGCAACCCAAGCCTCGGGGTTCATAATGATAGCACTGTCAAGTCCTACGTTATACTTTGACTCCTGAACGAATTTTTTCCACCAAGCCTTTTTTACGTTGTTCTTGAATTCAACACCAAGCGGTCCGTAGTCCCAGCTGTTAGCAAGACCGCCGTAAATTTCAGAGCCGGGGAAAATGAAGCCTCTTGTTTTGCAAAGGGCAACGATTTTGTCCATTGTTTTTTCGCTGTTATGCATAGTTATATTCCTTTCTAAAAACACAGTGCGTTAAGGCACAAAATATCTATTCAATTTAATATTATACAATACTTTTTTGTTTTTTTCAAGAGTAAAACCAAAAAAATGTAAAAAAATTATTATATTTGCTAAAATTTTGAAAAAGGTATTGCAAAATCGGAAAAAATAGTGTAAAATATAAGAAACTTAATATAAGTTAGTAAAATATTTATTTCATTCGGAGGATATACTAATATGGCAGGAGCAATCACCGCAGGAGATTTCAGAAACGGCGTAACCTTTGAAATGGACGGAAACGTTCTTCAAATCATTGAGTTCCAGCACGTAAAGCCCGGTAAAGGAGCAGCGTTTGTTCGTACCAAGTGCAGAAACGTTATCACCGGTTCCGTTATTGAAAGAACCTTCAACCCTACTGAAAAGTTCGAGACCGCATTTGTTGAAAGAAAGGAAATGCAGTACCTTTACAACGACGGCGAGCTTTACTACTTTATGGATATGGAAACCTATGAGCAGCTTCCTCTTAACGCTGACGTTCTTGGCGACGGCTTTAAGTTCGTTAAGGAAGAGATGATGTGTAAGGTAGTTTCCTATAAGGGCAACGTATTCGCAGTAGAACCCCCCACATTTGTTGAGCTTGAGGTTACCGACACCGAGCCCGGCTTTAAGGGTGATACAGCAACCAACGCTACCAAGCCCGCAACTCTTGAAACAGGCGCACAAATCAAGGTTCCGCTCTTTATTGATATCGGTACTATGATTCGTGTTGATACCCGTACCGGAGAGTATCTTGAGCGTGCGTAATTAACATTACTTTTTTCCTGAAAGGAGAAACCAAAATGAAAACACCTGAAAAAGTAGCATACATTAAGGGACTTATGGAGGGTATGGCTCTTGACGAGACCAAGCCTGAGGTAAGACTTTTAAAGGAAATAGTTGGAGTTCTTGATGAGCTTGCGGCTACCAACAACGCCCTTACCGAGGAGAATATCAAGCTTCGCGACTACGTAGAAGAGCTTGACTGGGATCTTGGAGATCTTGAGGAGTACGTTTATGACCTCGACGGCGAGTATGACGACGTTGATGAATACGACGCATACGATGACGATGAGTATGAGTATGAGGACGAGGACTTCGACGACGAAGAAGACGACGAAGAATAAGATGTAAAAAAACAGCCTACGGGCAAACCGTAGGCTGTTTTAAATTTATGGCAAAGAAAAAACGCCTGTGAAATGCAGGCGCTTGTTCTTTAATTAAAAATCGATTTTGTTGAGTAGGTCGCGGAGCTGCTTTGCTTCATCAACGGTAAGAGTGATTCCCTTGCCCATTCTATCCTTGCCTTCGGACCAGGTACGGATGTCATAAACGGGAGTGCGCTCGTTCCAGCTGATAAGGTTGATTTCCTTGGTCCAACCGTTACCGGTTTCAGAAAGTACACCGACTTCTTCAACAACATTGTAAGTAATTTCTGCCATTTTCCCATTTTCTCCGATAATTCGGAGTTCCTCGCTTTCCTTAAATTTTTATATTTACGGCACCCAAGTCCGTATAATTTTATATTAAAATATTATATAACTAATGAAAGTATAGCATATAATTTTTTAAATGTCAACACTTTTGATAAAAAAATAAGAATTTTTTGTAAAAAGATTGTGATAAATGTAAAATTAATATACAATACATATTGAAAGGAGATAATATGGATAATATTTTTGATACTTTTTTGATTCAAAGCGGAGTTATTTTTGATATATTTCTTGCCGCCCTGCTCGGATTTATAATAGGTGTAGAACGTAAAATCAGAGGCAAAGAGGCAGGTATTAAAACTCATACGATAGTCGCAATCGGCGCATCGGTTATAATGGCGGTTTCTATGTATGGCTTTGAGGGAAGCGACCCGGCAAGAGTTGCGGCACAAATTGTATCAGGCGTCGGTTTTCTTGGTGCAGGTATAATAATATATAGAAAATTTGAGCTTTACGGACTTACTACGGCGGCAGGCATCTGGGCAACCGCAGGAATTAGTATGGCTTGTGTTGCAAGACTTTACTTTATAGCAATCGGTGTAACGCTTTTACTTGTGCTTTTGCAGTTGCTTTTCCATACGGGAATCGGTATTTTCAAATCCCACGATAGATTTTCTATAATTGTAAGCTTTACACAAACCTCAGATGAATGCGAGAAAATCAAGGGAATCTTCGGCAATAAAAAATTCTACCGCCTTGTTATGAAAAGAGAAGACGGAAGAATGCAGTGCGACGCCATCATACATACGATAAATAACTACTCATCCGAGGAGCTTGCAAAAATAATAAATGATAATCCGTTTATTATCTCACTTGAACAAACAGATGAATGTTAAAAAAGAGGCTGTAAGGCCTCTTTTTTTATTATATAAAATATTATTTTTACGCATCCTTTTTTGCGCCCTTTCTCTTTGTTATCTCATTGATAGCGATAACGGTTACGAGCATAAGAGCGATAGAAATGGGGAGACAAATTAGAATGTTTTGGATGAATCCTGCGAGAATAAACGATACGAAGGAAACACCTGCAACGGTAAGTGCATAGGGAAGCTGAGTTGATACGTGAACTATATGGTCGCTGTTAGCGCCTGCACTTGCCATAATGGTTGTATCGGAGATTGGTGAGCAGTGGTCGCCGCAAACCGCACCTGCAAGACAAGCGGAGATACCGATGATGTAAAGCTCGCTTGATGCGGGGAAGATAGCGGTGATAATCGGGATAAGTATACCGAATGTGCCCCAAGATGTACCGGTGGAAAACGCAATGAAACAAGCAACAAGGAATATTATTGCGGGAAGGAAATTTTTAAGTCCCTCGGCGGCATTTTCCATAATACCTGCAACAAATACGTCTGCGCCAAGTCCGTTTGTAACGGTCTTAAGGGTGAGAGCGAAGGTGAGGATAAGAATTGCGGGAACCATTGCGATAAAGCCCTTCGGTACACACTCCATAGCCTGCTTAAAGGTTACAGCTTTGCGTGAAATAAGGTAAACAACGGTAATGATAAGTGCAATAAGAGCACCCCAAGGTAAGCCTACGGAGGCATCAGTATCGCCAAAGGCATCAATTATACCTGCACCGTCGAAGAAGCCGCCAACGTAAATCATACCGACTATACAAGCAATGATAAGAACGATGATGGGGAAGAGAAGATCAAGAACGATTCCCTTCTTTTCGGTAACGTTTTCTTCCTTTGTTTCAGTAGACTCCATTGGACCAAGGTCGCCGTTTGCAATAGCTGCAAGCTCACGCAACTTCATCGGGCCGTAGTCAAGACCGAGAACAATTATTGCGATTACGAAAACGATGGTGAGTATTGAATAGAAGTTGTATGGAATAGCTCGGATAAATAGCTCGATACCGGAGTATTCTCCGCCACTTTCCGCAGCAACGCTGGAAACTGCCGCAGCCCAAGAGGAAACGGGAGCTATCATACAAATAGGAGCAGCAGTTGCGTCTATAAGGTAGGATAATTTTGCTCTTGAAACGCGGTGTCTGTCGGTAATGGGCTTCATAACCGAACCAACAGTAAGACAGTTAAAGTAGTCGTCAACAAAGATAAGAACACCAAGAACAAAGGTAGCAAGCATAGCGCCTGTTCTTGTTTTGATATTCTTAGTTGCCCAGCGTCCAAATGCAGCGGCTCCGCCGGAGTTGTTGATGAGAGCAACCATAATACCAAGTAAAATGAGGAAGATGAAAATACCAGCATTCCAAGGGTCTGCAACAGCGGAAATAAATCCGTTTGTTACTACGGTGTCCCAAGTAGCTACGGGATGGAAATTAGCATAGAACAAACCGCCTACAAGTATACCGATAAAGAGGGAAGAAGACGCCTCTTTGGTTATAAGTGCAAGGAAGATTGCAATAACGGGAGGAATAAGGGACCAGAAAGTAGAATAGAGATTTGAGTCAGCGGTAACAAAGGTTGCTCCGTTACAGGTTTCGCAGGGTACTAAAAACTCTAAATTACATTTGGTACAAGCAACAACACCCTTAGAATTACAGGTTTCACAAACTGAAGTGCCGTTACAGAACTCGCAGGCTTGACCGTCGATTTTTCCGGTTGAAGCGCACTTGTTGCAAGGCGTACAGTCTTCGCAGTCCGCTTCGCCTTTGGTACAGTTTTCGCAACGTACATATCCTTTTTCACTACAATCTGAACATCCAACCGTTACAGTTGAATCGCCCCAAACTGCAGTGCACACGCCCGCCGCTATGAGTATTGCTACAACTACAGCAAAAGCGATTATGTACTTTAGATACTTTTTAAGCATAAGCTTTTTTCCTTTCTTTTTAACGAAAAATCGTTATTAATTACAAATATTTTAACATAATATAAAGCAAAAAGCAACAGTTTTTGTGAAAAAACAAGATTTTGGCAGTATTTGACGAAATTCTTTTCAATATTTATTATATAATGACGAAAAAATCGGCGTAAAAACTAAATATCAAGACTTAAATTGATAAAAATAACAAAAAACAAAATCAAAAATTTGAAATGATGTAAAAACCACAGTTTTAAGTTGTTGAATTTTATCAAATACAACATAAAACAACATAATTCAAAAAAATAAAAGAAAAAAGTATTGACAAATGCTTTTTGTTGTGGTATGATAGTAAATGAAGTAATTTATATTTATAAAAATGTAGAAATTTTCAGCTTAAAACACCCCAAAAAAGGAAAGTTTGTTTATGAAGTTTTACACAAAACCAATTAAAAAATCGGACAGAATCCCACTTCTTGTTTCGGCGCTTTACGAAAAGATGCCCGAGATTGAGTGTGAACGAGCAGTGCTCATCACCGAATCGTATAAAAATACTGAGGGACTTCCGATAATAACCAGACGCGCTTTGGCGTTTAAACACATACTTGAAAACATTCCGATAGTGATAAGAGATAACGAGCTTATCGTAGGAGCGGCAACAAAAGCCCCTCGTGGTTGTCAGGTTTTCCCAGAGTATTCGTTTGAGTGGCTTGAGGCGGAATTTGATACCGTTGCCGATAGAGTGGCTGACCCTTTCTACATATCCGAGGCGGCAAAGGAAACTCTGCACGAGGTTTACAAATACTGGCAGGGCAAAACTACAAGAGAGCTTGCGGATGCTTATATGTCCCCTGAGGCAAAGGCGGCGTTTGAACACGGAGTTTTCACACCCGGTAACTACTATTACAATGGTATCGGACACGTAACGGTTGATTACGGCAAGATAATTGCAAAGGGCTATAACGGTATAATTACCGAAACGAAAGAGGCTCTTGAAAAACTAAGTCAGGGCGATAGTGATTACGCCAAGCGTAAGCACTTCCTTGATGCCGTTATAATCAGCTGCGAGGCGGCGATTAAATATGCAAAGCGTTATTCCGAACTTGCAAGAAATATGTCAAAGACGGCAATTGATATCAAACGCAGAAAAGAGCTTGAGGATATCGCATCAAATTGCCTTGCAATAGAGTCTGGAGCAAAATCGTTTGAGGAAGCTTGTCAAACCTTTTGGTTTATACAAATGCTCCTGCAAATCGAGTCCAGCGGACACTCAATATCCCCCGGACGCTTTGACCAATATATGTACCCCTACTTCAAGAGCGACCTTGACGCAGGAAAAATCACAAGAGAAAAGGCGCAGGAGCTTATCGACTGTATCTGGGTTATGCTCAACGACTTAAATAAGGTTCGTGATAAGGGCTCCGCCGAAGGCTTTGCAGGATATAGCTTATTCCAAAACCTCATAGCAGGCGGTCAGGATAAATACGGCAGAGATGCAACGAACGACCTTTCGTTTATGTGCGTAACGGCAACGGAGCACGTTTTCCTGCCTCAACCGTCGTTCTCGGTCAGAGTATGGAACGGCACACCGCACGAATTCCTCATTAGAGCCGCAGAGCTTACAAGAACGGGTATCGGATTCCCTGCATACTACAATGACGAGGTTATTATCCCCGCACTTCAAAGCAGAGGACTTACGCTTGAAGACGCAAGAGATTACAATATAATCGGTTGTGTTGAACCTCAAAAATCGGGAAAAACCGATGGTTGGCACGATGCAGCATTCTTCAATATGCTCCGCCCACTTGAAATGGTATTTTCAAACGGTATGGATAAGGGAGTTCAACTTGGTCCGAAAACGGGCGATATTACCTCGTTTGCAACCTTTGAGGATTTCAAAGCGGCGTATGAAGCTCAAATGAATTACTTTATCGAGCTGCTTGTCAACGCTGATAACGCCATTGACCTTGCTCACGGTGAACGTTGTCCGCTTCCGTTCCAATCCTGTATGGTGCAGGATTGTATCGGCAGAGGAAAGAGCTTGCAGGAGGGTGGCGCAATATATAACTTTACAGGTCCGCAGGGCTTTGGTATAGCAAATATAGCCGACGGACTCTGGGCAATCAAAAAGCTGGTATTTGAGGATAAGAAATACACACTCGCTTTCATAAAGGAAGCGCTTGAAAACAACTACGGCGAGGAAATGGACTCTCGCAAGGCGGCAAAATACACCGAAAAGGTGGTATGTGAACTTGCTCTTGCAGGAAAGACAATCGGCGCCGAGGATATCAAGGCGGTTTATAACGCTGTACGAGAAAATAAAGCAAGTCCCGAAAAGAAGGCAGCATATAAGAAACTGCTTGAGGATATTGAGGCGGTAGCAAAATTCGGAAACGATATAGAAGAGGTTGACCTTTTCGCAAGAGAAATGGCGTATACCTACACCCGTCCTCTTGAAAAATACAAGAACCCAAGAGGCGGTTCATTCCAAGCAGGACTTTACCCCGTATCGGCAAACGTGCCGCTTGGTGAACAAACGGGTGCAACCCCCGACGGGCGTCTTGCATATACCCCGATAGCCGACGGTGTTTCCCCGGCGGCAGGACGTGATGTGAACGGTCCTACTGCGGCGGCAAACTCCGTATCAATGCTTGACCACTATATCGCATCAAACGGAACACTTTTCAATATGAAATTCCACCCCTCAGCCCTTGAGGGAAGAAGCGGACTTGAAAGCTTCGTTGCTCTTGTACGCGGCTACTTTGATAGAAAAGGAAGCCATATGCAGTTCAACGTAGTAAGCCGCGAAACACTCCGAGATGCGCAAAAGCACCCCGAAAAATACCGCTCACTCGTAGTAAGAGTTGCAGGATACTCCGCACTGTTTACAACCTTGTCAAAGGGGTTGCAGGAGGATATCATCAACCGAACAGAGCAGCAGGGCTTCTAAAAGGGGGATAGCTTATGGAAAACGAATTGTTTTCCGTAAAGGGCAGAATCTTCAATATTCAAAGATTTTCTATTCACGACGGACCGGGAGTGCGAACGATAGTCTTTTTAAAGGGCTGTCCACTGCGTTGTCGGTGGTGCTGTAACCCCGAATCGCAGGAATGGGATATTCAAAATATCACTATTGCAGGCAAAACTAAGCCCGTCGGCAAGGACGTAACAGTAGGCGAGGTTATGGAGCAGGTTGAAAAGGACCGCATCTATTACCGACGCTCGGGCTTTGGCGGTATGACCTTGTCGGGAGGTGAGTGCTTATGGCAACCCGATTTTTCCGAGGCGCTGCTGAAAGCGGCTAAGGAAAGCGGAATAAGTACGGCAATAGAAACGACAGGATATGCCGATATAGATGTAATAAGAAGACTTTTGGCCTATACGGATACAGTGCTTATGGATATTAAGCACATTGATAATGAAAAGCATAAAGAGTACACAACAAAAGAAAACACACTGATTTTAGAAAACGCAAAAATAATAGCAAGGGAAGCAAAAAAGCTTATTGTACGAACCCCAGTTATTCCAACCTTTAACGATAACGAGAGGGATATAAAAGCTATTGCGGAATTTGCAAAAAGCATTGGTGTTACCGAAATGCATCTGCTCCCGTACCACCGAATCGGTCAGGATAAGTATGCGGGACTTGGCAGACGGTACGAAATGGCTCATATAGAACCGCCGAGCAAAGAACATATGACAGACCTGCTTAATGTTGTGAACTCGGTTGGTATCAAAGGACAAATAGGAGGTTAAGACGAATTTGGAAAAACAAAGAATAATTCAAGAGCTCGTTCCGGGTAAACAGATAACCTTGGCACACATAATCGCAAACCCCGACGAGATACTCTACAAAAAGCTCGGACTTGACCCAAGCGTTGAGTATTCAAAGTCAGCGATAGGAATACTGACGCTCAGTCCTGCCGAAACCGCTATAATTGCGGGCGACATTGCAATCAAGGCGTCGGGAGCGACGCTCGGCTTTGTCGATAGATTCAGCGGAACGGTAATTTTGACCGGAACGTATTCCGAGGTTGAGGCATCGCTTAAGGCGGTAACCTCGTACGCCGAGGAAACACTCGGATTTACGGTATGCAAAATAACGAAAACGTAATGAAGAAAACTCTGCTTATCGGCAGACACGGAGTTGGCAAGACGACCTTGAAGCAGGCACTTAGGGGAGAAACGATACGCTACGAAAAAACACAGTATATGCTGTATGAGGATTGGCTTATTGACTCACCCGGTGAATACGCCGAGGTACATGGCCTCAGTGCCGCACTTGCAATTTACTCCTATGAGGCGGACGTGGTCGCAATGCTGATTTCGGCTGATGACGATTACTCACTGTTTCCGCCAAACTGTACTCAAATGATAAACAGAGAGGTTATAGGAATTGTAACGAAGATAGATAAAGCGCCGCCCGAAAGAGCAGAGAGCTGGCTCAGACTCTCAGGGTGCGAGAAAATCTTCAAAATAGACTCCCATACAGGCGCGGGAATTAAAGAACTGAAAAAATATTTAAAAAAATAATAAAATCCAAAAAGGAGAACAAAAAATGGTAAACGAGTACGAAATCAAAAAACAGATATGCGACATCGGTAAGCGTATCTACAATAAGGGAATGGTTGCATCTAACGACGGTAACATCTCCGTTAAGCTTAACGACAACGAATTTCTTTGCACCCCCACAGGCGTATCCAAGGGCTTTATGACACCCGAATACATCTGTAAGGTTGACCGCGACGGAAAGGTAATTCAGGCAAACAGAGGCTTTAAGCCCTCTTCTGAAATCAAAATGCATATGAGAGTTTATAAGGAGCGTCCCGACGTTAACTCCGTTGTTCACGCTCACCCCCTTTATGCAACCTCCTTCGCTATCGCAGGAATTCCGCTCACCGAGCCGATTATGCCTGAGGCAGTTATCGCTCTTGGCTGTGTTCCGATAGCTGAGTACGGCACACCCTCCACTGAGGAAATCCCCGATGCAGTATCGAAGTACCTGCAGCACTACGATGCAGTTCTTCTTGCAAACCACGGCGCACTTTCCTTCTCGGATAGCCTTCTTAACGCATATCACAAGATGGAGTCCCATGAGTTCTACGCTCAACTCCTTTATCAGTCCAAGATGCTCGGCGGCCCCAAGCAACTCACCGACTCTCAGGTACAAAGACTTTACGAGATTCGCCGTCAGTTCGGTCTTAAGGGTAAGCACCCCGCAGACATCTGCCCCAATGCTCAGGCAGGTAAGCCCAGCTGCCACGGTTGCGGCGGTCATTGCTCCGATAAGGGCGCAGACGCTGATACCGTTGCAATGGTAACCAAGCTCGTTCTTGAGGCTCTCGGTAAATAAGTATGACTGAAAACGAGATAAGAGAAATTGTCAAAAAAGCTCTTGCCTCGGTAAAACCCGATAAAAGCGAAATGACACTCGCTCTCGCCGAAAGAATATGCACAGCAGTTGAAGGATACGCCAAAAAGATGGGCGTTAACGCAGTTGTTTGTGTGTCCGACGGCGCAGGAAATCCAAAGCTCGTAAAGAGTATGGACGATGCCTACATAGCAAGCTATGACGTAGCGGTAAATAAAGCCTTTACGGTAGTAGCGCTTAAAATGTCCACGAAAACCTTAAAGCCTATGGCACAGCCGGGCGGTAGCCTTTACGGAATACAGTTCACAAATGGCGGACGGATAGTGATATTCGGCGGCGGTGAGCCTCTTACCGTAAACGGTAAGATTATAGGCGGACTCGGTGTAAGCGGCGGAAGTGAGGAGCAGGATACTGAACTTGCTCGTTTGGGTAAAGAGTTTTTTGACAGTATATAATGAAAGGAAGAAAAAGATGAATTCAGCTGATATCGAAAAGATTGTCAGACAGGTTCTTGAAAACCTCGGTGATGCTCCCGCACAGAAAAAGGCGGCAGGTCCTATCCCGAGCAAATCAAGAGTTGCAATGCTGACAAAGCTTGAACACTTCGACATACAGGAATATCCTATCCCCGAGCTTGGTGATGACGATATACTTGTAAAGGTCGAGGGCTGCGGTGTCTGTGGAACAGACGCGCACGAATTCAAGCGAGATCCGTTCTCACTTATCCCCGTTGTTCTCGGACACGAGGGAACGGGTGAAATCGTTAAAATGGGTAAGAACGTAAAGAAGGACAGTGCAGGAAAGCCTCTTGCCGTTGGCGATAAGGTTGTTACCTGTATGATCTTCAAGGATAACCCCGATATAACGATGTTCGACTTAAATAAACAAAACGTTGGAGGCGCAGACGTTTACGGACTTCTGCCCGATGACGATAAAAAGCTTAACGGTTGGTTTGCCGATTACATACTTGTTCGCGGCGGCTCAACCATATTCAACGTAAGCGACCTTGACCTTGATAGCAGAATACTTATTGAGCCCTGTGCGGTTCTTATCCACGCAGTTGAAAGAGCAAAGACAACAGGTATTCTCCGCTTCAATTCAAGAGTTGTAGTTCAGGGCTGCGGACCTATCGGTCTTATTTGTATAGCTGTTCTTCGTACAATGGGTATTGAAAATATCGTTGCGGTAGACGGTGAAAATAAACGCCTTGAATTTGCAAAGCTTATGGGAGCTACACAAACTGTAAACTTTAAGGAGCATAAGGGCGTTGAGGCTCTTGCAGGTGCAGTACAAAACGCATTTGGCGGATACCTTGCGGATTTTGCCTTCCAGTGCACAGGCTCACCTGTTGCTCACGCAAATATCTATAAGTTCATCAGAAACGGCGGCGGACTTTGTGAGCTTGGCTTCTTCATAAACGGCGGCGATGCTCAAATTAATCCCCACTTTGATATTTGTGCAAAGGAAATTACAACAGTCGGCTCTTGGGTATACACCCTGCGCGACTACGTAACCACCTTTGATTTCTTAAAGAGAGCAAAGGGAATAGGACTTCCCCTAGAAAAGCTTATTACTCATAAATATCCCCTTGATAAGATAAACGAAGCTCTTGAAACCAACCTTAAAATGGAAGGTCTTAAGATAGCGATAGTAAACGAATAAGGGTGATACGCTATGGGAAAAGCGACAGGAATAATTGAGGTCTACGGACTTGCCTGCGCCTTTGCCGCACTTGATGCGGGCTGTAAGGCGGCGGACGTAACCGTAGAAACCTTTGATAAAAATAAGCCGGGAAATGCAGACGCTCTGCCAGTACCGCTTATCGTTCTTATTAAGTTCAGAGGAACGGTAGACAACGTAACAGCGGCAATCGAGGCGGCGGAAAGAACGGCAAATTCACTTACCGGTGTTGTTTCAAAGCATATAATCGCCAACACCGAAGACTCAACCGAAAAAATGTTGAAGCTTAATGCTTTTGATAAGAAATAATTAAGAAAATTTAAAGAAAAGAGGAAATAAAAAATGGCACTTCAGGCACTTGGAATGGTAGAAACCAGAGGTTTAGTAGCAGCAATCGAGGCTGCTGATGCAATGGTAAAGGCAGCAGAGGTACAGCTTATCGGTACCGAGAAGATCGGTAGCGGACTCGTAAGCGTAATGGTAAGAGGCGACGTTGGAGCAGTAAAGGCTGCAACCGAGGCAGGAAGCGTTGCGGCATCTAAGCTCGGTGAGCTTGTTGCGGTACACGTAATTCCCCGTCCCCACGCTGATGTAGAGAAGATTCTCCCCACTCTTGACTAAGTCCTGTAAAAATTCCCCAATACGTCGTTGCTTCCTTGTGAGCAGCTCGGCTTACGCCAAGTAAGCTCTCGCTTTGCTCCCTGCGTCGCGCCTCGTCTTGAGAAATTTTTAGGCGGACTAATAAGGACAATTATGAAAATAGCATAATTTTGGAGGAACTATGAAATCACTTGGCTTTGTCGAGGTCAGCGGAACTACGGCAGCAATAGACGCGCTTGATATTATGTGTAAAAGCGCAGAGGTCAGACTGATAAGCTGGGAAAGAAAGCTTGGAGGTCGCCTTGTAACTCTCATAATAGAAGGCGATGTTTCGGCAGTCAAGGCGGCGATAGAGAACGCAGATGCGCACTGTATCAAAAAGCCCTGTGCCGTAGCGGTGATAGCAAGACCTCACGCAGAAACCGTTCGTCTTGTGGAATTATCCGCATCACGTTTAAAGAAAAACAAAAAATAATAAATAAAAACAAAATTTGGAGGTAACTCAAAATGGCACTTCAGGCACTTGGAATGGTAGAAACCAGAGGTTTAGTAGCAGCAATTGAGGCTGCAGATGCAATGGTAAGGCAGCAGAGGTACAGCTTATCGGTACCGAAAAGATCGGTAGCGGACTTGTAAGCGTAATGGTAAGAGGCGACGTTGGAGCAGTTAAGGCTGCAACCGAGGCAGGCAGCACCGCTGCAAGCAGACTCGGCGAGCTTGTTGCAGTACACGTAATTCCCCGTCCCCACGCTGACGTTGAGAAAATATTACCTACTTTAGATTAATTTCAGTGGGTTGATTTTTCAAACTAACATAACAATAAAAAAATTAAAAATACTTATGGAGGTAACTCAAAATGGCACTTGAAGCACTTGGAATGGTAGAAACCAGAGGTCTTGTTGCAGCAATCGAAGCAGCAGACGCAATGGTAAAGGCAGCAAACGTAGAGCTCATCGGAACCGAAAAGATCGGTAGCGGACTCGTATCCGTTATGGTAAGAGGCGACGTTGGAGCAGTTAAGGCTGCAACCGAGGCAGGAAGCGCAGCTGCAAGCAGACTCGGCGAAATCGTTGCAGTACACGTAATTCCCCGCCCCCACGCTGATGTTGAGAAGATTCTTCCCACATTAGACTAATTAAAAATGCAAACGGCTTTGTGCGGCTTCCTTTATAGGAAGTCGCATAGGTCGGGCACAAAACTAAACGAATAATGCCGTTTTGTTTTGTGCAATACACTCGGAAATAAATTTTTGCAAGTGCGTTGCAAAAAACAAAACAAAAAACAGGAGAAAAATTATGATTATAGGAAAAGTAGTAGGAAGCGTTGTTTCTACCGATAAGGACCCAAAGCTTGTCGGCTTTAAGTTTATGATAGTTGAGGCTCTTGCGGAAACCTCAAATATGAAAAGAATAGTTGCGGTTGACGACGTTGGAGCAGGAATTGGCGAAATCGTTCTCGTTGCAACCGGAAGCGCGGCAAGACTCGGTTGTAATGATCCCTCGGCACCCGTAGATGCGGCAATAGTAGGAATTATTGACAACGGAATGGCGGGAGTACCCGATTTAAAATAATTAAATAAGGAAAAAATCAATGGAACTTAAAGACCTAAAAAGGCTTTTAAAGGACTGCGGAGTAGTTGGAACGGGTGGCGCAGGCTTCCCGACCTACGCAAAGCTTAGTGATACCGTTGATACCGTTATCCTCAACTGTGCGGAGTGTGAGCCGCTGCTCAGAGTACACCGTCAGGCGCTTGAAATTCACGTTAGCGAGATACTTTCCGCTTTTAATGAGATACTTTCGGCAACGGGTGCAAAGAAGGGAATAATTGCCCTGAAAAAGCACTACAAGGGCGCAATATCGGCGCTTGAAGCGGAGCTTTCAGAATACCCGAAAATCTCTCTTTGTAAAATGGAATCGGTCTATCCCGCCGGTGATGAGGTAATACTCGTCAAGCGTGTAACGGGTAGAACTATAAACCCCGGCGACCTTCCGGGTTCCGTCGGAGTTACCGTATGTAACGTTGAAACGGTATATAACGTATATAATGCGCTTCACGGCAAACCCGTAACCCACAAATACGTTACGGTAGCAGGTGAGGTTGCAAATCCGATAACTGTATACGCCCCTGTTGGTATGAGCGTTTCAGAGCTTGTCAAATGCGCAGGCGGAGAAACCACAGACGAGCCCGTATACATTTCGGGCGGCCCGATGATGGGAAAAATAGTCAGTCCTTACTCAGCTATAACAAAAACCACAAATGCGATAATCGTTTTACCTGAAACGCACAACGTGGTAATGAATAAAAAAAGAAACGGCAAGGTAAATCTTCGCCGTACAATGTCGGTTTGCTGTCAGTGTCATACCTGCACCTACCTTTGCTCAAGACACGTTGCGGGCTACCCAGTTGAGCCTCATATGGTAATGCGTGTGCTTTCAAACGGCGGTAGAGGAGATGCAAGTTGTATAGCGGGAGCAGTATTCTGCTCAGGCTGCGGACTTTGCGAAACCTACTCCTGCCCTCAGGGACTTTCCCCAAGAGCTTTAATTGACGAAATCAAGGCTCAGGCAAAGGCGAACGGCATAATGCCGCCAAGAGGAATTAAGGCAAAGGAACACACCGAACACGAGGAGTACCGCAAGGTATCGGTTGAAAGACTCACAAGTCGCCTCGGACTAAAAAAATACGATAAGAACGCACCTGTAACCTCGATTAGTGAGCCAAGCTCGGTTAAAATTGAGTTTTCGCAGCATATCGGAGTACCGGCAAAATCGGTTGTAGCCGTTGGCGATAAGGTCAAAAAGGGTGATATTATCGGTGTGTCAGATGAAAAGGGACTTGGCGTAAATATTCACGCCTCAATTGACGGTACCGTAACCGATATCACACAAAGATACATAAAAATTGAAAAATAACCCTTACGGGAAAGGAATAATCAGAGATGAAAAAAGCTCTTGGAATGATTGAATTTAAAACGGTAGCATCGGGTATAACCGCAACCGACGTAATGCTTAAAACGGCTGAGGTCGAGGTTGTAACGGCAGGCCCCGTATGTCCCGGAAAATACATAGCCACAATAGCAGGCGAGATTAGTGCAGTTAAGGCATCTATCGAGGCGGCGGAAAAATACAATCCGTCAATGCTTATAGATAAATTTCTGCTCGGTAACCCTCACGAAACCGTTCAGCCCGCAATTTGCGGCTCTCTTGAAGTCAAAAATAAGGGTGCAATAGGTATCATAGAAACCTATACGGCGGCATCGGCTGTCGTTGCGGCGGATACCGCAGCAAAAACCGCTATCGTTGACCTTATTGAGGTACGTCTTGCAAAGGGTATGTGCGGTAAATCCTACGTTATCCTAACAGGTAGCGTTTCCTCGGTAACTGCGGCTATTGACAGAGCAAAGGCGGGTGTTGAGGACGGACTACTTCTTGATACCTCGGTAATCGCAGGTCCTGATGAACGCTTATGGGAATCAATTCTTTAAAATAAACGAAAGGTAGAAAAAACCGTGCTTGCAATAGAAAGAAAGCGTGAGATACTTTCGCGTCTTGCATCAGATGGTAAGGTAATAGTATCCGAGCTTGCCAAGGAATTCGGCGTAACCGAGGAAACCGTGCGCCGCGACCTTGAAAAGCTTGACAGCGAGGGACTTGCTTATAAAATTTACGGCGGAGCAGTATCAAGAAAAAGTGAAACTCTTGACCTGCCGTATAGCGTAAGAGTTGCGGTAAACGTTGAAGAAAAAGAGGTTATATCGGACCTTGTTTCGCAGTTTGTAAAAGACGGCGACAGACTGATGCTTGACTCAAGCTCAACCGCAATATATATTGTCAAAAAGCTCAAAAATAAGAAAAACCTTACTATTATCACAAACTCGGTAAAAATTTTGCTTGAGCTTTCCGATAAGCCTGATTTTACGGTGCTTTGTACGGGTGGCAGCCTCAAAGAAGGCTCGCTTTCGCTTACAGGCTCGTCGGCTGAGAAGATGATAAGCTCCTATCACGTTGATTTTGCGATATGCTCCTGCAAGGGAATAGATATGTCGCTGGGGGTTACCGACTCAAGCGAAAAGGACGGTCAAATAAAGCAGGCAATGTTTGCCTCGGCTGACAAAAAGCTCCTTGCCCTTGACAGCGGTAAATTTGATAATAAATCCTTTGTTAAGTTATGCGACGTAAAGGATCTCAATATGATAGTAACAAACGCATCTCCAAGCGAAGCGTGGCAAACCTATTGCCGCGAGCACGGAGTTCAGCTTATTTATAAATAACCGAAAGGATTTTCGAATATGAAAATATTAGTTTTAAATGCTGGTAGCTCATCTCTTAAATATCAGCTTTTTGATATGGATAACGGCGACGTAAAGGCAAAGGGTAACTGCGAGAGAATAGGAGCAGGCGGAACAATAACACATAAAGTACCGAACACTGAGCCTTATTGTGAGGAAACCGATTTTCCGCATCACGGCGCAGCGCTTAAAAAGGTGCTTTCGCTTCTTGTTTCGGCTGAATACGGTGTTATTTCCGATATATCCGATATTGATGCGGTAGGACATAGAGTTGCACACGGCGGAGAACAGTGCAGACAGTCCACGAAGGTTACCGAAAGCGTTATTAAATACCTTGAAACGATTGTTCCGATAAATCCGCTTCACGGCCCCCCTGCTATTGCAGGTATGAAGGCGTGTCTTGAGCTTATGCCAAAAACTCCTCAGGTAGCGGTATTTGATACCTCGTTCTATTCTGATATTAAGGATGAAAATTACGTCTACGCAATACCCTATGAATTCTATGAAAATGACCGAATTCGCCGTTACGGGTTTCACGGAACGTCGCATAGATACGTTAGCACCGAGGCGGCAAGGGTTGTCGGTAAACCCATAGAAGACCTCAAAATCATTACCTGCCACCTTGGTAACGGTTCGTCAATAACAGCTGTTAAAAACGGTAAGGCAGTAGATACCTCAATGGGCTTTACCCCTCAGGAGGGAATTGCAATGGGTACCCGCTCGGGTACAATCGACCCCACTGTTGTTACCTATATAATGAAAACAAAAGGATATACTCCCGAGCAAATGGAGGATATCCTCAACAAAAAGAGCGGTCTTCTTGGTGTTTCGGGTGTTTCAAATGACTGCCGTAACATTTCAGCTGCCGCAAACGAGGGCAATCACCGTGCCTCTCTTGCGATGAAAATACTTGTAAACGGTATTAAAAAGCTTATCGGAGCATACACCGCTGAGATGAACGGACTTGACGTTCTCGTTTTCACTGCGGGAATCGGTGAAAATCAGTGGAATATCAGAGAGGCGGTTTGTAGGGAAATGTCCTATCTCGGAATTGAGATTGACGAGGATAAAAACACTAATTTTGAAAGGGGCGTCCCCTTTAATATCACAAAAGACGGAGCAAAAGTTCAGACGTGGATAATACCCACTGACGAGGAATTTATGATAGCTCAAGACACAAAAAGACTTGCTTTTGAATAAGCGGAGGAAATAAAAATGGCAAACTTCACTGAAGCCGAAATCAAAGAAATAGTAAATAAGGTACTCGCAGGCGTTTCGGCTGCGCCAAGTACCGCTGCATATACAAGCACAACCTATAACGGTAGACGCCTTATCGGTGTGTATTCCGATATGAACGAGGCAATAGACGCCGCAGAAAGAGGTTATAAAGCAGTGCGCTCAATGACCGTTGAGCAAAGAGAAAAAATAATTACCGAAATACGTCGCTTGACCCGTTTGGAAGCACCCGTAATGGCTGAAATGGGCGTTGCGGAAACAAAAATGGGTAAGGTAGAGCATAAGAGATTAAAGCATATTCTTGTTGCTGATAAGACACCCGGAACCGAGGATATCGTATCCGAAGCAAAGACGGGTGATAATGGTCTTACGCTTACCGAAATGGCTCCTTTTGGAGTTGTTGGTGCGATTACACCAAGTACAAACCCTTCAGAAACGGTAATTTGTAACTCAATCGGTATGATAGCGGCAGGAAATGGAGTTGTATTCAACCCTCACCCCGGAGCAATCTGCGTATCGAATTACGCAGTTGACTTGGTTAACAGAGCCTCTGCTGCTGCCGGCGGTCCTGAGGTGCTCGTTTGCTCAATGGATAAGCCTACACTCGATAGTGCTGCTATAATGCAATCTCATCCCAAAATCAAGCTTTTAGTATGTACGGGTGGCCCGGGAGTTGTTAAAGCAGTTCTTTCCTCAGGTAAAAAAGCAATCGGTGCGGGTGCGGGAAATCCCCCCGTTATCGTTGACGATACCGCCGATGTCCGTAAGGCGGCGAAGGATATTATTGACGGCTGTACCTTTGATAATAACCTACCGTGTATAGCTGAAAAAGAGGTGTTTGCATTTGATAGCATCGCAACCGAGCTTATAAACGAAATGCAAAGAAACGGAGCATATCTTATCACAAGAGAACAGGCTGAAAAGCTTATCCCCGTTGTACTTAATGAAAAAACAGGCAAAAACGGCAAAGTATCCAAGGTTGTAAGCCGTGATTGTGTAGGACGTGATGCCGACGTAATTCTTGCGAAAATCGGCATTAACGTTGGTAAGGAAGTACGTTGTATTATTTGCGAAACCGACTTTATGCATGATTTCGTTCAGCACGAGCTTATGATGCCTATTCTTCCTATTGTCAGAGTCCGTGATATCGAAGAAGCGATTGACCTTGCAGTTAAAGCCGAGCACGGCAATAGACACACCGCACATATGCACTCTAAAAACGTTGATAGACTTTCAGCATTTGCAAAAGCAGTTGAAACCACGATTTTCGTAAAGAATGCACCTTCGTATGCGGGTATAGGCTTTGGCGGTGAGGGACATACAACCTTTACCATAGCAGGACCGACAGGCGAGGGAATTACGTCAGCTCGCTCCTTTACAAGAAAGCGTAGATGCGTAATGGCTGAGAATTTTAGAATAATTTAAGGTGATAAAAATGAAATATACCGAAAAAGAAATAAAGGATATGGTATCAAAGGTGCTTGATGCGGTAAACGGTTCAAAAAACGAGCAGGGTAACGTACCCGTCGGCGTTTCTAACCGCCATATACACCTTACGCGTGAGCACGTTGAAATACTTTTCGGAAAAGGCTACAACCTTACAAAATTAAAGGATTTAAGCCAACCCGGTCAGTACGCCTGTAAGGAAACGCTTACGATTATCGGACCGTCAATGAGAGCTATTGAGGGTGTCCGTGTGCTCGGCCCCGAAAGAAAACGTTCGCAGGTTGAAATTTCAAGAACGGATAGCTTTACCCTCAAGGTAAAACCGCCTGTTCGTGAGTCGGGCGACCTTAACGGAAGCGCACCGATAACTATAATCGGTCCTAAAGGTATCGTAACACTTAACGAGGGCTGTATAATCGCAAACCGCCATATACATATGAGCGAGGACGAGGGCGCGGCATTCGGAGTTAAAGACGGAGAATACTGCGACGTCGAGCTTTACGGCGAAAGAAAATCGCTATTTTATGACGTTCAAATCCGAGTACATAAGGATTTCCGTCTTGAAATGCACATTGATACCGACGACGCAAATGCGTCAGGCGTTGGAAACGGTGCAATGGTGAAATTAATAAAAAGATAAATTACGCAGTGGCGTAAAGCTCCTTCCCTTTTGGGGAAGGGGGACTGCAAACTCGTAGAGTTTGTGGTGGATGAGGCAATCAAACGCTGATTTAAATATTAAAAAACGGCACCGTTAAAACGGCGCCGTTTTCATTTGTATATTACTGCTTGGGTGCAAAGGTTGCACAGTCTGTGCACTTGCTCTCGGTAGGATTACCCTCGTGGGTAACAACCTGAATTTTGTCAAGAGAGCAGTAGTTTTCGTTTGTGCAATGGTACTTGCACTGAGTTACGGTGCAGCCGATAGACTTATTAGCGGTGTCGCATTTTCCACTTGAGCAGTAGTTTTGAGAATTGTTCATCTTGAAGCTTCCTTTCAATAAACATAATATTAAAGAAAACGGTTTTGCCCGATTTCATTTTTTATTATGCTCGGTTAGTGAAGAAAAAATACAAAAATATCTTGTGCAAAATGTACGAAAAAAATAATATATAGTTGTAAAAAAGGTAAAAGAAATTATTTATATATTAAAATTCATATTTTTTTAACAAACGAAAAGATTGTTTGTGGTAAAATATCACTGTAAAATAATCTCAAAAGGAGAAATATTCATGAAAATGAAAAAAATGCTCGCTTGGTTACTCATCTTTGCGATGGCGTTTTCAGGTGTTGCCCTCACCTCTTGCGGTGATGAAAACAATAACCGCGAAAGAGTCGAAGTCGATGAGAGCGATCTTTCGCCGGCTTTTGATGAGGAGGCCAAATACTACGGTGGTAGGTTTAATATACTTACTGTAAACGACGGTTCGGTTGGACAGTACGGTAACGTACACGATATCGTAGCAGACGGAAACCTCGGTGATGCCGCTATCGTTAAGGTTGTAAGAGAGAGAAACCAACGTATTCAGGACAACTTTGGAACTGAAATTAAACGTATAACCGATACTAATCCTCAAGAAAAGGCACAGACTGCTATAAACTCTAAGAGTAATACATACGATGCCTTTAGATTTGAGGTAAGCAAATCCCTCACCGTTGCTCTAAATGGTGGTCTTCTTGACCTTAAGAACGAAGCAACGTATCTCGACCTCGAGGAGGATTGGTGGGACCAGGGTATCACTGATAACCTTATGCTTGCTGACGGCGTTTATATCGCTATCGGCGACCTAATGACAGGTGATAAGGACTCCACTTATATTACACTTTTCAACGAAATGCTTCTCGGCACGAAGAACATTATTCCTACCAAGGAAGGTCAGACTCCCAGTGAGTATCTCTATGAGCTCACAATGGACGGCGTTGGTCAGGAGGGCGGACTTACAATGGAGCTTCTTATGCACTATGCACAGGAAAGCGCTAATGCACCTCGTGATGCAAGTAAGCCCCTTTGGAAAGTTGAAAACCAGACACTTGCAGGTAACTACGGCTTTTATACTCAGCGCGATATGGCAAAGGTTATCCTCCTTGCAGGTGGATTTACCTCTACTAAGAAGGATGACGGTGAGCTTTCCGGACTTAAGTCCAACATTGACTCAACGTTTGCAGATGCTGTTAACGAAGTATGGAACTACTTCGGTAAGGTAACAGGCACGGCTTGGTTTGTAGACCTTGATGAACATCAGAAGAAGGAAGATGATTTCTGGAACCTTTGTGCTCGTGGTTCGTTCAAGGCTAACAAGGCAACCTTCTTTATGTGTCACGCTGCGACCATCGACCTTATCCGTGATATGGATGAGGACTACGGTGTTCTTCCTATTCCGAAGCTTTATGACACCCAGACCGAGTATGCATCTACCCTTCAGTATATGAACTGTCCCTGTATCACCGTTCCTAAGCGTAGCGGAAAGAACTTAAACGAAAAGTCTTCCTACATTCTTGAGGCAATGTGCTACTACTCCAGCCAGGAATACGCAGGTGAGCAGAGCCTTAACTATAACTACTACAACAGAGTTATGAAGGCAAAGGGTGTTCGTGATGAGAACGCTTGGGGTGTTATCGACCTTATCTTTAACAACCGTGTGTATGACCTCGGTTTTGCTCTTAACATTGGAAAAATCGACAGCGGAGTTATAGATGCCGCAACCGGAAAAAATACTGCTACATTTAACCAAAATAGTTATGATCAATTTGACTTAGAACTTAAAAATAAACTTGAAGTACTTCTTGGTTCCTAATATTTAATTTGATAAAAAAATCACCCTGCTCAGTTTGAGTGGGGTGATTTTTGGTTATAATTAAATAGCTGACAAATGGCAATTTTAAGTATCTGTATCTTTTAATTTGCTTTTTGCTTATCTGGGTAATATATTGTTAACAATTCGACGTTATTTTTGCAATGATTTTGTACTATACTATAAAAGACTATATTTATTAGTAAAAATTGCTTTTTAATGGAGAATTATATGAATCTGTATTTTAATTGGAAAAACCGTGTTCTTGATGATGCTGACCTTAATCGCGAGCTTGACGAAATTGAAGGAAATGAAAAAGAAATTTTTGAAAGATTCCGTTGCGACCTTGCGTTTGGTACAGGTGGACTTCGCGGTCTTATTGGTGCAGGAACCAACAGAATGAATATCTATACTGTCGGTAAAGCTACACAGGGACTTGCCGATTGCCTTAATATTCAGAATACATCAGGTAAGGAGCTTTCCGTTGCAATAGCCTATGATAGCAGAAATAAGGGTGAGCTTTTTGCTCGTCGCTGTGCATCAATACTTGTTGCTAACGGAATTAAGGTTTATGTTTATTCCGAACTTGCTCCAACACCGGCGCTGTCCTTTGCAGTAAGATTCTATGGATGTGATGCAGGTATTTGTGTAACCGCAAGTCATAATCCGGCAGTTTATAACGGGTATAAGGTTTATGATGCCGTAGGTTGTCAGATTGGACCTGCTATGGCTGATGTTATTCTTGCTCAAATGGACAAGACTGATATATTTGACGGTATAAAAATAAGCGATTATGAAAAAGCGGTAAAGGACGGAAAAATCGTTCTTGTTGATAAAGAGGTTTTTGAGGCGTTTTTTGAGTGCGTAAAGGGTGAAAGTCTTATCTCTGATGACGTTAGAAATGGCGATGCTCTCAAGATAGTCTATACCCCCTTAAACGGCGCAGGAAGGCGCTCTGTTACAACAGTGCTCGCAAGTGAGCCTTGCTATGACGTAACCGTTGTTAAGGAACAGGAAATGCCGGACGGAAATTTCTCAACCTGTCCATATCCAAACCCTGAAAATCCGCAGGCACTTGAGCTCGCTCTGGCTCTTTGTAAGAAAACCGATGCGGATATTATGATTGCAACCGATCCTGACTGCGATAGATGTCGTGTTGCGGCAAAGACTACGGACGGTGAATATAAGGCTCTTTCGGGTAACGAAACAGGTATTCTGCTTCTTGATTATATTGCCAAAAGAAAAAATGAGCTTGGTACAATGCCCAAAAACCCCGTTGCAGTAACGACGATTGTTTCAACTGTTATGGCTGACAGGGTTGCCAAAAAGTACGGGATTGAAATGAGAAGGGTTCTCACAGGCTTTAAGTACATCGGAGAGCAGATAGGACTTCTTGAAAATGACGGACAGACCGACAGATACCTCTTTGGCTTTGAAGAAAGCTGTGGATACCTTTCCGGAGCTTACGTAAGGGATAAGGACGGAGTAAATGCCGCGCTTCTCGTAAGTGAAATGGCTCTCTATTATAAAAGGAAGGGACTTACGCTCGTTAGTGCGTTTGAGGCGCTTTGCAAAGAGCTTGGATACTACAAGGAAGACCTTCTCAACTTCTCGTTTGAGGGTGCTGAGGGGGCTATACGTATGAATGAAATCATAGAGGAGTTAAGAAATAATCCGCCTATGAGTATAGCCGGTGATAAGGTTGTAGACGTTAAGGACTACCACAAGGCAGGACTTCGCGAGGGAGAATTCAATGATGTAACAGGGCTTCCCGACTCCAACGTGCTTGAATTTAACACCGAATCAGGATATAAGGTTATTATCAGACCATCAGGTACTGAGCCTAAAATGAAAGCATACCTATCTGCAGTAGGTAAGAGCGCAGATGAGGCTCTTGACGTACTTGATAAAATTAGAAATGATAAATTTTTAAAGTTCTAAAAAGAATATATAAATGAAAAGAAGCCGGAAATGGAAAGAGTAGCAATTATAATGGCAGGCGGCAGGGGTGAAAGACTTTGGCCTAAGAGCCGAAAGTCTTGCCCTAAGCAGTTTCTTTCTTTAGGCGGTGGAGATAAGTCACTTATAGTTCAAACGGTTGAGCGTATGAAAACGCTTACCGACATTAGCAAAATATTTATAGTTACGGGCAGAGATTATTTTGATATAACTCACAGGCAGCTTCCCGCTTTGCCCGTAGAAAATATAATTTGCGAGCCAATGGGGAAGAATACTACCGCTTGTATTGGATATGCGTGTCAGATTATAAAAAAGAGAATGGGCGACGCTATAATGATGGTCGTTCCCTCTGACCACGTTATAAAAAATGTTGATGCGTTCAAATCAGACTTAAACAAGTGCTGTGAAATAGCAGAACGTGAAAAGCTAATAGTTACCGTCGGTATAACTCCGACAAAGCCTGAAACAGGATTTGGTTATATTAAGCTTTGTAAGGAAAAAGCGATAGAAAATACTACTTTGGCTTGGAAAATGGCAAAATTTGTCGAAAAACCTAACTTTAAGGTTGCGACAAAATATGTAAACTCAGGTAAGTATTTGTGGAATGCGGGAATGTTTGTTTTTCCTATTAGCTATATGCTGCGTTCCATTAAGAAATACTGTCCTCATAATGCAGCTTGTCTTACAAATATCGGCAAGGCGATTGGTAAAAAGAACGAGGCGCTTGTTACCTATAATATGTTTGAAAAAATGGAGTCTATATCCATTGACTATGCAGTTATGGAGCACGTTCGGGGCAGCATAACCGTTCAGTCTACCTTTGATTGGAACGATGTTGGCACTTGGGCGGCAATTCCCGAAATACAAAAGTCTGATTCAAATGGCAACTACGTTACAGGTGAGGTTGCGTCGTTTGAGAGTACAGGCAATATAGTTGAGCTTCCTAGCGGAAAACTACTTGCTCTGCTTGGTGTTAAAGATATTATTGTTGTTGAAAGTGGCAACGCAACTCTTGTATGTCATAAGGACTATGCTCAACAAATAAAGGAAATAACCAAGCAGATAAGAGATAGGGCAGAGTATCTATGATTATCGGATTTGAAGGAACTCCAATTTGTTATAATCAGCTTACAGGTATAGGAATACACGAAAAAGAGCTTTGTAAATCAATGATTTCCAACTATCCCGATGATAGCTATGTATTCAGTTATTTTGCGGATATTTTTAGAGGCAAGCAAAAGCATAAGATTATGCAGCAGTATTTATCCGAAAACGTCGAGTTAAAAAGCTTTCCGCTTATTTCGGCAGGATTATACCGACTGATATGGGGGATACTACCAATACCTTATCGTTTCTTTTTTGGCGGCAAGCCGGAAATTACACATTTCTTTAATTTTCTTTTGCCTCCTGGAGTTAAGGGTAAAAAGGTAGTTACCGTTCATGATTTGGCTTTTGTCAGATACCCCGAAACGGTTGCCTTCAAAACAAGAAAGGCACTTTCACTCCGACTTAGCAAAACGCTTAAAAAGGCAGACCATATATTTGTTGCTTCCGATTTTACGGCGCGGGAGCTTGACGAGCTTTACGGTGTTCCGGCTAAGAAGATGACAACAGTTTATGCTGGAGTGGACAAAAACGTTTTCAGACCTATGGAATTTTCTGAATGTAAGGATATTCTTGAGGCAAAGGGACTAGATGACAAGAGCTACTTTTTTTATCTTGGTACAATTGAACCGAGAAAAAATATTAAGCGAATGATTTACGCTTACCTGCAAACAATAAAAAAGCTTAATGCTGAGGGAAGGGGAACAATTCCGCTTGTTATTGGCGGTAAGCTTGGTTGGTATTACGAAGAAATTCTTAAACTAATCAAAGGTGAGGGAATTGAGGATAAAATTATACTTGCGGGTTATCTTGAAGATAAAGAAAAGGTTGCACTGTATTCAAGAGCGAGGGCATTTGTTTTTCCTTCGCTTTACGAGGGCTTTGGAATCCCTGTTCTTGAGGCTATGGCGTGTGCGACACCTGTTTTGACGTCAAACGTTTCCTCTCTCCCCGAGGTTGTGGGGGATAAGGCAATTTTATGTAACCCATTTGATGTAAATGAAATTGCAGACGGTATTTACCGTCTTGCGACAGACGAGTCATTGTGTGGGGTACTTTCACGCGAAGGCTTTGAACGTTCCAAAATGTTTTCTTGGGACACAAGCGCCCGTGTTATGCACAAGGTTTATGAAAATTTAGTAGGTGGGATTAAAAATCAATAATTACCTGAGGCTTATCCATTATGATAAATAAAAGAAATAAATTGCCTGAAAAAGAGGATAGAATAAAGATTTTGCAGGCAGCTAAATGGTATTGGCCAAAGGTTGGCGGCATTGAAACGGTAGCAATGGCTATTACAAATGCCGTAAAAGACAAGGCAGATATGAGAATTCTCGTTTGCTCAGGTAATAAGCAAAAGGAAGAAGGAATAATCGGCGATAACGTTTACGTTTACAGAGCAAAAACGCCGTTTAAGATATGTTCAACGCCTATTTCATTTGATTATATACGCAAATTCAGAAAAATGTCAAATGACGTTGATTTAATTCAGCTTCACGCACCCTTTCCGCTTTCCGACCTTGCGCTGTTTTTGAGTCCAAAAACAAGAAATATAAAAAAGGTTCTTTGGTATCATAGCGACGTTGTAAAGCAAAAGAAACTGAAGCTTTTTTACAGCCCGCTCATTAAGTGGCTGCTAAAAAGAGTAGATAGAATCTACGTTGCAAGTCTTTCAATAGCCAATCAGTCTGAATACCTTTCAAAATATATGGATAAGGTTGAGGAAATTCCGTTTGGAATTTCGGTCAAGGAATACGATAAGGCTGAAAAATCCCCGATTTTAACTAATAAATTAAATTGTAAAAAGAACGTAAAGCTTCTCTTTGTAGGACGTTTGGTTTATTATAAAGGCGTTGACGTGCTTTTGCAGGCTATGACTAGGGTGGAAGGAGCAGAGCTTTTTATTATCGGCGACGGCGAGCTTAAAGGTACTCTCAAAAGACTTACGAAGGAGCTTGGTCTTCAAGAAAAGGTACACTTTATGGGAAGAATGCCTCAAAAGGACCTTTATGCGGCGTTTGCCGATAGCGACGTGTTTGTTTTACCTTCGGTAAACCGAGCGGAGTGCTTTGGACTTGTTCAGCTTGAGGCTATGGTTTACGGTAAGCCTGTAATTAATACAGCGCTTCCAACAGCCGTTCCCGAGGTTAGCTTAAACGGTGTAACCGGACTTACAGTAGAACCTTTAAATGTGGACGAGCTTGCACAAGCAATAACTATGTTGGTAAAAGATAAGGAGCTTCGTGAAAAATACGGAGCAAATGCGAGAATACGTTGTGAGGAAAAATTTAGTCTTACTGTAATGCAGGAAAAATTGTATAATTCCTATCTCAGACTTTTAAGTGAAAAGAAAAACGCAAATAATAAAGAAAACTAAATTTTCACACGAAAGGGCAGAGAATGCAAAATAGCAATACTCAGAACACTATCGAAGCTGTATATGTAAAGAAAACAGGTCAAAAAGAAAGCTTTTGGCAGACGGTTTTGGAAATATGGGCATATAGACAGATGATAATCTCATTTGTAAGACGTGATTTGCGCGGACGTTATAAGGGCTCGGTATTCGGTTTTTTATGGACGTTTATAAATCCGCTTTTGCAGCTTATGGTATACACGATAGTTTTCACCGTAATTATGCCATCTGGAATTGAAAATTATCATCTTCATCTTTTTGTGGCGCTTATACCTTGGATTTTTTTCTCGGCATCAGTAACGGGCGGCTCGACCTCAGTGCTCTCATACAAGGATATGGTAAAGAAGATATACTTTCCAAGAGAGGTTCTTCCTATTTCGACGGTAACAACTAATTTTGTAAATATGCTACTTTGCTTTGTAGTTGTGTTCGCCGTCGCATTTGGAAGTGGCTACGTACCTGTAACGGGTGAGCATTTCCTTGCACTCTTGTATCTTATTCCATTGTTTATTATTGAATATGTGCTTTCGCTGGGAGTTGCTTTTTTTGCGGCAGCTATAACCGTATATTTCAGAGATATGGAGCACATTTTTGGGATTCTTGTTATGGCTTGGCAGTTCCTTACTCCCGTTCTTTACAATTTCGACCAGATAAAAAATGAAACGGTAAGAACTGTTTTTTATCTCAACCCTATGGCGCCTATAATAAAAGGATACAGAGATATTATCTATCACCAGACTATACCTGCTGGTGCGCTTGAGCTACTATACTCATTTGTTATCGGTCTAGTTATGCTTGTGATTGGTTGGCTAGTTTTTGAAAAACTGAAAAGACGCTTTGCCGAAGAACTCTGACAGTGCCTGAAAGGATAATCAATGGTTTTAAATAATGAAAATATATATGCAATAGAACTTGAGAACGTTTATAAGCACTATCGTATTTATCGAGATAAGGGAAACGAGCTTAAGGAAAAAATTCTATTTTGGCGCCGTAATGAATACACCAAAAATAAGGTTATTGACGGTATATCTCTTAAGGTGAAAAAGGGCGAGGCAGTTGGATTTATCGGTCATAACGGTTGCGGTAAAAGTACACTTTTAAAGCTGCTCAGCCGAATTATTTACCCCGATAAAGGTACGGTAACCACGTGCGGAAGAATATCGGGACTTATAGAGCTTGGAGCAGGATTTCACCCAGATATGACGGGCAGAGAAAACATATATAATAATGCCTCTATATTTGGACTCAATAAGAAGGAAATTGATAAGCGTCTTGAAAAAATTATAGAATTTTCGGGACTTGGTGAATTTATCGACTCTCCGGTCAGAACGTATTCTTCGGGTATGTATATGCGTTTGGGATTTTCGGTGGCAATAAACGTTGAGGCAGATATTCTTCTTATAGACGAAATACTTGCTGTGGGCGATGCGGAATTTCAGGCGAAATGCATTAATGCACTTAATGGGATTAAGGCAAAGGGGACAACTATCGTAATAGTCAGCCACTCCCTTGGTCAAATTGAATCTATATGTGAGAGAACCTATTGGATAGACGACGGTAAAATCTGTATGGAGGGAGAACCTAAGTCTGTTCACAAGGCTTATACTATTGCAATGACGGCGGAGAATTAAGTTGAGATTAAAGCGGTAAACTAATAACGCTTACCGCTTTTACTACATAAACGGAGTATGAAAATGGATAAAAAAACAAAACAAATACTGCACGTTAGCTCTTATGATGATGACGGCATACACTCAATGCATATAACACTTGGTGCAGCAGTACCTTTTTTGCCGTATGTATTATCACTGCTTGTGCTTGTGGTTACCGTAACCTCTATACTGCTATTTAAACGTACGCGTGAGGCTATTTTTCAACATAAAAGAATGTATACGATAGTACTTGCAATTACGGGAGTTTCGCTATTTGGCTCAGTTTTGGCGCTTAATTATATCGGAATGTTGGTTTGTCTTGGAATATTTTTGGTGCTGACCTTTGCAACCTACATCAGGACTGTAATGACAAAAAAGATGTTTGAAAGGGTACAAGCTGTGTCCGCCATCGGTGGAATTTTCGTTGGAATAGTAGCTATTATTCAGTGCTTTTTAAATAGAAAAGTGGTAAATTTTCGCCCTACATCCTTCGCGTTTAACCCCAATTATCTTGGTCTTATATGTACCCTTTCGGCACTTATTTCACTTGTGGCACTTTTGGAAAGAAATTCAAACGAGAAAAATAATAAAAACATTTTAACACAGATTTTGTTTGCTTTAAGCGGTGCTATTTGTGTAGCCACTGTATTTTTAAGCGAAAGTCGTTCCTCACTTCTTGGTCTTTTGGCGGGAATAACCGTCTATTTTCTTTTGAAAAAGAGATTTGTAATTTTCAGTTTAATCGTTATATGCGGTGCATCACTTATTATACTTGGATATTTTTATCCCAACGTATTCGGCTGGACTAACTCAATTTCCTTTGTTCTCAATCAAAGAATAGGGATATGGCTTTCTGCACTAGACATTTATATTGCAAATCCTGTCAGAATTCTGGTTGGTATGGGGCCGATGTCATATCTGCACGCAGGACAAAACGGGCTTATTTCGGACAAATGGTTTGATGCCGAGTGGCTAAACGAAATCGGAATTTTAAAGTCGATTGAGGACAGTGCGGTGGTAGAAAAATGTATTTCCGATATAACGACTGCAATTCACTCTCACAATCTTATAATCGATATTCTTATAAACGGCGGAATCTTGGGTGCGCTTTGTTATCTTGCGCTGGGGAGAAGCTTCATCAGACACGGCAATAAGAGAAGAAAAGCAGGTGATAAATCAGCGTTTATAAGTGTTTTAGTTGCTGTTACCGTAGTTCTAACTGCGGGAATTGTTGACGTTACAATTATGTGGTACCAAAGCGCGGTGCTGTTTGTGTTGATGTGTACCACAGTATACACCGATGCAAGGGTTTAGTTTATAGTAGATAAACGGAAAGGTGAAGCCTTTCCGTTTTTATATATTCGCTAAAAAAATTTTGGTTTAATAAATATATAATAAATCTAATATGTATAATATTTATTATTATTGACAAGAGTAGAATTTTGATGTATAATTAAACTAATAAATTATGTGTGCGGAGAAATTTTATGAAAAAAAACCGTATTATAAAATACTTGTGCCTTATACTCACATTAACCTTGCTGTTGACCTCTCTTTGCGGTTGCTTTGATTTTGATAAGATGATGATTGACCTTGGAATGTATGAAGAAAAAAAGGATGTAAATGCCAAGTATAACGTTATGTTACGCGATGGCGAAGGTTACGTTTGTGTAGACAAGGAAAACCTGAAATCCATTTGGGAAGGAGAACCCGTCGTATTCCAAATTCAGTTGCGTGAGGGATATATTTATATGGGTAATTCTGCGGGGGCAGATTATAATCCCGAAACGGGAACACTGAAAATAAAACGTGTTACGGCACCCGTTACAATAGACGTGCAGGTTGGAAACAAATATGACCTTTACTGTGTTGACGTAAGGATTCCCGAGGGAGTAATACGAGAAAGCAGCAAGGGGGATACATTCCCGTTTATTCGTGGCGGAGAATGGTCGACAATACCCGGAAAGGTAATCGTATCCGTTAAGGATTGCTATGATAAAAGTGTTTACAAGTTCGTTGAGTGGAGAATGCACGAGAACGGCGCCTTAATAGATTGGACAGGCTCCTCACCCGATGAGGAAGAATTTTCTTTCCAGACACTTGAAAAGGGAATTGTAAAGCTGGAAGCCATCTTTGAGTCGGCGAATAATTAATGGGGGAATTTAAAATGGAATACGTAATATTTAATTCGCCCCTTTCGCTTATTGCGTTTGCAGTTGCTACAGGAATTTATCTTATTCTTGGTATTATGCGCAGATATATGCCAAGAATGATTATTATACCAGGTATTCTCGGTATTTTAAATATCATTTTGCACGTTGGCATATTTTTACTTTGTATGTATCTTGGAGCAACTATGCAAGAGATATTGTTTGTATTTGTCGTGTCGGGCGCCATTGCCTTGACAGTTACAAGGCAAAGAAAGGGGGAATAACGGTATGGATATAATTTCACTCGCTTTCTTACTGTTTTTGCCGATAACCCTCATTCTTTACAGAATATTTCCTGCAAGACTGCGTTGGTTTGTACTTCTTGTGGCAGGATACGTTTTCCTCGGGATATATAATCCTTTGAGTTTACTTGCGATTATACTTATAACACTTGTAACATATATTTGCGCAAGAAAAATCGAGTCGGAAATTGAAACGACAAAGAAACGATTCTATCTTATTCTTTCAACGGTTGTTTCTGTTGGCTCACTTATTGCATATAAATATTTTGATTTCTTTGTTGATGAAATAATAAAATTCATTTCAATTTTTGGAATAAGTTTGCGTAGCGTTACGCTTAACCTCGTAATTCCGATAGGAATATCCTTTATCGCACTTCGTTCGATTGCTTATACAGTAGAGGTTTTTCGCAAGAAAATTAAGCCCGAAAAACACTTTGGATACTATTCGCTGTATCTTTCGTTTTTTCCGACGCTTTTCGCAGGACCGATTGAAAAGCCTGCAGAATTCATTGAACAGCTTAAGCTGAAAAAACCGTTTGCGGGGTACGACGGTGCAAGAGGCCTAAAGCTTCTTGGCGTTGGATTTTTTAAGATAGCGGTTGTTTCAAGACAGGTTGCCTTTTACGTTGATTTGGTATATTCAAACGTTGGTTCAATCAACGCAAACCTTATGAACGGCTTTACAGTGTTTCTTTCTACAGTTTTGTTTATGGCGCAGATATACTGTGATTTTTCAGGATATTGCGATATTGCGGCAGGCTGCTCAGCACTTATGGGAATAAAGCTTTCCACAAGCTACAATGCGCCCTATCTTGCAAACGGAATAAATGACTTCCTATACCGTTGGAATATAACCGTAAATAATTGGTTTGACAGCTATGTTTTGCAGCCTATTAAGGGCGAAGGTGAGTCTAAGATAAAAAAATACATAGCGATTGCAGTTGCCTGCTTACTTGGTGGACTTTGGTATGGCGCAGAATGGAGCTTTATTGTTCTAGGTGCTACCGTAGGAGCTATGATTATACTCTCGGAACTCCTTGCGCCGTTTGGAGCAAAAGTGCTTAATAGCTTCGGGCTTAAGCCCGAGGGTAAGCTCGTAAAAGCCGTAAAACGCTTGTTTATGATATTCTTATCCTTTGTTTTTGCAATGCTTGTAAGAGCTGATGATATAGTAGACTTTGGGCGTCTTTTTGCTACACTGCTTGCGGGCTGGTCAGGTGTAAGCCTTGCGACATCACTGAGCGAAATCGGAATGACGATGCTCACGCTTGTAACTGTTTTGGCATCAATTTACTCGGTTGTTTTGCTTGATAAACAAATTTCCTTAGAAAAGGATAAGCTTCGCTTAAACTCGGTAGCAAGAGCAGAAAGAGTACAAGCTTATACTGTGCTTGGTTGGGCGATAGCGATAGCCTTTCTTATGCTTCTTGTATCTGATACAGGCATATATCAGTATTTTGTATTTTAGGAGGGCGCATAAATGTTTTTAAACTATAAGCGAATACCGCTTGTATATATTGTGCTTTCCATACTAACTCTTGGATATTATAGCGTTGTATACAGGCAGCAGGCTGCACGCGACTTTAATATCGCCGTCGGAATGAAAATGATAGAGGTTCCATCAGGAAAGGAAATGCTTCTTCATTACGTAACGTTGGGTATATACACAATGATTTGGGATATGAAATTCTTGAGTCTTTGCGAGGTATATATAAAAGAAAACGGAAAAGAATCTGAGCTTGATTTTGAAAGCTACCGTTTTCTTGCGGCGGTACCGATAGTAAGATTTCTCGCAGTAAAGAATTTTGTTTCGCAAATAAACCTTGTTTGCCGTATTTACAGTGATAAGCAGCTTGAGGACGTTGATGCCAGCGACCTTACGTTTAATCGCGTAAGAGAAGTAAACATTGATGATATTTATACTCCAGCAAAGCAAATTGATACCTCAATATACGACTTTTCTGCCGAAAAAATGGAAATGGAAAAACCCAAGGCTGTCGAAAAGGAAAAAGAAGCAGACGAGGTAGATGAGAAAAAACACGAAAGTCGAATGATAGCCGGCCACGCCGTTGTTGAGGAATATGACCCCACGCGCGACTATCGTAGGATAGGTTATCAGCTTCGTTTTGAACGTGAGGAAAAAATAGCTGAAAGGGAAGAAGAGGAAAAGAGAAGGATTGAAGCAGAGGAACAGGCAAAAAGTCTTGCGAAAGGCAATACAAATACTGTTCCCGTTATCGTTTCACACCGCAGTAAAATGTGGTTTGTTAAGGTTGTTGCTTTGACCTTACTTGTATTCATTTTGCCATTTGCGGCTGTTGTAACGACGATTTTCGCGTTTCCAAGTGTATATGACGAAAGCTATGTTGGCTCACTTTCCAAAAAATATGAGCTTCTTAATAGTATAAACGATAAAAAGATAGTCATTATCGGCGGTGATTCAGTTGCAATGGGAATAAGCTCTCAAACTATTGAGGATGAGCTTCCGGAGTACCGAATAGTAAACTTCGGTATGGACTCTGAGCTGGGTATGAAAATGCTGATAGACCTTTCGCGTTCAGCAATAAATAGCGGAGATATTATAATTATATCTCCGGAGCTTAACGCACAGTCGATGTCGCTTAATTTTAACGGCGAAAAGGCTCTTGAGGCTCTTGACGGCAATTTTGAATTGCTTATGCAGATAGATAGTGGAGATTACTCCGCATTGCTTGGCTCTTCAGTGCAGTTTGCGACAAATAAGCTCGGCTACATCTTTGAAGACAAAAAGCCAACCATCAGCCGTCCGGCATACGCAAAAGGCAATTTTGATGATTATTATGGAGATAACATATATAACAGACCTCTGAACGAAACCTTCGGCTTGTATAATCCGGTTAATTTTGAATTCAAAATTAATATGAAGGATAGCGAGGTAACCGAATATGAGGAGTTTATACAGTATATAAATGAATTTACTCACTATGCGGAAAGAAAGGGCGCAACAGTTTACTTTACCTTCAGTCCAATATGTAAGGCGGCCATTGACAGCTCGGTTAGTGAAAAATCTATAAGCGCATTCTTTGACAATATTTGCGAAAATCTTCAATGCCGTGTTATAAGCGACATTAACAACTGCATTATGGACGAGGGATATTTCTACGACAGTGAATTTAACTTGAATGATGCAGGAAAAATTGCAAGAAGCCTTATGCTTGTTGATGATATAAAACGCGAAATGTTGAATGAAACGCAAAATTCTGAAACCAAACCTGTTGCTCCCGGTTATACATATCCGACAATTCGTGTTGAATCTTCTTCGGATATAACTAACGCAGAGGATTTTGAATTTGAAATGATTTTGCTTAAAAACGGAAACGATTATGCTCACTATTATTCAATATGCGGAGTATCGGAGCAGGGCTTCCAAAAGGAGCTCCTTACGTTGCCAAACGTTCATAACGGAATACCAGTTGTTGGTATATCAGCAAATGCATTCAAGGAAGCGCCTTATCTGAAGGAAATTGAGCTTTCTAAAAATATTGCTGTAATTGCAGCTGATGCTTTTGCGGGAAGCTCTGTTAAAAAGGTATACTTTGCCGACGGAATCAAGCCTTATATGATTTTCATAGGTCAGAGCATTAGCGAACACGACGTGATAATAGACAAAGGGATAACGTTCTATGTAAATGCGGAAAATCTCTCTGCTTTCCAAAACGATAATCGTATGTGGAGTAAATACGCAAACTATATAGAGGCAAAATCTTAAAGCTTTAATAACCCCATTTGCAATTAGTTAGTAAATGGGGTTATTTGTCATAAATTGCGAAAAAGTTCGTAAAAAAGCAAAAAACACTTGATTTTTAAAAAAGTGTGTGATATAATTTTCATATAGCCTATATATTATATTAAAAAATAGGAGAAAATAATGAAATTACGCAATTTGTATACAGGCACACGAGCCTTTTCATATATAATATTCGATAAATCGGACACAGATGTTACCGAAAATCTGCTCGATGAGTTCGATGCAGAGGGTTATCGCTATTGGTTTTCGCCGAAGCTCAATCCCGATGAAGTGGAGTTACAGGAAATTTCGGCTAAGCTGGATAAGGCGGTGGCAATCGTTCTTATTCTAACTAAAGGAGTTATCAATGATACTCATATCAAGAGTATGGTCGAATACGGAATTGAAAGACGCACAAGCTTTGTAATATATGCAATTGATTATTCTGCCGAAGGTACTTCATATATGAACTCTATATTAGAAAGAGCGAAAAATGCTACGGTGGTTCGCGGTTGGGAGCAAAGCTTTGCTGAAAGCCGTACAATGAAACAAGTGCTTAGCCCAACTAAGGGACTTACCGAAAGCGAGGCGGAAAAATTTTACCGTAAGGGCATATCGGTATTCGAGGGAAACACACCTCCTACCAGATTCGAGCTTGCTGAGGGAATGAAAAACGTTATGTACGCAGCAGGTCAGGAATATGCTCCTGCACTGGTGTTCCTTGGGAATTACGCGCTTGAAATGGCAAGACAGGGAAGTGAATCATATTCTACCGCCATTGCATATTTTAAAGCAGCGGTTAAGCTTGGAAATATTGAAGCTATATATAACCTTGGCTGTATGATTGCTGACGGAGAGGGCTTTGCGCAAAATTACGATATTGCAGCGCCGTATATTTCGATAGCGGCACTTAAGGGAATTCCTGATGCACAGTATAGATTTGCCGATATGCTCGATAATGGCTACGGTATGCCTCAGAACCGAGAGGAAGCCACAAAATGGTATATAAAGGCTCTTGATAACGGTGATAAACGCTCTTATTTACCCCTTGCACACAGATACTTGGTAGGAGAGCATCTTCGCCGCGATGAAAACGTGGCTACGAGATATTTTATAGCCGCAGCGGACGAGGGCAACGTTGAAGCGATATTTATGCTTGCAAAGCTCTACCGCGATGGCGTTGGAGTAAGAAAGGATATGATAAAATCCGAGGAATACTTCAGACGCTCAGCCGAAAATGAAATTGTTGAGGCTCAGTATGAATACGCCCTTATACTTATTGGTAAAGGAGAATATAGCGAGGCGTTTAAATGGCTAAACTACGCATCTATTGAAAAAGAGTACGGCAAGAGCGCACCTGCGCATATACTCTTTAAGCTCGGTCAATGCTATAGCCTCGGATATGGCACCGATGTTGATAGAAAAACCGCATTTCTTTATTATCATAAGGCGGCACTTGCCGGGAATAAGGACGCCAAAGCGGCGCTATCTGAGTGCTACCGTCGCGGAGTTGGAGTTGCAATAAATAAGCGCGCAGCCGAATACTACGCATACTAAATAAAAAACCGCAACGCATTGTTGCGGTTTTTTTGTACCTTTTTTGCAAATACTAAATCAAAAAAGGTAGGTTTTGTTATGAACGAAATTATAAATGATTACCGTCAGCTACACAAAATAGCAGAGGTAGGCTTTGAGCTTACAAATACCGTAGAATACGTAAAAAAACGACTTAATGAAATGGGAGTAAAATACACTGAAATCGGTAAAAGCTCAATTACCGCAACACTTGGTATGGGCGAAAAATGCATTTTGCTTCGTGCGGATATGGACGCACTTCCAATCAAAGAGGAAACCTCTCTTGAATACTCCTGCGAAAACGGAAATATGCATGCTTGCGGCCACGATGCACATACGGCAATGCTACTCGGAGCGGTGAAAAAGCTCAAAGAAAATGAAAATAAGCTTAAATGCACTGTAAAGCTGCTGTTTCAAGCCGCAGAGGAAACGCTAGAGGGGGCAAAAAACGCCATAGAAAACGGAATTCTTGATAATCCAAGAGTTGATGCTGCCGCAATGCTTCACGTTGTTGTAGGCACTGAATTTGAAAACGGAAGCGTTATTGTATCAAGCGAAGGTGTAAGCGCACCTGCGGTAGAATATTTTCGCATAAAAATAAAAGGTAAGGGAGCACACGGCAGCACTCCCGAAAAATCTAAAGACGCACTCGCACTTGCTTGTAGAATAGCCCTTGCTTTTGAAGAAATCAAGGCAAAGGAATTAGGCTTAAACGAAAAGGCAGTTATAACGGTAGGTAGCCTTATAGCAGGTAAGAGCGCAAACGTAATTCCCGATACCGCCGTTTTGCAGGGAAGTGCAAGAGCATTTAGACAGGATACTATGCAATATATAAAGGAAAGAATAGAGAATATAAGCGAAGGCTACGCTAAGATGTATGGTCTTGCAACCGAAACCGAATTTTATAGCGGCGCACCTGCGCTTGAAAATGACGAAAAAATGTCCGAATTTGCCGTAAAATGCGCTGAAAGTACACTGGGTAAGGATAAAACCTTCACCTCGGAAATAATATCGGCGAAATCCGAGAAAAACGGACAAAAATCGGTTGGCGCAGGAAGTGAAGATTTTGCGTATATAGCAAGAGAAGTCCCCTCGGTAATGATTGCACTTTGCGCAGGAAAGGCATCGCAGGGATATACCTACCCTCTTCACCACCCAAAATTTCGCCTTGATGAAAGATCTCTTGAATACGGCAGTAAACTTCTTTGCGTCCTTGCAACAAATTATATTTAAATATAATGTACAAAATATATAGGGGATTTTAGTTAAAAATGTCGAAAATGTGAATTTCTATTGATTTTTTGCACAATATATGGTATTATATACTCAGTATTAACCTACCGCTTGTATACGGCGGGGTGGATAGGTAGAAAAAAGCCGTAAAAAATAAAAAAGAAAGGGAAATTCGAAAATGAATAAGTTTTCACAGCTTCTCGGATTTGATGCCGAGAAAAAACAAACTAATGTCAAAACTGAGATTGTTGCAGGTATAGTTACGTTCCTTGCAATGGCTTATATTTTGACAGTTAACCCTAATTCCATTTTGTATGCCGGAACAGGGGATCCCAGATGGCCCTCTCTCTTTATGGCTACAGCATTTGGTGCAATTATCGGTACGCTTCTTATGGCGTTCTTTGCAAAAATGCCGCTTGCTCAGGCGTCCGGAATGGGACTTAATTCACTGTTAGGAAGCATTATAGGCGGCGGAGTTGGTGCATTTACGTATGTATTCAAATTCACCATTGGACAAGCACTTATGATGGTGCTTATATCCGGTGTTATCTTCCTTCTTCTTTCAGTAGTTTCTATTAAAGGCAAAACTGTTCGCGAAATGATATTCGATGGTATGCCCGTTGCAGTTAGAAGCGCAATTTCGGTTGGTATCGGACTTTTCATTGCCTACATTGGTTTCCAAAATGCCGGTGTTATCATACACAACCAGTACACTCAGGTTGCTTTTGTAGATTTCACTAACTGGGGTGAGCAGGTTATAAACGTTGGTAAGGGAACTGCCTTTGCCGCACAAAGCGCAGTTGTTGCTCTCGTTGGACTCTTCCTCATTTCAATTCTTGACAAGCTTAACGTTAAGGGCTCGGTTATCCTTGGTATTATCGGTGCAACTATAGTAGGTATTCCGCTTGGAGTAACTAACGTTGAGGTTATCCTTGGAACAGACGGAATTTCTTGGAAGTTCTGGGAGAACTTTGCTAACTTCTTCACCGTTGGAGAAACCAGCGTATTCGGCTCCTTTACGTCGGTATTTACCGAAGGCTTCCCGACAGGCTCTCTGTTTACCGTAATTATGCTTATTATCACTATGTGTATGATAGATATGTTCGATACAATGGGAACGATAGTTGGCTGCTGCGGTGGTAACAGAATTCTCTCTGATGAAAATGATAAGCCCCACAACTACGGCAAAATTATGATCTCTGACTCTGTCGCAACCTGCGCAGGTGCAATGCTCGGTACTTCTACTGTAACCACCTTTGTTGAATCCGGAGCAGGTGTTTCTGCAGGCGGTAGAACAGGTCTTACCTCGTTTACCACTGCTTGTATGTTCCTTCTCGCAATCTTCGCTATGCCGGTGTTTGCAATGATTCCCTCTGCTGCAACCGCTTCCGCTCTTATCTACGTTGGAGTACTTATGATGAAGAACAACGTTAAGAGCGTTGATTTCAGCAATGCTATCAATGCTACATCCGCTTTCCTTACAATCGTAGTAATGGTTCTTTCTTACTCGATTACTAAGGGTATAGGCGTTGGCTTGCTTTCCTTTACTCTTATGTCTGTTATTGCTTACGTAGTAGAGTTGATTGTTGCTTCTATCAAGAAGACCGAAAAGCCCAAGTGGAACGTTTCTATTGTTGCTATTGTAGTATCTGTTCTCTTTGCAATATACTTCTTTGTTCCTACTGTTATCTAAGCTTAATAAACACCCCAAAAAGCCGTTACCGAGAAATCGGTAACGGCTTTAACTTTTTATATAAATTATTTGTTTAGGTTTTACACAAAACCTTGTTTATCGATGTCTGAGATGTTTGCACAAAGGCTCTCATCACCTTTTCGCTGTCGGGCGCTCCCGACTTAATGGTGGAAGAGACGCATACCGGTAAATGCCATAGCCATACCGTACTTGTTGCAAACGTCGATTACGTTGTCATCACGGATAGAGCCGCCGGGCTGAGCAATGTAGGAAACGCCGCTCTTCTTTGCTCTTTCAATGTTGTCGGCGAAGGGGAAGAACGCATGGGAACCAAGTGCAACACCCGAAATAGTTGCAAGATAAGCCTTTTGTTCTTCTTTGGTGAACGGCTCAGGCTTGGTAGAGAAGAGAGTTTGCCAAACGCCCTCAGCAAGGACGTCCTCGTATTCGTCGGAAATGTAAACGTCGATAGCATTATCTCTGTCGGGACGCTTAACAGTGTCAAGGAAGGGAAGGTTAAGCACCTTGTCGTGCTGACGGAGATGCCAAATATCAGCCTTGTTACCTGCAAGACGTGTGCAGTGAATTCTCGACTGCTGACCTGCGCCAACACCGATAGCCTGTCCGTCCTTTGCAAAGCAAACGGAGTTAGACTGAGTATATTTAAGAGTGATAAGAGCGATTATAAGGTCGCGCTTTGCATCATCGGGAAGAAGCTTGTTTTCGGTAACGAGATTGTCAAGGAGAGCCTCGTCGATAACGAAATTGTTTCTGCCCTGCTCAAATGTGATGCCGAAAACCTGCTTCTTTTCCTGCGGATTGGGAACGTAGTTTTCGTCAATCTTTACGATGTTGTAGCCGCCCTTTCTCTTTCCCTTGAGAATTTCAAGAGCCTCGTCGGTGTATCCGGGAGCAATAACGCCGTCGGAAACCTCACGGGCAATAAGCTTAGCGGTAGTAACGTCGCAAACGTCGGAAAGAGCAATCCAGTCGCCAAAGGAACTCATACGGTCGGTACCTCTTGCTCTTGCATAAGCGGTAGCAAGGGGGGACTGGTCAAGACCTTCAACGTCGTCAACAAAACAAGCCTTCTTAAGCTTTTCGCTCATTTTGTTGCCGATGGCGGCAGAGGTAGGGCTTACGTGCTTAAATGACGTAGCAGCGGGAACACCAAGCGCACGCTTGATTTCCATAACGAGCTGCCAGCTGTTAAGAGCGTCAAGGAAATTGATGTATCCGGGACGTCCGTTGAGAATTTCGATAGGAAGCTCGCTGCCGTCTTCCATATAGATTTTAGATGGCTTTTGGTTGGGGTTGCAGCCGTATTTGAGTTCGTAATCCTTCATTTTGTATCTCCTTAAACCTTTTTGAATTTGTTAATCATCCTGTTTTCTACCTTGCCGTCCTCAAGAGAAATATAGCGGACGTAAAGGGAAATCTTGTTGTTTTCGTTGAGAGAGGTCCAAATTTCGTTTGTAAATGCGTCGATATCGGCAGGGATGTCAATTCTTTCAGGCTCACCGACGAATGTAGGAATAGGATTTCCGTCGCAAACGTAGGTGTGAATAAAATGACCAAGTCCCTTAATAGGCGCATATTCAAAGAACTGACGGTTGCAAACCGTACCCTCGGCATCTCCGCTCTTTAAAATGCTCATTTTGTAGGAATATTCGTTATCAAAATTCATTATAGAGCTGATACGTGGAGTCCAGTTGGGATAGTCGGGCTCAAATGCTCTTGTGCGTAGAGCGTCCTCAAAAGTGCCGCCCTTGGAAACGAAATCGTAAATTGTGTCGGTCTGGTCGCCGTTGGTAACGATAAGAGCATTACCGCACTTTCTGATAGGAGAGTAGATGATAAGAGAGGGGTCCTCGACCTTGCTCTCGTCGTAGGGATAAATTGTAACGTCATCGCCGTTTTCTACAAAAATTCTATTTCTTGAATTTTCGCTTCTGCCCATTATAAAGTAGGCAAATACGGCACTCTTGCCATCCGGAGTAAGACCGTTGATAATTCCGCGTCCAACGTAGGAATTACCCTCTACTGCTTTGCTTAATGATTTGGTTTCGTAAACGTTCATTTTATGTATCCTCCCAAAATTTATTATAATGTTAAAAATAAGGCAACTCCAAAAGACGTATTTGGAGTTGCCCAGACGGTCGACTTTATTGCTCTTTGCTCCCACGCGGTTTTATCCGCTAATCCGTCAGTTACAAAGAACCTTTTTCTAAATTGAGTATAACATATTTTAAAAAATATGTCAAGTAATATTTTTTATATTTTAAGCTTTGCGGCGATATTTTTCATACGCTCCTTATCCACCTTTAAAACCCTGCGGTCATAGGTGTAAAGACCGTTGGTTTCGTCCTCAACATCGGAAACCTGCGTGTAAACAGAGGCGCAAAGTCCTTCTTTTACCAGCGGAATTACCTCGTTTTCGTAAAGCTTTTCAAGTGCATCCATAAAAAGTGCGCCGTCGTCGAATTTTTTGTAACCGTAGGTTTTGTCAAGATTAAAGGAGTGCTCGTCTAATTTATACGAATAACCGCCAAACTCCGATAAAACGGTAGGCTTGTCGCTTTTCTTTATTTTAACAGGCTTAAAATACACGTGAAGACTTGTAACGTCGCTCTTTTTTCCTGTAAACCAACCCGAAGTAGCATCAATAAAACGAGAACTGTCAATCTCCTTCATAATTTCAAAAACCTTATCGGCATCAAACTGTCCCCAACCCTCGTTGAAAATTGTCCAATAACAAATGCAGGGATGATTTTGAAGCTGCCTTACTGTGCTTTTCATACCGTCGATAAATGCAACCTTAGTTTCCTTGCTCCTATGCAAAAGAAAATTTGGAAAACGCTTCATACCGATTGTGGGCAGTGCGGTATCACGGAAAAACGAGTATTTTCCATTGTTTACCATATCCTGAAAAACAACCATACCAAGACGGTCGCAATCGTAGTAAAACTGCTCAGGCTCAACCTTGATATGCTTGCGGAGCATATTGAATCCAAGCTCCTTCATAGCGAGAATATCGTTTTCAAAGCCCTTTTCAGTGGCAGGTGTAAAAATTCCGTCGGGGAAATACCCTTGGTCAAGAAGTCCGTGAAAAAAGTAGGGCTTCCCGTTAAGACAAAGTCGCAAAATACCGTCTACGCGTTTAATTTCAAGGGTACGCAATGCAAAATAGGATTGCACCTCATCTTCGCCTGCAATCACTGTAAAATTGTAAAGACGAGGATTTTCGGGCGACCAATATTCAGGCGTGTCAATTTTTACGGTGGCAGCTCCGTTTACGATAGGGAATACCTTGCCCTCGCATATAACCTCGCCGTTAGAAATTGCGTTGACTTTAATAATCGCAGTGTCGTTTTCCGTCTTTATTTCAAGAGACTCAATATACTTTTCCGGTACACTTTCAAGCCAAACGGTTTGCCAAATTCCGGTAACGGGAGTGTACCACATACCCCCTCGCCTTTCCTTTTGCTTTCCGTATGGGAGTACAGCCGTATCAAGCTCGTCGAAAACGTAAACGGTAAGCTCGTTTTCGGACATAAGCGCATCGGTAATATCAAAAGAAAAGCTCTCGTAACCGCCTGCGTGCTCTCCGATTTCCTTTCCGTTTAAAAAAACACTTGCATACTGGTCAACTGCGCCAAAATGCAGTATAACTCGACTTTTAATAAAATTTTCGGGGAGAGTGAAGCGCTTTTGGTAAACAGGCGCAGGGCATTTACCCAGACGGCGTCCAATCCCTGACAAAAGCGATTCAGGGCAAAACGGCACTGTAATTTTCTCGCAAGGGGCATCAATTCTTTCGTAAAAATCCCATTCACCGTTAAGACAGAAAAAAGAATTTCTGCGCATTTGCGGACGCGGATAGTAGTTATGCGGGATACCGCTTAAATTTTCACCCTCTACGGTATATAAATCGTTAATTTTCAAGCTTGCTCTCCTTTTTCTTTGAAAAGATAAACGTTAACGTGAGTATAACACCAAGCACAAGTGCAACAATAAGTGCCCATAAGAAAATGTTTTCATTAGGCTTAAACGAGAAGGTGCCGTCATCGTTTTTAATTTGCTCGGCATTGCTAAGTACAGCAGAACCGATAGCAGGCCCGATAATACCGGGTATAAGCACCTGTCCGACAATTCGTAAGCCTTGGAACATACCGGCTTTGTTTTCGGGAGTGAGGTCGCGTATTTTAGCGCCGAAAACCGCCATACCCGAAAGGTAACCGCACATCATTAGAAGTGAGCCGATAAATACAAGTGCAGTAGCCTTGAAAAAGAATAGGATAATATATCCGACAATCAATAGCGAGAGTGCAGGAATAAGCGATTTTTTGTATCCTAGCTTATCATAGGCTCTACCCCAAAGTGCAGTAAAGACCGATGCTAAAATTATAGCGGGTGCCATAATAAATACGTAGTCGGTCATTCCGAGAGAAACGGAATAGTACAGTATAAGATACGGCATAAAAATTTGTATTGAAATGCCGAAAACAGCAAAGCAGATAAGGGTGATATAAAGAGAAGGATTACTCTTTATAACCGACGGTGTAAAGCCGTAAACAATATTTTTAAAATATCCCTTGTTTTCCTCGGATTTAATAGTAGGCTCTTCAATTATAAATATACCCACAATACCGATAAGAATAACCGCTACACCTATAATTATAAAGATAGTAGTCCAGCTTGCCGCCTCGTCGAGGTTGAAGGACATAAATCCGCCGAAAACCGCTAAAATAGCAACAAGCGGCATCATAGCATTTATACCCTCAGCCTTACCTCGGTTGCTATCATCCGTAGAATCGGTAAGCCAAGCGTTGAACGCCGCATCGTTTGCACTTGAACCGAAAAAGGTCATAACGCAGTCCATAATAATAACTAAGGTTATAGCGATAGCTGCCGCACTTGCAACGGGAAATACAGAAGAAAGAATATCAGTTCTTATGAAAGCAAACGATAGAATTGAAATTCCCCAAAGAATATATCCGCCGCACATAAATACCTTGCGCTTTCCTATCTTGTCCGAAAACGCACCGATAAGCAGTGTTGTAACCGTAGCGGCAATAGCACTTGCTGCAACCATCGCCGAAATATCGGCGGCGCTCGCATTGAACATCTTGTAAATAAAAACGTTAAAATACATATTTTCAACGACCCAAGCGATTTGCCCCGTAAGGCTAAAAATCACAAGTACAAGGAAAAACTTTGCTTTACTTTTTTTCATAATAAAACCTCTCAAAAATGCCCTTATCAACTTTAATAAGGGCATAATATAAATTAATTTTCTGGCTTTGCGTCAGCTTTTTTAGTCTTTGGCGGTTCTGCAAGTCCCACTGTTGCATCAACGGGCATAGAAAAAGCAATTCCCTGCCCAGGAGTATTAAGACCAACCGCCTTGTAAAGAGCGTGAAGAATATCGTTCTTTATTTCTTTTTGAACGAGTATCATAACAATTTCCTTTTCGGGCTGAACGGTTATTCCAAAAAGCTTTTCCGCTTCAAGACTAGCTGTACCTCTTGCGTGTATAACCGTACCGCCTCTTGCGCCGAATTCCTTTGCCGCATCCATAACGGCATCTGAGAATCCCGCATTAACTATACAAAATATAACCTCGTGCTTGTAAACCATATCCGTTACTTCCTTTCTATTTCGGTAAATTTGCAAGGAACTGATAGATTGCAACACCGATTGTTCCCGTCATCGGGATAGTGTAGGCAATGCCCTTGCCATTTTTGATTGTTTCAAATTTTTCTTCAAGCGTTTCAAGTGCGTTTTTAACCGTATCTTCCTTGATGACGCTGATAATTACGCCCTTTTCTGAGCTTGGTATACCGAGCATACGGAGTGTTTCCGCACTTGCAGTACCGACACCGTTAAGGATAAGCTGCATATTTACCTCAAAGCCCTGCAAAATATCGGCGTAAAACTCAGTTTTTCGCCTGTCTACCACAGTAATAAGCAGCTTTAGCTTATGTGGTGCAGGAGCAGGAGTGGGTTTTGTTTTCGTTTGATTTCTCATAGTCCACTGTTTCCTTTCCTACATAAAGCTGATAATTTGCTCATCGTCCGCCTCTAGTATGCGCTTCATAGCGATACGCTTACGCATATTCGACATAAAGATTGCACGGAAGCCGAGCAGCTGAATAGTGATAAGAGGAGTCATCGCAACCATAGCGACAATTCCAAACGCAAGATTCATAACGTCGCCGCCAAGCGCATCGCAAAGACCGATTGCCATAGGTAAAATAAAACCTGAGGTGAGCGGGCCACTTGCGACTCCGCCCGAGTCAAACGCAATAGCCGTATAAAGACCTGGAACGAAGAAGGAAAGACCGAGTGAAATAAGATATCCCGGAACAACGTAGTAAAGGATGTTAAATCCTAAAATAATGCGGATAACAGAAAGAGCAATTGAAATTCCGACACCGCACGAGAGCGCAATCATCATAGAACGCTTGCTAACAGTACCGTCGGTAATATCCTCAACCTGCTTATTTAAAACCTGAACGGCAGGCTCGGCTAAAACTACAACCGTACCTAGAATAAATGCGAATACTATAACTATAACAGTGGGAGCATTCGCAAGAGATTGTCCGAGTTTAGAGCCGATAGGCATAAATCCAACGTTTACCGCGGTAAGGAAAATTACAAGTCCGAAAAGGGTATACGCAATACCTATAGCAATTCTCACAAGCTTCTTTTTTGGTAGCTTCAAAAAGAAAACTTGAAGAACTACGAAGAACACAACGATAAGTCCAAGAGCGAGCAGCACCTCGCCAAAGGTGTGAAATAGTGTTTCAAGAAGCGCAAAGCCAAGACTGTTTTCTATACTGTAATTTGGAACTGTGTAGGGAATATCTCCCGTAATACCTATACCGAGCATCATAACCGCAAGAATAGGTCCAACTGAGCACATAGCGATAAGACCGAAGCTGTTTTCACTTACGTTTTTACCGCCGAGTGTACCGGCAATACCAACACCAAGCGCCATTATAAATGGTACGGTTATAGGGCCCGTTGTAACTCCGCCCGAATCAAAGGCAAGTCCAAGGAATTTTTCGTTACCATTTATGATAACCAAAGCGGCAAATGCAAAAAGCACTAAATAAAAGAATAGAAGTATTGCCGAAAGCTGCTTTTTGAATACCATTTTAAGAACGGAAACAAGCAAAAATGCTCCGACACCAATTCCAACCGCTATAATTAAAAGAAAGGAGCTTGGTATAACGTCGGAAACCTGCTCCGCAAGGACGGTAAGGTCAGGCTCGGCAATCGTTATGAGAAGTCCCATAACAAAACAAACGGAGAGAAGAAGTGAAATTTTTTTCGTTTTGGTAAGTCCTGCACCGATTTGCTCACCCATAGGCGTCATAGCAATATCTGCCCCAAGACTGAAAAGCCCGATTCCGATTATAAGAAAAAACGCCGATACAAAAAAGACCGCAAGCTCCTTAAAGCTGAGGTTAAGTATCGGTGTGAAATTTAAAATGATAACTATTATAGCAACAGGAAGCACTGAAAAAGCGGCTTCCTTGAATTTTTTTATAAGTGAACTATACAAGATTATAACTCCTGTGCATAACAAATAGTACAAATTAAGTATAACATATACTATTAGTTAAGTCAATAGAATGAAAAATATTTTTAAAAACTTTATTTTTATTTAATAAAAAGAGTGTATAATAATATTTGACAAAATGAAAGGAGAAGCTTTAGTGGACGAAAACAACAATCAAAATAATGAAAATTTAAACGAAAATACAGAAAATCAAACATTTTCTTCCGAAAATAAATCGAGCGCACCCGAAAACAGAGATTATACTCCGTACAAAACACCAAGCTACGGCTATAATCCTTATGCACAAATGGGAGGATATGGATATAACGTCCCCCCACACCCCCAAAAAAAATCAAATAATAAGGTGCTTATCGGTATTATTATAGTCTTGAGCGCATTGCTACTTGTCGCTGTGATTCTGATAGCGAGCGTTTTCGGGCCGGTGATATCCGAAATATATAGCAATAACTTAGGTAGTGATAGCTCTGTTGAGCTTCCCGAAGCTCTAAAAAGCGACGATATGATATACGCTGATTTTCAGTTAAATCAGTCGCAAACTCCGGGAACGGCACACTCGACACTTGTAGACGCATACGAGGCAACGTATAAAACCTTTGTTGAAATTAACACATCATCCGAAAAGGACGGTTCTATTGGCGCAGGCTCTGGTGTTATAATCAGCAAGATGAAAAATGGTATAGGTTATTATATTGTTACCAATAACCACGTAGTCGAGGGCGCAACCAAAATCACCGTTAAGCTTCACGACGGCACGACCTACACTGCGGCAACAACCGTACTTCGTGATGAGCTTACCGACCTTGCGGTAATCTCGATTGCAGAAACCAAGGAGCTTCCAATTGCAAAGCTCGGTAAATCCGCAAATCTCCGTGTTGGCGAGAATATTTATATTATAGGAAATCCGCTTGGCACCCTTGCTGGTACACTCACAAACGGCATTATTTCCTCAACGGTGCAGGAGCTTTATATTGAAAATCACTATATGGAGCTTATCCAAACAAACGCTCAAATAAACCCCGGTAACTCGGGCGGCCCTATGTTCAATATGGCAGGTGAGCTTGTTGCGATAGTAAACGCAAAATACGCAGGTGTTGGTATTGAGGGTATCGGCTTTGCTATACCGATAGATAAAGCGGTAAATATCGTAACTCAAATGATTACAAAGGGATACGTCGAGGGTAGACATAACCTAGGCATAACAACCGAGCATAACCTCTATGGAGTTGGCGGACTTTGGATATCGTCAATTGAAAAGGATTCAGCTCTTATTAAGGCAGGTATGCCGTATAAGTCAACCTACGTTTATATGATACACTCCATTAACGGTAAAGAATATATAAACGGTCAGCAGGCAAACGCCTATATCGATGAACGACTTGCTGCAGGCGATAATGTTTCAATCACCGTTACGGTATATGAAATGACGTTTAGCGACCTTGAACCGATAGAACAAAAAACGTATAACGTAAAGCTTGAACAAAAGTTTGCAAATAAATAAGTATTACAACAAAGAGGCTACTTGAAAAGTAGCCTCTTATTTTATTCGTTGTAGGTGAATATTGCAAATTTGCCCTTGCCAAGCGAATAGCGGAAGCGTCCGTCATCACACGGCACACAGTTATCACCCGAAAATGCCTCAAAAAACGGCATATCGGAAACGAAAATTTTACTTGCGCCGAGATTTACCGCGCAGAGCGTCTTTCCTCTTTTAAAGAGGAATAAACCGTCCTTTGCCATTAAAACCTTGTATTCTCCGTCCTTAAAGCAAGAGATTGAAGAACGGATAGCACCAAGCTTTCTATAAAATGAAAGAAGTGATTTGTCCGCCTTTGAATAGGCAAACGGCATACGGTTAAAGGGATCTCGTCCGCCCTCCATACCAATCTCATCACCGTAATAAATGCAAGGATAACCGGGAAGCGTGTAGCAAAGAAACGCCGCAAGCTTAACCCTTTCGATAGCCTCTTTTCTCTTTGCAAGAGGCATACGGTAGGTGGATAGCTGACGGTTTGTCATATCAAGCGAACCGTCAAGGGAAAGCGTATTTAAAATTCGCTCGGTATCGTGAGTGCCGAGCAAATTCATAAGTGCATCACTTACAGCTTTTGGATAGTTGCGGTAGAGAAGTGCGGTTTCGCCTGCGATTTTCTCGGCATTTCCACTTAAAACGTAATCAATTATAGCGGTGCGAGTAGGATAGTTCATAACCGCGTCAAGCTGCTCGCCTTGAAAATAGGAGCGACGGTGATCGTACGCAATCTTGTCCGATGCGTCCTCCCAAACCTCACCTATAATGTAAGCGCTTGGGTTAATATCGTGCGAGGTTTGACGCAGCTGCTTAAGGAATTCATTTGAAAGCTCATCAGCAACGTCAAGTCGCCAGCCGTCAATACCTTTTTTCAGATAATGAGCGGCAACACCTTCTTTCCCGCATATAAACTCACGGAAAGAGTCGCTGTTTTTCTTTATGCAGGGGAGAATTTTAACGTCCCACCAACAAGTGTACCTGTCGGGGTAGTCCTTAAAATCATACCAATCGTAGTATGGCGATTCCTTGCTTTGATAAGCGCCCACAGAGTTATAATTTCCGTAACGGTTGAAATAAACACTGTCATCGCCCGTGTGATTGAAAACGCCGTCAAGAACAACGTGCATATTTCTCTTTTTAAGCTCCGATATTAGCTCGTCAAGTGCCTCATCACCGCCAAAGGCATCGTCAACCTTCAAATAGTCGCCAGTATCGTACTTGTGATTTGATGCTGCATCAAATATAGGATTTAAGTAAAGAGTAGTAACTCCAAGAGATTGCAAATAATCAAGCTTTTCGATTATACCGTAAAGCGTGCCGCCAAAAAAACAGTTATTTTTAAGCGGATCTCCGGGCTTTTCATTGAACTGAGGAATACCGTTTTCCCAATCCTCGTAAAGCTCCGTACCCTCTTTAAGCTTGTACGGGTGATTTTCGCTACGCGCAAAGCGGTCGCAAAAGATTTGATACATTATACCGCCCTTTATCCAGTCGGGCGTTTCGTAGCCCCTTTTGAAAACGGTAACGTTATACGTTTCCACTTGCTCTCCAAAGGGAGTTTTGTAGATAAAACGCAAAAAGTAAAGCCCTGCTTCATTTATATCCACGTCCGCGCGCCAAAAATCCTTGCCGTTTTTCATTTTAATCCAAGGACAAGGATATTTTTTTACTTTTCCGTCGCTATCGTTTACCACCTCAATATGTGGAGAAAATATACCGAGCCTGCGAGAGCTTTCAAAATCAAAAACTGCACTGCTACCCTCTGCAAACGCAAAGGAGGGCATTTTTTCGCCGTTTACCGTAAGTGAGGCATTAATAAGTTTACCTTGATTCATAGTTTACCTTAATTTAAGTCCTTGCCCAATAGAGCAAGGACTTAAAGCTCTTAATAAAGTGATTTGATGTGCCAAATGTTGTCCGCATAATCACGGATAGAACGGTCAGCCGCAAAGAAGCCTGCCGCCGCGATGTTGTGTAGTGCCTTTCTGTTCCAAAGCTCGCGGTTTGCGTAATCCTCAAGCATAACCTCGTGAGTTTTGAAGTAGGACTCAAAGTCTGCAAGACACATATACGGGTCGGCAACGCCGCCGTTACCTATAATAAGGTAATGGAGCATGTCCGCAAATGACATACCGTTAAATCCGACGGAAAGAGCGTCAACCGCATCGTGAATACGGCTATCGGTACGGTAATAATCTGATGCGTGGTAGCCTCTCTTCCAAAGCTCATCAACCTCGCCCGCAGTAAGACCGAAGATGTAAATATCGTCATCTCCGAGAAGCTGATGCATCTCAACGTTTGCGCCATCAAGCGTACCGCAGGTAAGAGCGCCGTTTATCATAAACTTCATATTTGAAGTACCGGACGCCTCTTTTCCCGCAAGAGAAATCTGCTCGCTTATATCCGCCGAGGGAATAAGCACCTCAGCCATAGATACGTTGTAGTCCTCCATAAAGACAACACGTATCTTTTCTCTTATTTTTGGGTTCTTTTCAATTTCGGCTGAAATTGCCCAAATAAGTTGAATAATACGCTTAGCCATATCGTAACCGGGGGCAGCCTTTGCACCGAAAATAAAGGTTTGAGGCGGAATATCAAGGTCGGGATTCTTTACAAGGTCATTGTAAAGACTGATAACACGAAGCGCATTAAGAAGCTGACGCTTGTATTCGTGCAAACGCTTTACCTGAATATCAAATACAGAGGAGGGGTCAATAGCAATACCCGTTCTGTTTTTGACGTACTCGGCAAATCTTACCTTGTTGCCATACTTAATTTTTTCAAGTCTTTCAAGAACGGCCTTGTCGTTATCATATTTAAGGAAATCCTCAAGCCTTTCGGGATTCTTGCGGTAATCCGTGCCTATGCACTCGTCAAGCAGAGCGGCAAGTCCGGGGTTGGAGTAGCACAGCCAACGGCGGTGCGCAATACCGTTTGTAACGTTGGTGAACTTGTCGGGATCCTTTTTGCTGAAATTGCTGAATACGTCCTTAACAAGAATATCCGAGTGGAGCCTTGAAACACCGTTTACGGTGTGAGAGCCAACAATAGAGAGGTTAGCCATACGAACTCTGTTGTCGGCAACGATAGCCATTTTGGAAATTCTATCCCAATCTCCGGGGTATAGATTCCAAAGGTCAGCGCAGAATCGACGGTTAATTTCAACGATAATTTGATGAATTCTTGGCAAACGGAAGCGCATAATATCCTCACGCCACTGCTCAAGAGCCTCAGGCATAACCGTATGGTTAGTGTATGAAAATACTCTCGTTACGGTATTCCAAGCTCTTTCCCAAGAATAAGAATAGCTATCCATAAGTATTCTCATAAGCTCGGGAATACAAAGAGTGGGGTGAGTATCGTTTAAGTGGATTGCAACCTTACTTGCGAAATTGTCAAGTGTGCCGTAAGCGGCAAGGTGGTCGGCAATTATCGACTGAAGCGATGCGGAGCAAAGGAAATACTGCTGATTTAAGCGAAGCAGCTTACCCTCGTCGTGGTTGTCGGACGGGTAGAGAACCTTTGAGATAATCTCAGTGTTGCTGGATTGCTCCATAGCCTTCATATATTGTCCCTGTGAGAACAATGACATATTGAAGTTGGTTACGTTGTGCGCTCTCCAAAGACGCAGATAGTTACAAGCCTCGGTATCAGCTCCCGAAATCATAAGGTCGTAGGGAACAGCTCTTACCTCGTCGCAGTTTTCATAAATTATTTCAAGCCTTCCGTTATCCCATTTTTCACGCATTGTACCGCCGAATTTAACGGTATAAGCCTTATCGGAACGGGGAACGAGCCAACACTCGCCCGAAGGGAGCCAAGTGTCTGGCAGCTCGACCTGCATACCGTCAACAATTTTTTGACGGAACAGACCATACTCATAGCAGATTGAAAATCCCGTTGCGGGATAACCAAGAGTGGTGAGCGAATCCATAAAGCAGGCGGCAAGACGTCCAAGTCCGCCGTTTCCGAGTCCCGCATCGTTTTCTACGTTATATATTTTGTCAATATCAAAGCCGTAGTCGGAAAGAAGCTCACGGTACTCATCGTCAAGTCCGAGATTGCAAAGATTGGTTTTGAGTGAACGTCCCACAAGGAACTCCATACACATATAGTAAATGCGTTTTGCGTGAGTTTTCTTGACCAAATTGTGCTGGTCGGCTCTCTTACGCATAAGAATATCCTTGACAGAGAGAACAACGGAACGGTAAATCTGCTCCTCGGTTGCCTCACTTGGTAGAACACCGTAGTATCTTTTGAGCTTGGACTCAACTGCCTCCCTTATGCTTTCCTTGGTCAGCTGCTCAGGTAATACCTTTGTTGCAGTCTTTTTGGCGGGAGCCTTTGCAGTAGTTTTCTTTTTTGTTGTAGTGGTTGTTGTTTTCTTTGTGGTTGCCATTTGTTTATTTGGACCTTTCCTTAGAGTTTTACATATGTTTAGTCTTAATCGAGGTCAAGAACCTCATTATAAAGTGCTGTGTATTCGTTTGCTGAAACGTTCCACGAGAAGTCTATCTTCATAATCTTTGAAACGAGAGCTGTCCACTTATCCTTGTAGTCGCGGCAAAGACCGACTGCCTTGCGAAGAGTAAATAGCATATCGTGGGCATTGTAGTTTGCGAAGGTGAAGCCGTTTCCATCGCCCGTTTCGTCGTTGTAATACTTGATAGTATCGTAAAGACCGCCCGTTTCTCTTACTACGGGGACGGTACCGTATCTTGAAGCAATCATTTGTGCAAGACCGCAGGGCTCGCTCTTTGAGGGCATAAGGAAGATGTCGGCAGCGCCGTAAATCTTCTTAGAAAGTGCCTTATCGTAAGCAATAATAGCCTTTACCTTGTCGGGATACTTTTCCTCAAGACGTTTAAAGAAATTTTCAAATCCGGGGTCGCCTGTGCCGAGAACCACGAGCTGTACGTCATCCTGCAGAAACTCATCGGCAACTCTTGTTACAAGGTCAAGTCCTTTATGGGAGGTAAGTCTTGTAATCATTGCAACCATAGGAACGTCCTTAACGGGAAGTCCGATTTCTTTTTGAAATGCTATCTTATTCTTAGCTTTTCCGGCAATTGTACGGTATTTTGCATACAAATCGGGGTCAGTTAGAGGATTGTAGTAGCTCTGGTCGATACCATTTATAATACCGCAGGTCTTAAATGCATACTGATTTATAATATCGTGAAGTCCCGACGAATACTCAGGTGTGCAAATCTGCTTTGCATAGGTGGGGCTGACGGTAGTCAGTCTGTCGCAGCATACGATAGCACCCTTAGTTAAGTTAATAGCACCGTTGTAGTCAACAATAGACGCATACTCGGGAGCAAGGTCAAAAACGTCGCCAAGAATTGAGTGGTCGTAAACACCCTGATATTCAATATTGTGAATAGAGTGAACTACTCTTATCGGTCTGTACGAATAGCTTTCGTTTCTGTAAATTTGCTTTAAGTATATTCCGACAAGAGCCGATTGCCAATCGTTGGTGTGCAAAATGTCGGGGAAGAAGTCAATACGGGGAAGCATATCGAGAACCGCTTTTGAAAAGAAAGCGTATCTTTCGCCGTCGTCAAAGCTTCCGTAAAGCGAAGCTCGGTTGAAATAATACTCATTGTCAATAAAATAATAGGTTACCCCGTTATGGTTTGCCGTATGAATGCCGCAATACTGATTTCTCCACGAAAGTCTTACGTTGAAATCGCAAAGATAGTCTATATTTTTGAATTTGTTTTTTATTGAGCTGTAATAGGGGATAACAACTCTTGCATCAATGCCCTTTTTGCAAAGAGCTGCGGGGAGTGAGCCTATTACGTCTGCAAGTCCGCCCGTCGAGGCAAAGGGAAGAGCCTCCGATGCAACGAACAAAACCTTAAATTTAGCCATAATGTTTTCCTTTCTTATATCATTCTACCCTTTTCAACGTAGATAGGCATACTTTCGTGTCCGGAGAGTACTCTGCCGTCGCGAATTACTGCGTTCTTGTCGGTAACGACACAGTTAAGATAAACGTTGTCTGATACAATCGTGTCTTGGAAAAGAATAGAGTTTTTAACCACTGCTCCGTGTCCGATTTTAACACCTCTGAACAGTATACAGTTGTCAACCTCGCCCTCAATAATGCAACCGTCAGCAATAAGAGAATCGGTTACACAGGACGAGCCAACGTACTTTGTGGGAGCTGAATTTCTTACCTTTGTAAATATCGGACGTTCCTCAACCGCAAAGAGAGAATTTCTGATTTCCTCGTTGTCGAGAAGCTCCATACTTGTCTGGAAATATTGTTCAAACGAGGAAATACTTGCGCTGTATCCGGTGTGCTTATATACCTGCATATTGTAGATGCCGATATTTCTGCCGAGTACGTCGTGATTGAAGCTGTCAAAGCCGTGTGCTATGGCATTTGAAACCTCACGGATAAGCAAATCCTTGTTCATAACCCAAATGTGTAGGCATTCATCGTAGGTCTGACCAACCTCAGGGCAAATTGTGTAAACGTCAGTTATCTTGTTGTTTTCGTCCGAGTCGATAATTGCATACTTTACATCGTCGGGCTCGGTCTTTGTAACGGTTTTTACAACCATTGTAATATCCGCATTTGCGTCGGTATGATATTTAAGCAGAGCGTCCATATCGAGGTTGCAAATAACGTCGCAATCCGAAAGAACAACAAGCTCCTCTTCTATATGCTGAATAGAGTGGATTACGCTCTTTAGAGCCTCAAGACGGGTATTGTAAAGAGTGTTTGTTGTATTTGCGTAAGCGGTGATATAGGGAGGAAGAATTTTAATTCCACCCTTTCTTCTTGCAAGGTCCCAGTCCTTACCTGTACCGATATGGTCCATTAAGGAGTGGTAATTGTAATGCGCGATAACGTTAATGTTGGTAATACCGCAGTTTACCATATTGGAAAGAGCAAAGTCTATAAGACGGTAACGGCAGGCAAAGGGAATTGACGCCATTGTGCGCTGCTTTGTAAGCTCGGATATAGAGTTATCGTGCAGATTTGAAAAGATTATTCCTGCTGCGTTCATATTTATATACCGTAATTCCTTTCTGTCGTTATTTTAAGACTTGAGAGCATCGGCGTTTACCATTGCGCCGACCTCAATTGTGTGCTCGGGGGTAACGGTGAGATTGCATCCGATAACGGTAATACCCTTTGCCGTTTCCTTGCTTTCGCCTATTTTGACGCCTGCCTTGATGGTAACGCCGCTGTCGATGATTGAATACTCAACGGTAGCGCCGTCCTCAATTGTTGCGCCGGGAAGGATTATACTGTCAACAACCCTTGCGCCCTTGCCAATCTTGACGGAATTAAATATAACACTGTCTTTAACAAGACCGTTTACCACGCAGCCCTCGGTGATTATTGAATTTTCAATAAATGAGGACTTGCCTGCAAAATGCGGTGGGAGTGGATTGTTGCGGAAGAAAATTCTCCAAGAACGGTCGTGAATATTGAACGAGGGTTGAGAGCCGAGCAGGTCCATATTCGCTTCCCAAAGGCTTTGAATTGTTCCAACGTCCTTCCAATATCCTTCAAAATCGTAAGCGTACATTTTCTCCCCAGCCTTGAGCATTTCGGGGATTATGTTCTTACCGAAATCGTTTGAGGAGTCGGGATTTGCCTCGTCGGCAATAAGGTACTTGAAAAGCTCTTTTTTGGTGAAAATATAAATACCCATTGAAGCCTTTGTGCTCTTGGGATTCTTGGGCTTTTCCTCGAACTCGAAAATCGAACCGTCGGGATTGGTGTTCATAATACCAAAGCGACTAGCCTCGGAAAGCGGAACGTCAAGAACCGCAATGGTACACGCAGCACCCATCTTCTTGTGATACTGCAGCATAGCATTATAGTCCATTTTGTAAATATGGTCGCCCGAAAGAATTATGACGTACTCAGGGTCGTAAAGGTCGATAAAATCCATATTCTGATAAATAGCATTTGCCGTACCCTTGTACCACTCAGAGCTTTTGTGTCCCTGATAGGGAGGGAGAACACGGACGCCGCCGTAAACACGGTCAAGGTCCCAAGGCTCGCCGTTTCCGATGTACTCATTAAGCACAAGCGGCTGATACTGCGTAAGAACACCAACGGTGTCAATTCCGGAATTTATGCAGTTTGATAAAGGAAAATCGATTATTCGGTATTTGCCACCGAAAGGAACAGCGGGTTTTGCGGTTTTTTCTGTCAGTGTGTAAAGACGGCTACCCTGACCGCCTGCGAGTAGCATTGCTACGCATTCTTTTTTCTTTAACATAAAACCTCCGATGTATTTAATAAATTTTTTTATTGCTTAAATTTCAATTTCCTCGTCGCTGCCGGGGGCAAAATATGCCGCCGAAAGAGGAGGGAGTGAAAAGGTTGTTACACCGTTTTCAAAAATAAGCTCCTGCGGTATTTCCTCGTTACCGCCAAAACGCTTGTCCTCGGTAAAGAACACGCATTTCCACTTTAAATCCTTAACCCTTGAACGTTTTGAACGGCGGAGCGCCTCATCGCCGCCTGCAATGGCAAGCTTGTAGTTTGCTATATAAGAGCCGGAAAAGTTAAAAATACATATAAGCTTTTCGCCTTTAGCTCCGATACGCTCATAGGCAAGTAAATTCAGCTCGCTCTCGTCCGCAAGTAGCCACTTGAAGCCGTTCCACGAAAAATCGTCCTGCCAAAGAGCATTGTTTTCAAGATAGAAATTGTTTAAATTTGCCGTGTAACGCTTTAAATCTCTATGTGTCTGATAGTCAAGCATAAACCACTCAAGCTGATTTTCGTAGTCCCACTCACGGAACTGACCGTATTCCGTACCCATAAAGGTAAGCTTTTTGCCGGGGTGCGCCATCTGATGCGCCATAAACAAGCGTATTCCCCTGAACTTATTTTCATAAGAACCGAATTGCTTATTTATCAGCGAAAGCTTTCCGTGAACAACCTCATCGTGAGAAACGGGAAGAATAAAATTCTCACTGAAAGCGTACATCATTGAGAAGTTGAGCTTTGAGTGCTTGTGTTTGCGGAAAATCGGGTCGGTTTGTACGTAATCGTACATATCGTTTGCCCAGCCCATATTCCACTTGAAATTAAATCCAAGTCCACCGTCATCAGGCGGCGCAGTTATCTTTAAATTAGCCGTTGACTCCTCGGCAATCATAAGCACGTCGGGATGCCTTCCGAGAACCTCGCTGTTTAACTTTCTAAAGAAGGCAATCGCTTCAAGATTTTTGTTGTCGCCAAAGGTATTTGGTACCCACTTGCCCGGCTCTCTGTCAAAATCAAGATAAAGCATAGAGGCAACCGCATCAATGCGAAGCCCGTCTATATGATACTTTTCAATCCAAAACAGAGCACTTGATATAAGGAAGGACTGTACCTCGTTTCGCCCAACGTCAAAATATCTTGTGCCCCAGCTGTCGCTTTCCACTCGGTCATCGCCCTGATACTCATAAAGCCTTGTACCGTCGAACTTATAAAGTCCGTGCTCGTCCTTTGGAAAATGAGCAGGTACCCAGTCAAGAATTACGCCGATGCCGTTTTTGTGAAGCGTGTCAACGAAATACATAAAATCGGCAGGAGTGCCAAATCGAGAGGTAGGCGCAAAATATGAGCATACCTGATAACCCCAAGAGCCGTCATACGGATACTCGGTTATCGGCAACAGCTCAACGTGGGTGTATCCCATTTCCTTGACGTAGGGAACAAGCTGGTCGGCTATTTCCCGATAGTTAAGATAGGCATCGGGATTGTCTACCGTACTCTTTCCGTCCCTTGTACGCCAGGATGCAAGATGCATTTCATAAATATTGATAGGACAGGCAAACTTGCCCTTGTCCGATACCTTAACCGTCTTTTTGCGGTGGGTAAGCCAATAAGCATCACCCCACTTGTGAGAGGGAAGTCTTGAAACGACAGTTGCGGTCTTTTCAAGTGTTTGCGATTGAAATGCATAAGGGTCGGCTTTCAGTACAGTTTTGCCGTCCTTTGTGATAGCATACTTGTAGGTAGAGCCGAGAGGCACCTCGCTTGACGGAAGCTTAATAAACCAAACTCCCATACTCGTTTCCTTAGTGAGTGGGTGGCTTTCTCTGTTCCAACCGTTGAAATCACCGCAAAGCGTTACAGAGTCGGCATTTGGAGCCCAAACCCTGAAAATTGCCGTTTGACCGACAAAATGAAGCCCAAGGTACTTGTATGCAAAATAATTTGTGCCCTGATGAAAAAGGTATGCAGGCAGATTGTCTGTGTTTTGCTTTGCCAAATCGTTTTTCCTCCGTAATTTTTGCAAGAATTACCGCTATTTTATACTTTTATGTTAATATTATACTCCTATAATATAACCGTGTCAAGAGGTTTTGTTAACAAATACATAGAATATTCGTAAACAAAATATTCCAAACTGACTTATTGTGGTAAAATATTGTAAAAATATCCGTTTAAATTGTGCTTTTTGACGAATAATTTGAAAATACTTCCTTTTTCTTGTTCAAATACATAGTTTTAGTAGCCTCTCCGCCTCTGATGTGCCTTTCTGCCTTGTTTTTTGCAAGTATTTCGCTAACTGCTGCAAAAAGTGGCGGATTTACACTCCTTAGCCTCTTTGAAACGTCCTTGTGCACAGTAGACTTTGATAGCCCGAAATAAGCCGCTGCCCCACGCACAGTATCGCCAGTTGTAATTATGTAACGTGCAATAATCTCGCACCTGTCATCGCCCTGCCCCCAAAAAACCTTGCCTGCCACCTGTGATAGCCCTCCGAAAATAAAAATTATGCTTTAAACAATAAATTTTTACTTCCGTTTTTTAATGTATATGCGGACATAAAGAGATTTATTGACAAAAGGGATAATTTATGTTATAATTATTTATCTTCAATTTTAGGAGTTTTAAATGTCTAATTGGGCAAGAGCGAGCTTGTTTAGTGCAGCAAGAAAATGTTTCCCTTGTAAATTCAACAATGGTATAACAACGGAAGTTTTAACATTACTTGCTGAACACTGTGCTAGAAAAATTAAACGAATAACAAAGGTTGTTGTAAATGGAGCCAGCGTAACGTGTTCGATAGAATCTCAATCAAGATTATCTACTTGGGATTTTACAGTTGATTTCAATGATTGGGGGCATATATCTTCTGCGTATTGGTACACGTCATCAAACTCGGACTCGTTGATTCCGAAGTGTTTTTCCCAAGCTTTAGCCGATGAAATTAAAAGTTATTTTATTAGAAACGGCATATATGTTGAAGAATATGGCAAACTTGTTGAAAATAATGGATTTATAGTATCTGAAGATTTGATTGATATTAATCAAAAAAAGTTAAAGTACATAGGTCAGACTGTTACTACAAATTATTCATCAAACGACTATAAAAAAGAGCATATTTTTGTTGCAGTGTCGTTGTTATTAAAGGCAGGATTTGTTAGAATAAAAGCAGTGCCGATTAAAGAGGCGACTAAAAGAAACAAAAAACAATTTTTTCAAATTAAAAGTATAACAATAGATGGTGAAGTATCTTTTGAAAAGGGGAAAAAGTTCCCTAAAAACAGCAAAGTATTGATTAAATATTATTTGAAGAAAAAGATTAAAATGCCATATTCCAAAGAAAATTTAATGAATAAAAATTGTCATAATGTTGCAGAGAAAATGAGGGATTTAGGTTTTGTCGAAGTTAAACTTCATCCAATTAAAGATTTGGTGTGGGGGATTTTAAAAAAGGATGAATCTATCGAAAGCATTTCTATCGGTTATTGCGATATAGAAAAAGGTAAGGAATATGAGTATGATAAAAGAATAGATATATATTATCACACTTTTAAATAGAAAAACCGAGGTTGAAAATCAACCTCGGTTTTATTTTTATGCTGTGGGCGGGAGCACGTAAGCGGTGTCGAGCGTTCTCGACTCAATACATTCCGCCCATACCGCCCATATCGGGGGAAGGGGTAGAACAATTGCAGCCCTTAGGCTCTTTCTTGTCGGCAACGAGAGCCTCGGTGGTGAGAACAACGGATGCGATAGACGCCGCATTTTGGAGAGCAGAACGGGAAACCTTAGTCGGGTCAACGATACCTGCCTCCATCATATCGGTATAAACCTCTTTTGCCGCATCAAATCCGTAACCAATCTTCTTGGAACGGAGAATCTTGTCAACTATAACGGAACCCTCAAAGCCTGCGTTTTCAGCTATCTGACGAACAGGAGCTTCAAGTGCGGTAAGAACTATCTGAACACCGACCTTTTCGTCGCCTGCGGTGGTGTCAAGCAGCTTCTTTACGGGAGCGATAACGTTAAGGAACGATACGCCGCCACCTGCCACGATACCCTCCTCAACCGCAGCCTTTGTTGCGTTGAGAGCGTCCTCAATGCGGAGCTTCTTTTCCTTCATTTCGGTTTCGGTAGCAGCACCGACCTTGATAACTGCAACTCCGCCTGCAAGCTTAGCAAGTCTTTCCTGAAGCTTTTCACGGTCAAAATCAGAGGTAGTTGTTTCAATGCCTGCTTTTATCTGACCTACACGGCTTCTGATCTCGTCGGGATCACCTGCACCGCCAACGATAATGGTGTTTTCCTTGGAAATCTTAACCTGTCTTGCACGACCAAGCATCTGGATATTTGCGCTCTTAACGTCAAGTCCGAGGTCATCGGAGATAACCTCGCCGCCTGTAAGAATAGCGATATCACGGAGCATATCCTTTCTTCTGTCGCCAAAGCCGGGAGCTTTAACTGCAACAGCGGTGAATACGCCCTTGAGCTTGTTAAGAATGAGAGTGGTAAGAGCCTCGCCCGCAACATCCTCGGCAACGATAACGAGCTTGTGGCTCATACCTGCCTGAATCATAGATTCAAGAAGGGGAAGCATATCCTGAATATTGGAAATCTTCTTCTCGGTGATAAGAATCATAGCATCGTCGATAACCGCTTCCATCTTGTCGGTGTCGGTTACCATATAGGGAGAGATGTAGCCTCTATCAAACTGCATACCCTCAACTACCTCGCAGTAGGTTTCAGCGGACTTGCTTTCCTCAACGGTGATAACGCCGTCAGCCGTTACCTTTTCCATAGCGTCAGCAATAAGCTTACCGATGTACTCATCTCCTGCGGAAATAGTACCGACTCTTGCGATGTCCTCGGTGCCGTTTACCTTCTTTGAGTTAGCCTTGAGTGCCTCAACCCCACAGTCAACTGCCTTCTGAATACCCTTGCGGATAACCATAGGATTTGCACCTGCGGTGATATTTTTCATACCTGCACGAATAAACGCCTGAGCGAGAAGAGTAGCGGTAGTAGTACCGTCGCCTGCCGCATCGTTAGTCTTGGTTGCGACCTCTTTAACGTGCTGAGCACCCATATTTTCCATAGGATCGTCAAGCTCGATTTCCTTTGCGATAGAAACACCGTCGTTGGTTATAAGGGGAGAGCCGAATTTCTTGTCAAGAACAACGTTTCTGCCCTTAGGGCCAAGAGTTATTTTTACGGTATCAGCAAGCTTGTCGATACCGCGAAGGAGCGCGCCTCTTGCGTCGCTTCCGTAGATAATATCCTTTGCCATTTAAAATGTACCTGCCTTTCGATTATTCAACTATTGCGAGAATATCGCTTTGCTTTACGATAATGAATTCCTCACCGTCGCACTTTACCTCAGTGCCTGAGTATTTGCTGGTCAGTACCTTATCTCCGACCTTAACTTCCATTTTAATTTCTTTGCCGTCGACTATACCGCCGGGTCCAACTGCAACAACCTCAGCTACCTGCGGCTTTTCCTTTGCGTTGCCTGCGAGGAAAAGTCCGCTCTTGGTGGTTTCCTCAGCCTCGGTCATTTTTATAACAACTCTGTCTGCAAGGGGTTTGATTGTCATTTTAGATTACCTCCGTTTTATGTTTTAGCACTTGGTGTAAATGAGTGCTAACGCTAATTGTTATTGTACTCAAAAAGTAGCTAAATGCAATACCTTCGAGCGATAATTCACACAGTTTTAACATTTATATTCACGCCTTTGTATAAAATATGATAAATGGAAAAACAGTATGCAAAAGGCTCGCCGTATTTACAGCGAGCCTTAATTGATGAGTTTTTATTTTTTGTCCTTGTTTCTCATAGCAACACCCTGAAGAAGCTTCCAATCAAGCTCGGTGTAGAAGGGAGAAGAGGGGGCTTGAGCAGGAGCTTCCTGCTTGGGCTGTTCAACGGGCTCGGGATTATCGGGGGCAATGATAGCCTGAGGAATAGGCAAATCAATGGCCTGCGGCTCATCTGGCTCCTCGTTGACATCAATTATCTCAGGGAGGTCGGTTGCAGTAGCAACGGGCACCTCAAACGGAGCCTTGACTGGCTCGATGTTTTTTAACTTGGGAGTGCCTTTTTTGGTCGCAATAACGGTAATTTCGATTTTATCGCCTATACTTGGGTCAAATTTGATACCCCATATAATTCTTGCGTTGGGCGCCGCTTCTGCGCCTATTTTCTTTGCCGCCTCGTCAATTTCGTGTAGAGGAACGTCATTTGCGATAACGCTGATAATCATACCGTCAGCCTCGTTGATAGAGGTTTCAAGAAGCGGACTGTTGATAGCAAGATGTGCTGCTGCCATAGCCTTTCCGGGGCCCTCGGCAACACCGATACCGATGTGTGCATCACCTGCATCGCGCAGGGTTGTGAGAACGTCTGCAAAGTCTAGATTTATGTAGCTTTCATCGTTAATTATACGGCAAATGCACTGAACACTCTTAATGAGTATTTCGTCGGCGGCATCAAATGCATCCTGCATTGAAAGAGGCTCTTCCGATAGGGTGAGGAGCTTTTCGTTTGGAACAACGATAACTGCATCGCACCACTGACGAAGCTTGTTAATACCGTCTTCAGCCTGTGCCATACGGGTAGCGCCCTCAAATGCAAACGGCTTTGTAACAACGGCAATGGTAAGAATGTCCATTTCCTTTGCTATTCTTGCGATAACAGGTGATGCACCTGTACCTGTGCCGCCTCCCATACCTGCGGTGATATAGAGTAGGTCGGTGCCTTGGAGCATTCTTCTTATAACCTCGTGGGATTCCTCGGCAGCCGCACAACCCTTTTCGGGGCAGGAGCCTGCGCCGTAGCCTCTAGTTGTTAGACGTCCGATAGCAACCTTTTTCTTTACGGGAGAGGAGCGAAGAACGGGAATATCTGTGTTAACCACAACCATTTCAGCGCTCTTTTCACCGTTTCTATACATACGGTTAACGGCATTACAACCGCCACCGCCTACACCGAATACCTTTATTTGTACGGCGTTTCTTGAAAAATCGTAGGTTTCGAGGTCAAATTCATCCCACCCCTCGATAAAGCCTTCCGGACGCTCCTCATTTGCTGCGGGAACAGGCTTTGGAGCAGCAACAGGCTCGCTTACAGGAAGCTCGTCTATCGGAGTCTGAACAGGCTTTGCAGCTTCCTCGGAAACGGGTGGCTGTATAGGTGTGGAAAAGGGGATTGTGGGAGATCCAAATCCTGTGGGAGGATTGCTGAAATTATCTATATACATTTTAAGTCCTTTCTACCTCTGATGAGCGAGGCACAAGAGCGATAAATATTAAAATAAGACAAAATAATGCCATTAGTATTATTATACAGTATTTTTTTGCGAATTGCAAGAGTTATTTTTATCTTTTTAAAATTTCATAGAAAATTCATAATTCTCTTTTAAGGACAGTTTTTATAGGACGATAAATGTCGAATTGAGGTGCTTTTTTTCGATAAAATTTCTCTTCAAAAAGAAGAAATATTCGGTTCTTACCGCAAGTAAATTCAGTGAATACCATTTTGCGTTGATAAAGCGGTCCGAACATACAACGATTACAGGAGCGCTGTATTCCGAAGCCATAAGCTTTGCGCACCTCAGAAACAGTTTGTCGTTAGAAGCGGAAAATATGCTCTCTCGTGTAATAAAAACGGTTACGTTTTGCTTAGTAACAAGCCATTTTTTTATACTTTTTCGCATTGAAAAATGCTTTATAATACACACTGAAACGTATATTGAAAAAGACAGTAAAACAACTGGTAAAACAAGGATTATACAGGTAAAAATCAACAGTAAAACTGCGCTTTTTTCAAGCAAGGCAACAGTGAACGCAATCGCACGTATTATACCGGAAATCAAGGTGTATTTTCGCACTCCCTTGTAGACGGAAAGCACGTATTTCCACAAATCTCCCCGACGGATTTTATTGAACAAAAAGATGGGATAGCTCCTGCTTTTTAGGTATTCATTATCGTTAATTATCACGCGAAGTTTCTCCAAAAAAGTTAAAATTTAAATATAGTATAAACAAATTTTCGCTATACTTGACAAAAGAAAAGAAAATGTTTATAATATTTTTTAGTAATATTTGAAAGGACAGTGTAAAATGCCTGATATAAATAATAGCAATTACGGCGACCACAGCATAAGCAGTCTTAAAGGAGCGGACAGAGTAAGACAAAAGCCTGAGGTTATCTTCGGCTCGCGCGACCTTGAGGGCTGTATCCACGCATTTTTTGAAATACTCTCAAACTCCGTTGACGAGGCAAGAGCGGGTTTTGGTAAGGTTATAAACGTTACTGCTTTTAATGACCGTTCAATTCAGGTTGAGGACTTTGGACGAGGCGTTCCGCTTGGCTACAACGAAAAAGAGAAGAGATGGAACTGGGACCTCATTTTCTGTGAGCTCTATGCAGGCGGCAAATATAAGGGCGCAAAGGATAGCGCAAATTACGAATACGCACTCGGTACAAACGGACTCGGTGCTTGCGCTACGCAGTACGCATCGGAGTTTATGCACGTAAAGTCCTACAACGGAAAAACCGTATCCGAAATCGACTTTGCGGTTGGTGAACCTCAGGGTGAGCTTAGAGTGAGAGAAATCGGACGCGGCGAGAAGAAGACGGGTACTATTATTCACTGGCGTCCCGATAACACAATTTTCACCTCGATAAGAATTAAAAAAGAACGCTTTATGGATATTATGAAGCGTCAGGCTGTCGTAAACAGCGGAATTAAGTTTTGTCTTAAATGGCAAGAGGAGGACGGCAGCTTTACCGAGTACGAATATTATTATGAGCAGGGTATAGTTGACTACGTTAAGGAGCTTGCAGGTGAGAAGACCGATACCGAGCCTGTTTTCTGGGAGGAAACTGTTACGGGTATAGTAAGTAACGCAGGCGATGGAGATGACGGAGAGGACAATGACGACGAGGATACCTCCACAGGCGAGGAATATAAGCTCAAAATGTCGGTATCATTCTGTGTTACCGCACATAATAACACTCACGAATACTACCATAACAGTAGTTATCTTGAGCACGGTGGCTCTCCTGATAAGGCAGTACAAACCGCATTCCTTTATGCAATTGATAAATACTGCCGCGATAACAATAAGTATAACAAAAACGAAAGTAAACCAACGTATAAGGATATTTTTGACAGTATTGTAATAGTAACAAACTGCTTTTCTAATATTATTTCCTACGAAAATCAGACTAAAAAAGGTATATCCAATAAGTTTATTCGTGTGGAAATGACGACTTTCTTTAAGAAATACCTTGAAATCTACTTCACTGAGCACCCGGCAGATGCCGAAAAATTTGCTATGAGAGTGCTTATTAACAAGCGTAGCCGCGAACAGGCTGAAAGCACCAGAATCAGTATTAAGAAAAAGCTGACAGGTAATATTGATATAGCCAACAGAGTAGAAAAGTTCGTACCTTGTAGCTCTAAGGACCCCGAGGTAAGAGAGCTTTACATTGTTGAGGGTGATTCTGCTATGACGTCGGTTAAGCTTGCAAGAAACGGTGATTTTCAAGCAATAATTCCCGTAAGAGGTAAAACTCTTAACTGTCTTAAGAGCTCTTATGAGAAGATTTTTGCGAGTGATATTATAACTGACCTTATTAGAGTTATAGGGTGCGGAGTTGAAGTTGATAAAAAAATTAAAGGGGATATACCTCGCTTTGATCCGGATAATATGCGCTGGAGCAAAATCATAATTTGTACTGATGCCGACGAAGACGGTTTCCAGATAAGAACACTTCTTTTAACTCTTATTTATAGACTCATGCCCTCTCTTATTCCGATGGGAAAGATTTATATTGCGGAGTCGCCTTTGTTTGAAATAAACGCAAAGGTAGGTGGAAATGAGGAAACTTACTTTGCGTATGATGAAAGAGAAAAGATTCAGATACTCAAAAAGCTTGAGGGTTGTAAATATGTAATGCACCGTTCAAAGGGACTTGGTGAGAATACCGCACAAATGATGCGTCTTACCACAATGCATCCTGCAACCCGTCGTCTCATAAAAGTTACTGAGGCAGATGCACTTGAAACTGCAGAAATTTTTGACACGCTTCTTGGCGATAATCTTGTTGCACGTAAGGAATATATTGCCGTAAATGGTAGCAAATATATGTCGGATGCGGATATCTGATCTGCTAAAAATCTCGTAATACTTTTCCAGACCTTGACATACATTAAACGTTAAACCTAAAACCGAATTTTGATATTTATAGGAGAAAGCAAATGCTAAATATCGGACTTGATATAGGCTCAACAACAATAAAAAGCGCCGTTCTTGATGAAAACGGTAACTTGGTATACAGTTCATATGAGCGCCATTTTTCCGAGGTTCAAAGTAAGGCGGTTGAGCTTCTTGAAAGAATAAAACAAGAGTTTTCGCTTTTGGATAGCGAGCGGGTTAGAATATGTATTTCTGGCTCTGCAGGTATGGGTTTTGCCGAGGACATTGGATTCCCATTCGTGCAGGAGGTTTATGCGACCAGAACCGCAGTTTTAAAGCATAATCCCGAAACAGATACCGTTATTGAGCTTGGCGGCGAGGACGCCAAAATACTCTTTTTAACGGGAGAGGAAAGTGGGGAAAAGGAGCTCGAGGTCAGAATGAACGGTACCTGTGCAGGTGGTACGGGAGCGTTTATCGACCAGATGGCTACACTTCTCAATATAACTCCCGATGAAATGGACGAGCAGGCTAAGTCATATGAGAAAATATACGTTATCGCCTCACGCTGTGGAGTTTTCGCAAAGAGCGACATTCAGCCGCTTTTAAATCAAGGCGCAAGAATTCCCGATATATCCGCGTCAATTTTTTATGCGGTTGTTAATCAGACGGTGGCAGGACTTGCACAGGGAAGAGTTATCAAAGGTAACGTGCTTTACCTTGGAGGACCGCTTACCTTCCATACTCAGCTTCGAACCGCATTTGACTCCACACTAAAAATAAAGGGACTTTGTCCCGAGAACTCTATTTGCTACGTTGCAATGGGCGCGGCTCTTGCACCGCAGGACAAAACCTTTGAAATAGGTAAAGCTCTTGAAGCGGTCAGAAACAGACACGCATCGGGGGCATATAAGTCTACTGAGGCGCTTTTTGAAAGTGAAGAGGAGTATAAGGAGTTTACCGAGCGCCACGCTCTTGATAAGGTTGAAAGAGGCGATATTGCCGATGCAAAGGGTGGAGTGTACCTTGGTATAGATGCAGGCTCAACCACGCTTAAATGTGCGGTTATAGATAAGGACGGCAGACTTCTTCACTCTGTTTATATGCCTAATAGTGGAAATCCTGTTCCGATTGTATTAAACTTCTTAAAGGAGCTTTACGAGGTAAATCCCGATATTAAAATTCTCTCGTCTGCTTCAACCGGCTACGGAGAGGAAATTATAAAGAACGCATTCGGACTTGATACAGGAATAGTCGAAACCGTTGCCCACTTTTATGCGGCAAGACACTTCAAGCCTGAGGTTGATTTCATACTTGATATAGGCGGTCAGGATATAAAATGCTTTAAAATAGCCAACGGTGCTATTGATAACATATTCTTGAACGAGGCTTGTTCATCGGGCTGTGGCTCGTTTTTGCAGACCTTTGCAGGTGCGCTCAAATATAGTATAGCCGACTTTGCAAAGCTTGGACTTTTTGCAAAATCTCCCGTTGAGCTTGGCTCACGCTGTACGGTCTTTATGAACTCGTCGGTAAAGCAGGCTCAAAAGGACGGCGCAACCATAGATAACATATCAGCAGGACTTTCAATGTCGGTTGTTAAAAATGCACTCTATAAGGTTATCAGAGCGACCACAAAGGACGCATCAGTTTCCCTTGGAAAGCACATAGTCGTTCAGGGTGGCACCTTCTTTAATGACGCCGTTCTGCGCGCATTTGAGAAGGAAATCGGGATGAACGTTGTCCGTCCCGATATAGCGGGTCTTATGGGTGCATACGGTGCGGCTCTCTACGCAATGGAGAAAGCGCCCGAAAAATCTACAATCCTTGACCTTGATGAGCTTAACGCATTTACCCACGAGGTGAAGGCTGTAACCTGTAAGGGATGTACAAACCACTGTAAGCTAACAGTAAATACCTTTACTACCCAAAACGGTCAGTCAAGAAAATTTATAGCGGGTAACCGCTGTGATACCCCCGTAAGCGGTAAAAAGAGTGAGGGTGAGGAGCTGAACCTTTACCAGTACAAGCTTGACTACCTTAATGCTCTTGAAAGCAAAGCAGGCAAAATGGGCAAGATAGGTATTCCGCTCGGACTTAATATGTATGAGCTTCTTCCTTTCTGGCACACAATGCTAACTGAGCTTGGCTTTGAGGTCGTAGTATCTCCCGCATCTAACCGTAAGCTTTACCTTGACGGTCAGCAAACAATTCCCTCGGATACCGTTTGCTTCCCTGCAAAGCTTATTCACGGTCATATTGAAGCACTGCTTAAAATGGGTGTAGATACAATCTTTTATCCCTGTATGTCTTATAATATTAACGAGGGACTTGGCGATAACCACTATAATTGCCCCGTAGTTGCATATTACCCCGAGGTTATAAGAGCAAACGTAAGAGAGCTTAAAGAAAAGAAATTTATTTCCGATTACGTAGGTATTCACCGCCCCGATGACTTTGTCAAAAGATTCACCGAGATAATGAATAAGCACTTTGACGGCGCATTTACCGTAAAACAGGTTAAAGCAGCTGCAAAGAAAGCTTTTGCAGCTTATGATAAATATCTTTCCGACGTTAGAGAAAAGGGAAAGGAATATATAGCTAAAGCAAGAGAGCAGGGAAAACAAATAATTGTCCTTGCAGGCAGACCATACCACATAGACCCCGAAACCAATCACGGTATAGATAAGCTTATTTGCGGACTTGGTGCGGCAGTTATAACAGAGGATAGCGTAAGCCACGAGATGGAAAAATTCAAGGTTGGCGTCCTTAACCAATGGACGTATCACTCACGCCTTTACGCCGCGGCTAAATACATAGCCGATAAGCCCGATATGAACCTTGTTCAGCTCGTATCCTTCGGTTGCGGACTTGATGCCGTAACAACCGACGAAACAAGAGCAATACTTGAAGATGAGGGCAAGATTTACACGCTCATAAAAATAGACGAGATAACCAATCTCGGAGCGGTCAAAATAAGACTTCGCTCACTGTTTTCGGCGATATAAGGAAAGGAGAATTTTGCGATGAAAGAAATAAAAAGCCACGTAAAAGCACCCCTGCCCTTTACCCCGAAAATGAAAAAGGACTACAAAATACTTGTTCCCGATATGCTCCCCGTACACTTTTCCATACTTATTCAGGTTATGAGAAGCTACGGCTATGATATAGAGCTGCTAAAAAACGTTGGTCCTACTGTGCAGGAGGAGGGATTAAAATATGTACATAACGATACCTGCTACCCTGCACTTTGTACGATAGGTCAGATGATAGATGCTCTTAACAGCGGGAAATACGACCTTGACCACACTGCGGTTATGATAACCCAAACGGGTGGCGGCTGCCGAGCATCGAACTATATACACCTGCTTAGAAAAGCTATGATAAAGGCGGGTTATCCCAACGTGCCTGTAATTTCGCTTAATATTTCGGGACTTGAAAAGGGAAGCAGCTTTAAGCTCACACTTCCGATGCTCGTTAAAATGCTTTGTGCGCTTTGCTACGGCGACCTTATAATGCTCCTTAAAAACCAGATAGAGCCTTATGAAACCGAAAAGGGTGCGTCAGAGGCGGTTGTTGAAAAATGGACGAAGGAAATCGCCGCACAGCTTAATAAGGGCAAGGGCTGGACAACCAAAGCCTTTGATAAAAATATGCGTGCCATAGCCGCCGATTTTGTGGCAATTGAGCGCAACGTTACTCCTAAGGTTAAGGTTGGTATTGTAGGTGAGATTTACGTTAAATACTCCTCACTTGCCAATAATGACCTTGAAAACTTCCTACGCTCGCAGGACTGCGAGGTTAACGTGCCGGGTATTATGTCCTTTATTTGCTTTAAAATTGATAACCGAATTGAGGATATCAAGCTCTACGGAGGTAATCCAATAAAGGATAGGGTATGTAAATTCCTGCTCAAGCTCGTTAAAAAGATAGAAAGAGTTATGCATAACATACTTTCAGAATATCCGCAGTTTGAAAAGCCCTCAACGTACGAGGAGCTAAAAGAAATGGTACAGGGTGTTATCGGCTACGGCGCAAAAATGGGCGAGGGTTGGCTTCTCACCGCCGAAATGGTGGAGCTAATCAAAACAGGCTACGGTAATATCGTATGCGCTCAGCCGTTTGGCTGCCTGCCTAACCATATAGTAGGTAAGGGTATGATAAGAAAGCTGCGAGAGCTTTATCCAAAGGCTAATATCGTGCCAATAGATTATGACCCCGGCGCAACAAGAGTTAATCAGGAAAACCGTATCAAGCTTATGCTTGCGGTAGCGGCGGAAAGAATAGGACAAGAGGACTGATGTATAAATCCTACACAATAGGAGTAAACGATGCGGACCAACGCCTTGATAAATTTCTGACGAAAACCGTCAAGGCGCTACCGCAGTCAATGCTCTATAAAGCACTCCGTACCAAAAAAATTAAGGTTAATCGCAAAAAAGCCGAGCCAAATCAAAGACTTGCGTTAGGCGACGTGGTTGAGCTGTACTTAAAGGACGATTTTTTTGCAGGCGATACGCCCGAAAAATCCTTCCGAACACTGAAACCAAGCCTTAATATTGCCTACGAGGACGAGAATATAATAATATGTAATAAACGCCCCGGACTTATTGTCCACTCCGACGATAACGAGGACGTTAATACCCTGATAAATCATATTCAGGCGTATCTATACCAAAATGGTGTATATAACCCCGATACGGAAAATAGCTTTGCGCCTGCGCTTTGTAACCGTATAGATAGGAATACGGGCGGACTTGTAATAGCGGCCAAAACGGCGGCGGCTCTTCGCTTTATGAACGAAAAAATAAAGAACGACGAGCTTACAAAAATGTACGTTTGTGCCGTTCACGGCGTTCCTGAAAAGAAAAAGGATACCCTTTACGGATACCTGATAAAGGACGGCGACGCAAACCAAGTTACCGTCTATAAAACCAAGCCAAATGCAAAGGACGTCAAAACCATAATCACCAAATATAAGGTACTTGCGGTAAAGGACGGAAACGCACTTTGCGAGGTTGAGCTTGTAACGGGTAGAACGCACCAAATCCGTGCCCATATGGCATCAATCGGACACCCCCTGCTTGGCGACGGCAAATACGGTGTAAACCGTGAGGATAAGAAAAAGGGCTATAAATTCCAAGCCCTGTATTCCCGTTATATCCGCTTTGATTTTAAAGAGGAAAACGGCGATTTTGAATACTTAAACGGCAAAGAAATCCAGATACCGATGCAGGATATTTGGTTTACACACGACTTTTTATAAGGGAGAAAACCAAATGAAGCTTGAAGGACTAAAAATTAAATTCCTTTTGCCTATATAACCCTTTACAACTTAAAAAGAAGCGAGAAAAACTCGCTTCTTTTTTACTTTATAAGTTCATAAATCATCTTCGCAACACCGTCGTTTTTAACGCTATCCGTTATCATACTGCACATTGCTTTAATATCGTCCTTGGCGTTTCCCATAGCGACGGAAAGCGGAGCGTACTGCAGCATTTTGACGTCGTTTTCCGAATCCCCAACCGCAACTGTGTCGGCGTGGTCAAGTCCGAGTATTTCCTCGGTTAACTGAATAGCCTTGCCTTTATCAAAGCCTTTCGGAATTATCTCCCAATAGGTCGGACACCCCATACAGTCGTATCTGTCTGTAAGCTCACTCAAAAACGTCTCGTCCTTATCCGTAAAGGTGTGCAAGGTCATCTTGTTGATTTTCGTATTAGCAAAACGACTTAAAATTTCCTCTGCGGACTTTATTTCCTTAAATTCAATGTCGGCAAACGGATGAAATGTTTTTCCAAGATAGTAAACAGTGTCAACACCCTCAAAAACAAGGCAGGACTGCATTTTATACTCTTCAAAAAGCCTTGCTATACGGTAAAGCTCGTTTGCTTCAATATAACGCTCTAAAATCGGTTTGCCGCCGCACTCAATGTAAGTACCGCAACCGCAACAAATACCGTCAATGCAGTCAAGCTTGGTGAGTGTAGGCGGAAGCGTTACGGCAGTGCGCCCTGTATTTAAAAACACACAGCAGCCTTTATTCCTTGCATACCGCAAAGCCTCTATAACCGCATTGGTAGGAACAATTCCCCCGGTTATAAGTGTGCCGTCAATATCAAAAAAGAAATTATATTTATTGCTCATTACAAAACCCTGATATATGTTATTATGTCATAAAGTAGATTACTACAAAATTATACAACATATAATGTTACGTGTCAAGTGAATTTTGCTAATTATGTTAATTAATAATAAAGAAATAGTGATTTTCTTGACAAATGTAGCGTATTGGTGTATAATGTTAGGCGCAACGAAAGGTGTTTAAATCAATGAAAAATAATGTAAAAAAACGTGCGTCAAGATGCGAGGATTGTGTTTACTATGATTTTGACGACGATATGGACGGATACGTTTGTACTGTAAGCCTTGATGAGGACGAGGCGGTGGATTTTCTTTCGGGCAGAGAAAATAATTGCCCCTATTACCGCTTCTATGACGAGTACAAAAGTGTCAAAAAACAAAATTAATTAATGTTGCGAATAACAATGATGTATTAGACAAAAAATGTCAAAAGGAAGGTAAAATAATGATTAAGCTCATTAACAACTGGATATTTACTCTTGTTGAAGCGGTGCTTTTAGTTGCTTTTACGGTGTTGCTTTTAGTATTTGAGGGAATATTCAATATATTGCTTGGAGTAGCGCTGATAATCTACTCACTCATATTCGTTTTAACTAAGGTTGTGTCTTATCGAGGAGTAATTCAGCTGATAGCGATAATTGAATTTTTTGCCGTAACGATACTTGCTATATTTGTTATCGTAAACCAGGAAATTTTTCCAAAGGGGAACGTTGTAAATACAACTGTTGGTCTTGCAATGTGGCTTCGTGCAACAACCGAGATACTTCATAGCTATCACGGTCAGGGTGAGGGGAGAGCGGCAAAGCGCCAATTCAATGCCTGGAAGATTTTTGCATACATACTTCTGCTTACAATAGGTACGTTCATTGCAACCAATGCCGTTGCAAACGACAGCCTTATCCGTTACCTTATTGCAGGTATTTCTACGGCTGCCTCAATTATTATGATTGTGCTTACTTACACCAATTTCCGTGATTCCCGTGATGTGTATGAGTCGGTAGTCGATGTAACTCCCGTTGATGACGGAAAGCTTCTTGATACTGCAAAAAATGACACTGAGTTTTTAGATAAAAAAAGTAATACTCCTGTTCAGATTGTTGTAGAGCCTACGCCTAAACCAAAAAAGAAAACCGAGAAAAAGAAAACCGAATAAATGATAACCGCCCGTAAATAATTCGGGCGGTTTTTTAATTTATTTTAAATATTTTGCTGAGGTATTTGACAAAACTTTAAACTTATGCTATAATAATTAAAATATTATTTTAATATAGGGTAGTATGCCAATAAGCATAGCTGCCTGAAAGGAATTTAAGCAAAATACTACAATGGAACAAAGCAAAACAACTTTTAAATACCCTGTAATTCCGCTTGACGGCAAGGTTGCGTTTCCTTCAACCGCAATTAGCCTTGAGCTTAATAGAAAATGTGAGATTAAGGCGTTTGAAAACGCATATAGAAAAGGCACTAAGGTAGTTCTTATCCCTCAGCTGGATGCTTTTGAGGAAAGCCCTGAGGCGAGCGGATTTCATAGAATAGGCACGGTAGCGCAAATTTCGGAATTTGTAAAGAAGTCCGAAAGTAAGGTTAGCGTTCTTTTCGTCGCTACCGAATGTGTTGATATTCATACTGTTATATCCGATGAAAACGGTACCTTCTTTAAGGCTGTATGCACGCCTAAAAGAAAAATTAGAAGCAACAGAATTGATAGCTCTGCCTACGTTGCCGAGGCAAAAGAGTTCGTTATGAGCTACCTAGACCACTTTCAAATTCTTCACCCGATTTCAAACGGATTTATTGAGCAGCTTTCAGCCATAAACGATATGTATACCCTTGCCGATTTTATAGCAGGTAACCTGCTTGAGGAATATTCCGAAAAGCTTTCAGTATACCTTGAACAAAGACCGAAGGCAAGGCTTGAAAAGGTGCTTGAATACCTCTACGTATTTATCGAGGCACTTGAAGTCCGAAAGAAGATACACGATAAGGTAAAGAAAAGAGCGGATAGAAACCAAAAGGAATATTATTTAAACGAGCAGCTTCGCGCAATTCGAGAGGAGCTTGGTGAGGATAGCGATAGCGACAGCGACGAATATAAAAAGCGCATAGCGGAGAGCAATATGCCCGACGAGGTTAAGGAAAAGCTAACCAAGGAGGCAGGCAAGCTTTACAAAATGCCTATTAACTCCGCTGAATATAACGTTGTATGCAACTATCTTGACGTTTGCCTTGAGCTTCCTTGGGGAGTTCTTGATACCGATAGAATAGACGTTGCTCTTGCGGAGAAGATTCTTGATAATGACCACTACGGTCTTGAAAAGGTTAAGGAAAGAATTCTTGAATACCTTGCAGTAAGAAAGCTCACTGATAATGTTAAAAACCAAATTATATGCCTTGTTGGACCTCCCGGCACAGGCAAAACCTCGATAGCTCGTTCTGTTGCCGAGGCAATGGGTAGAAGATATGTAAGAGTATCTCTTCGCGGTGTGCGTGATGAGGCTGATATCAGAGGTCATAGAAAGACTTACATCGGCTCAATGCCGGGTAGAATTATAGACGGAATTAAAAAGGCGGGAACAACCAACCCTCTTATGCTTCTTGATGAGATTGATAAGCTTACAAGAGATAGCCACGGCGATCCCGCATCGGCACTTATGGAAGTGCTTGACGGAGAGCAAAATAAGGAATTTCGCGACCACTTCCTTGAAATGCCCTTTGACCTTTCCGAGGTTATGTTTATAGCTACGGCGAATACTCTTGACACGATTCCTCGCCCCCTGCTTGATAGAATGGAGGTAATTGAGCTTAAGAGCTATTCCCCCACTGAAAAGTTGGCAATAGCGAAGAAGTACCTTATTCCAAAGCAACAAAAGCGGCACGGCTTAACGGCAAAAATGCTCAAAATCAGCGATACCGCCGTTAAAGCAGTCATTTTATCTTATACAATGGAGGCAGGGGTGCGTAACCTTGAAAGAAAGCTTGGTACTATTTGCCGTAAGGCGGCAAAGAAATTTGCGCTGGACAGTAAGCTTGAGTGCATAAGGATTGCACCTAAGGACCTTGAAGAATACCTTGGCTCGGTAAAGATAACGCCCGAAAAGATTTCCGAGGAAAACGAAATAGGCGTTGTAAACGGACTTGCATACACCGAGCTTGGCGGTACACTTCTTAAGGTCGAGGTCGCTTCAATGCTCGGAACAGGCAAAATTGAGTGCACAGGCTCGCTTGGAGAGGTTATGAAGGAGTCGGCTAAAACGGCAGTTTCATATATTCGCTCTCACTGTGAGGAGCTCGGAATTGCCAGCGACTTTCATACTAAGAAGGATATACATATCCATTTCCCTGAGGGGGCAGTTCCTAAGGACGGACCGAGCGCAGGCGTAACTATGGTTACCGCGCTTGTTTCCGAGCTTTCGGGTAAACCCGTAAGACGTGATGTTGCTATGACAGGAGAGGTAACTTTAAAGGGCAAGGTACTCGCAATCGGCGGACTCAAGGAAAAGACAATGGCAGCATATAACGCAGGTGTAAAAACAGTTTTATTACCAAGTGATAATATCAAAAATCTTGATGAGGTAGACAAAACCGTAAAGGACAGCATTAGATTTATTCCTTGTAAAACGGTTTCGGACGTGCTTAAAAACGCAATAGTAAGGTAAAAATTATGATTGTAAAAAATGCAGAGCTTAAAATAACGGCGGGACTGCCAAAACAGTTTCCATACGACGGAAAGTCGCAAATTGCCTTTTCGGGACGCTCAAACGTGGGAAAAAGCTCACTTATAAATACCCTTATGGGCAGAAAAAATCTTGCGAGAGTAAGCTCTGCACCGGGTAAAACTATAACGGTAAATTTTTATGAAATCAATAAGGAATTTTACCTTGTTGATATGCCAGGATACGGATACGCAAAGCGCAGCCCCGAACAAAAAAAGCAATGGTCGGCTCTAACCGACGGTTACTATACTGCCGATGGCTCTCACGGTAGACTTAAGGCGGTGGCACAGCTTATCGACCTTAAGGCGGGTGCAACGGCTGATGATCTGACTATGATGGAGTGGCTCAGTGAGTCGGGGTACGATTGGTTTATTGTCGCTACAAAGGCGGATAAACTCAATAAGACCGATAGAGCAAAGGCTCTGCAAAAGCTTTCCGATATGGTGGACGGAGTTGACAAAATTCCATATTCCTCGCTATCGGGCGAGGGTAAAAACGAGGTCTGGAACAGAATTTCCGCCTCGCTTTCCGATTAATTTTCAGAGGATAAAACAATGGCAGAATTTGTAATGGATAACTGCTCGGTAAATGAGCAGGGAAATTTAACCCTTGCAGGTGTTGATACAGTGGAGCTTGCAAGAGAATACGGCACACCTCTTATGGTGCTTGATGATGCTAAAATAAGAGCAAGAGCAAGACTGTATAGAGATGCTATGCGTAAATACTTTGGCGAAGGCTCAATGCCGTTTTTCGCATCAAAGGCACTCTCGTATAAGGGAATATACCGTATAATGGCTGAGGAGGGAGTCGGCAGCGATGCCGTTTCCTCAGGCGAAATATATACCGCAAATGCGGCAGGCTTTGATATATCAAAAATGGTATTTCACGGGAATAATAAGACCGATGCGGATATTGAATACGGGGTAAGCCTTGGTATAGGCAGATTTGTCGTTGACGGCATAGAGGAGCTTGAAGCTGTAAACGCTATCGCCGCAAGACACGGTATAAAGCAAAAAATCGAAATAAGAATAACCCCGGGAATTGATCCCCATACTCATAAGGCAATAGTAACGGGAAGCGTTGACAGTAAATTTGGCAACGCAATAGCAACGGGACAGGCAAAAACTATTGTTGGGAAAGCCCTCTCACTTGCGAATATCGAGCTTATGGGATACCACTGCCATATCGGTAGTCAGATTTTTGATACTGAGCCGTTTATCGAGGCGGCAAAGACTATGATTAAATTTACCGCCGATATGAATAGAGAACTTGGCTATATGGCAAAGGAAATCAACCTCGGCGGCGGATTTGGTGTCCGCTACGTAAAGGAACACCCTTATTTTGACTACGAGGAAGCTATAAAGACCATAGCAAAGGAAATGAAGCTTCTCGCAACCAAAAACGGTATATCCTTGCCGAATATTTTTATGGAGCCGGGACGCTCAATGGTAGCTGACGCAGGTATTACGCTTTATACGGTAGGCTCGGTAAAGTGTATTCCCGATATAAAGAACTACGTATCTATCGACGGCGGTATGGCAGATAACCCAAGATATGCGCTTTATCAGTCGCAGTACGAAATAGTCGTTGCTAATAGGGCGGATAAAAAAGCGGACTTCACCTGCTCGGTTGCAGGAAGATGCTGTGAAAGTGGCGACCTTATAGCAGAGAATATAAAGCTACAAAAAGCGGAAAAGGGAGATACCCTTGCGGTGTTGGTAACGGGTGCGTATAACTACTCAATGGCATCAAATTATAATAGACTTACTCGTCCCGCAGTGATTATGATTAAGGACGGAAAGCCCTACGTTGCTATTAAGCGAGAGAGCTTCGAGGACCTTACTAAAAACGAAATCTGATGATATTTCAAATACTACAAAACGGTATGCCGCTCGGTCAAAGCATAATTTTAACGTTGGTTATGCTTGTAACTGTTCTGATTAGCCTCACACTCCACGAATACGCACACGGACTTGTAAGCTTTATTCAGGGGGACGACACCGCTAAAAGAAACGGCAGACTGTCCTTAAATCCCATTAAGCATATAGAACCGCTTGGATTTATTTTAATGCTTTTTTGTGGGTTTGGTTGGGCAAAGGCGGTGCCTGTTAATCCCCGAAAATACGCAAAGCCTAAAAAGGGTATGGCTATAACCGCACTTGCAGGCCCGCTGACTAATTTTCTTGTTGGAATAACAGCAACAGTTACCTTAACGGTTCTTGCGTGGCTTTGGGCTTCAAACGTATATACGGTAGTTCCGATTTTAAAATATATGTCGGCAAGTGTATACGATACACTGACAAAGGCGCTTTATATAGTGCTCTACTATAACTTTTTACTTGCTGTATTCAATATGCTTCCCATACCGCCATTTGACGGTTCTCGCATACTGTTTGCCATACTTCCGACAAAATACTATTTTGGTGTAATGCGCTACGAAAAGCTGATATTGCTTGTGGTATTCCTTGCACTTTGGTCGGGGATGCTTACGGTTTTTTTCGAGTTAATCGTTGATGCTATTATAACCGGCGTAAGTGGAACAGTACTGCTTTTGCTTGAGATTTTTGCAAAATTATTTGTTTGATTTAATGACCAAAAGGAAATAAAATTTCAAATGGAAAAACTGAATTTTAACGTAATGGACTTTGAAGGTCCGCTTGATTTGTTGCTTTCTCTTATCAAGAAAAACTCAATGAGTATCTTTGATATACAGATACACGTGCTCTTTAAACAATATATGGAGCACCTTGAAATGATGGAACAGCTTGATATGGAGATTGCAGGCGAATTTATAACGGTTGCGGCAGAGCTTATGCTCATAAAAAGCCAGATGCTTCTCCCAAGAAATGAGGAAGAAGGACAATCTCGCTTAAAGCAACTGCAAATAGCGGTTATGGAATACGCCAAGGCAAAGAGTGCGGCTGAAAATTTGCGCGAGCGCTTTGCGGGTAATTCCGGCTCGTTTACAAGAGAACCGCAGGAGCCGGAAAGAGGACTGCCACTTCATTACGAAATCTCGGTGCTTGAAAAAGCCTTCAGACGAATGCTTGCAAGAAGCAGTATGATGAGGGAAATTCAGCGTCGCCCCGAGCAAGCGCTTGAAAACCTGCTAAAAAATAAGGTAACACCTATACCCGTCAAGGTTATAGCTATAATGAGATACCTTTATAAACACGGCGAAACTGACTTTGAAACGATACTTCTAAATAACGAAACGCGCTCTGACCTTATTGCAACCTTTGCGGCGGTGCTGGAGCTTGTTAAATTTCAAAGAGTTCTTGTCAAGGGAGATGAGGACAACCCCACACTAATACTTAATATGTCGCATAGCATTGGCAGAAAGGACGTACCGACGGAGCCGTCGGGTGAGGATAAATGATGGATATTACCGAAAACATAGTAAATGAAGATATAGAAGAAGCAACCGCAGAGGACATAAGCATAGAAGAATCCTCTGATAAAAATGGGGAGCTTTCAGACGGAAGCGAAAAGGCGGTTGGCAGAGCAGCAATAAAAGAAGAACGCAGAGCAAGGAAAGCGGAAAAAGAAGAAATCGAAGAGGCAAGTGAGCCTATGCCCGAAAAAATGTCGAGCGAAAAGGCTATGCGCATACTTGAAGCGATACTCTTTGCAAACGGCGACGAGGTGTATTACGACCAATTTGCCAAGATTATAGGATATACTACAAAAGAGGCAATAAAGATAGTTGATGCATACGCAAAGCTTTACGATACGGATGCATTTCCAAGAGGCGTTAGACTTGTAAAATACGATAAATGCTGTCAGCTTTCTACCTATCCTGAGCTTGGTGAGTACGTAACACAAATGATAGGTATTCGTGGTGAGCCTCAGCTCAGTGCGGCGGCTATGGAAACCCTTGCAATAGTTGCATATAACCAGCCCGTTACAAGAGCCTACATAGAGCAGGTAAGACGTGTTGACAGTACAAGACCTATAACCGTGCTTCTGGATAGAGAGCTTATAGAGGAAAAGGGAAGACTTGACGTTATAGGTCGTCCAAGACTTTTCGGCACAACGCAGAACTTTTTAAGAACGTTTGGTATTTCCTCTCTTGAAGAGCTGCCCTCACTTGATTTGTTCTCGATAGACGGCTAAGCTTAAGCCTAAAATTTTGAAAGGAGCGACGGGAAATGGTAGCAATAACAGTAATACTTTGTATCGTTCTTTTGCTTTTCTTGCTTATGATAATGCCCGTCAAGCTTTCGCTGAAATACAATGATAGTAGATTAGGCGCATATTTAAAGATACTGTTTTTTAGATTTGAGCTGTATGCAAACCAAAAGCAAAAGATAAAAAAATCAGATTTTAAAATCAAAAAATTTCGCAGAAGACGTGATAAGACACTAAAAAAATATAGAATGAAAAAAGCGCCGAAAAAGACGCTGAAAAAAGAAACGGATAAAAAGCATAAATCACCGTTAACCTTAATTCGCTCGTTAAAGCTTATTTTGTGGGATGCTTTCTCACTGTTTGGTAAACATCTGAAGTTTAATAAATTTAAGATAAACGTAACAGTCGGTGGCAGAGATGCCGCAAAAACGGCACTAAATTACGGTTATACGATACAGGCGCTTCAATACCTCGTTACCTATCTTGAAATGATAAGCAATCTTGATAAGGCGGAAAATAAAAGCGCCGAGGTTAATGCAAATTTTACCGACGGAAAATGGGACGCAAGCGTTGATATAGTGCTTTCGCTTCGCTTTATAAACATTCTAAAAATTGGATTTTCAGCCCTTGGCGGTTACCTGAAATATAAAAATACAAATAAAAATAAGGCAGTGAAAGGAAGGTAAAAAATGGAAGAGAACAGAATAAACGATATTATTGCCACCTCACTTGAAAAGATAAAGGAGCTTTCCGAAACAGGAACGGTTATCGGAGAACAGATAAAGACGGATAACGGAACGGTAATTATTCCGATATCTAAGGTTTCGCTCGGCTTTGTTTCGGGCGGAATTGACTTTGCCTGCAAGAAGAAAAACGATGAAAAGAGCGGAAAGACCAACGACAGCTTTGGTGGTGGCGGTGGAACGGGACTTACTGTAACTCCCGTAGGATTTCTAGTTATTAAGCCCGACGGCGACGTAAAGATGCTTAACGTAGCATCTCCCGATGCAGTATACGAAAGCGGAGCAGTCGGTATTGTTGCAAACCTTATTGAAAAATCACCAGATATTATCAAAAAGCTAAAGGACGTATTTGGAAAGAAAGCTCCCGTTGAAGCAATGTTTGAGGAAGAAGACGAATAAGTAATATTTTTGCATCAAAGCCCATAGTTTTTAATAAAAAACTAAAAGGCGGATGCTATGAAACTTTTAAAAACCGTTGCCGTATTTACAGTCTTTGTCCTTATATGCACGTTTGTTTGCCGAGCGCTGATGCCAAAGGTCGAGCAATATCCATTGCCCGAAATTCCCGAAATACCAAGCGAGCAAACAGAAATGCGTGATTACAGTGATTTTGCAAAGGGCGAGCCGATTTTCAGTGATGTGTCGGTTGGCGCAAAAAGTGCGCTACTTTGCACGTCAGACGGACTTCTCATCTACGAAAAGAACGCTGATGTGCCGCTTCCGATGGCAAGTATTACAAAGCTTATGACGGTAATTTGCGCTCTTGAAGCGATAAATGACGTAAAGGCAGAGGTGCTTGTCCCTGATAAGGCGATAGGCATTGAGGGTAGCTCGGTATATCTTGCAAAAGGCGAGAGGGTTACCTATGAGATGCTGATGTATAGCGCTATGCTAGAAAGCGCAAACGATGCTACCACAGCTCTTGCTATTCTTTGCGGTGGAAGTGAAGAAAGCTTCGTTTCCAAAATGAACGAAAAGGCAAAATCACTTTCAATGAATAACACTCACTTTTGTAATCCTCACGGTTTACACGAAAACGAGCACTATACAACCGCAAGGGATTACGTTAAGCTGATGTCGTATGCTCTTGAAAATGAGCAGCTTTGCGATATTATAGCTACGAAGAAGATAACCTTTGCAAAGCTTGATAACAGTATGATGCGTGTGCTTACAAATCATAACCGCCTGCTTTTTACCTATAAGGGTATGCTTGGCGGTAAAACGGGATTTACCAAAACAAGCGGCAGGACACTTATTACCGCCGCAAAACGTAACGATACAACTCTTATTTGCATAACCCTTAATGACGGTAGCGATTGGCACGACCATACCGCATTGCTTGATAGGGGCTTTGAAACGGTAAAAACAGTATGTTATGATAAGATAAACGCCACTGTACCGATAGGTGCAGGCGATAGCGAAAGCCTTTCCGTTAAAATGAAAAACAGGTTTAGCTTTTCAGTTTTAAACGGAGAGCAGATAACGTATAAAATATCCTTGCCTCATATAGCCTTTGCACCAATAAAAAAAGACGAGCAAATAGGGAAAATAGACTTTTATAAAGACGGAAAAATAATTTGCACCGTACCGCTTATAGCGGAAAATACGGTTGAACAAAAAATTGAAAACAAAAAAGGATTTTTAGAAAAGCTGCGAGATTTTATTTTAAACTAGCGGCGATTAAAACGAAAATGGAAGACGTAAGAATACACAAATTTTTAGCCGATGCAGGCATAATGTCAAGACGTGCCGCAGAGGAAGCGGTTAAACGTGGCGAAGTCAAGGTAAACCGCGAAACAGCCACTCTTGGAATGAAAATTTTCCCCGAAACCGATAAGGTCGAATATAAAGGTAAGGTAGTTAAAGCGGACAAAAAACGCTGTGAATACTATATCTTAAATAAGCCTGTCGGGTACGTAACAACTCTTTCCGATGAAAAGGGAAGACCTTGTATCAAAGACCTTATTTCCGATATTGAAACAAGAGTTTATCCTGTTGGTAGACTTGACTACGATAGTGAGGGACTGATTTTGCTGACAAATGACGGCGTAATGACCGAAAGACTTACTCACCCGCGCCACAGTATCGCAAAATACTATAACGTAACCGTAAAAGGTCAGGTAACAATGGAGCAGAGAAAGGCTCTTGGCAGGGCTATGGAAATCGACGGTTATACCATAATGCCGGTAAAAAATACCGTTATCTCTATGAAAGAGGATAAAACGGTGCTTGGTATGGAGCTTTACGAGGGCAGAAACAGACAAATAAGAAAAATGTGTGAGCAGGTAGGACTTGAAGTTATCAAGCTTCGCCGAATAGCAATTGGTCAAATCGAGCTTGGAAACTTAAAGCTCGGTTGCTGGAAAAAGCTAAACGGCGCACAAATAGAATACCTTAAAGTCGCTTGCAAAATGAAAGGCAAATAAAATGTTAAAGGTAATACCGATGTCAAAGGCGGACGAACACGAGAAAGTTTGCCTGAAAAGTGGAATAGAATATGACAAAAATCAGTTCGCATACGCCGTATATGAGGACGATAACGTCCTTGGCGCAGCGCAGTTTTATATAAAGGATAATATCGGTTATATCAGCGACCTTCGTGTTGCTGAGGATAATATGCCGATAAGTATGCTGCTTGGTCGCTCAGTGCTTAATTTTCTTGATTTGCACGGAATAAAAGAGGCTTATTTTGAAAAGCAGGGCGAGTATTACGATAAGGCGGCAAAAATCATAGGCTTTAAAAATAAAGAAAATAAATGGTATGCATATCTTGACGGTATGTTTACATCTACACATCACTAAAAGAAAGGCAAGGAAAGATAAATGAAAATTCTTTTAACAGGCGGAGCAGGATACATCGGCTCTCATACGGCAATCGAGCTTATGGCACTCGGACACGAGGTAATTATAGTTGATAACCTCGTCAACGCAAGTGAAAAGGTGCTTGACAGAATAAACACTATCAGTGGCAAAATGCCTAAATTCTATAAAGCGGACTGTTGCGATAAAGCGGCAATGGATAAGCTCTTTGCAGAAAACGAAATCGACGCAGTTATTCACTTTGCGGGACTTAAAGCAGTAGGTGAATCCTGCCGTATGCCTATCGAATACTATAAAAATAACATAGACAGCACCCTCGTTTTGCTTGAAGTTATGAGAGAACACGGTGTAAATAATATCATTTTCTCGTCAAGTGCAACAGTTTACGGTGCTCCCGATACCGTTCCGATAAAGGAAACTGCGGTTGTCGGAAGATGTACTAACCCTTATGGCTGGACTAAGTATATGAACGAGGTTATTCTAACCGACGCAACCAAAGCAAACCCCGAGCTTTCCGTCGTTTTGCTCCGTTACTTTAATCCCGTTGGTGCACATAAGAGCGGACTTATAGGAGAGAGCCCGAACGGTATCCCAAATAACCTTATGCCCTATATTTCGCAGGTTGCAGTAGGTAAGCTCGCACAGCTCTCCGTTTTCGGAAACGATTACCCCACCCCCGACGGAACGGGAGTACGTGATTATATCCACGTTGTTGACCTCGCACGCGGACACGCTTGCGCAGTTGACTACGTTGCAAATAATAAGGGCGTTGAGGTATTCAACCTCGGTACAGGAGTTGGATATAGCGTTCTTGATATGGTAAAGGCGTTTGAAAAGGAAAGCGGTAAGCCTGTTCCTTATAAAATAGTTGACCGCCGCCCCGGTGATATTGCAGAGTGCTACGCCGACTCCACCAAGGCAAAGGAAATGCTCGGTTGGGTTGCAACTCATACTCTTGAGGATATGTGTGGCGACTCTTGGAGATGGCAGAGCGGTAATCCCAACGGCTATAATGACTAATAACCATCGAAAAATATCCGCAATACTGCGTTTCATCGCTCCGCTTTTTGTAAAAAGCTTGGCAAAAACTTTTCTTACGGGCTCCCGCCCTATTGCAAAATTTGATGTTTGAGCAAAAATAGGTGGAATTAAAAATGACCGAACGTTTAAAAAAGCAAATAGACTTTATCCTTGAAATAGACAAGGAAAAGAATATATACCGCCAAACACATATAACGGGACACCTGCGCCGTGAAAACGACGCCGAACACGCTTGGCATATGGCAATAATGGCGTATCTCTTGAAAGAATACTCAAACGAGCCGATAGATATAGCCAAAACGATGATTATGTGCCTGATTCACGACGTCGTTGAGATAGACGCAGGCGATGCTTATGCCTATGATGTCGAAGCACTCGCACACCAAAAGGAACGAGAGGAAAAGGCAAAGGAGCGTATATACTCACTCCTGCCCGATGACCAAAAGGAAAAGCTGACGGCAATATTTGATGAATTTGAGGCAAACGAAACGCCTGAGGCTCGCTTTGCACACGCAATGGATAACTTCCAACCATTGCTGCTTAATGATAGCAATAACGGTCAGGACTGGATAGAACACAGTGTATGCGAAAGCCAAGTCCGTAAGCGTCAGGGCGGCTCAAAGGCAGGCTCGGTTTTCATTTACGAAAACTCAATGGATATCGTAACAAAAAACGTGGAAAAAGGACGCATAAAAAAAGACTGAACCGAAACGGTTCAGTCTTTTTTTGATGGCGATATGCCGAACATCTTTTTATACTGCTTGTAAAATCCCGAATAATCCTTAAAGCCACATTCAATTGCCGCCTGCGTGGGAGAAATTCCGTCGCGGAGCTTTCGGTTGGCAAGAATGAGCCGCTTTTCAAGAACGTACTTGTGCATAGGAATATGTAGCTCTTTTTTGAAAAGATGTGCAAGATTAGACGGTGAAACGTGTAGACTTGAAGATATTTTGTTTATTGAAACGTCTGTGCTTAAATTTTCGTTTATATATTCAAGTGTTTCCTTGATAATTGGCGAAAATGTAACCTCGGGCAAGTAGGAAGCATCGCTTTTAATACTTACAAGCGCCTGCGCCAGATAAGCCTTTAAAAGAATTTTTTGCTCCGCTTCGCTGAGAGGAGTCTCAAAAAGAGCTTTCATTTTCAACAGAATATTTATTAGAGAATCGTCCTGACAAAGAGTGATTTTCTGAAATTTTAAGTTGATTAGCTCGTCAAGCTCGCTCACCTTTTCAAAATTAATGGCACAGCGAGTATAATTTTCTTCGTTCTTATTTGTGATAAAGCAATGGAACCTTCCCTTTGGAATAATAACCGCGGTGTACGGTGATAAGACGGTAGAGCCGCCCTCACAGACAAACTCGGCATCACCGTCAATAAAAAACAGTATCTCGTGAAACGGGTGAATTTCCTTGCCTATAATGTCGCGCATACCCTTTGCATATTTGAAGCGAATTTCATTCGTATTTAAAAATTTAGCAAATTCGTTTTTCATAAAATCACCTCAATAGTATATTACCATAAAAAGCAGAAAAGTCAATACCTAACGCAAAAAAATCAATTTACATTGATAAATTTTTTTGTTATTATTATAATCGGCGAGGTGAATTTATGAAATCTTTACTGATAGATATCGGCAGTACGTTTATAAAATACTGCACTTATAATATTCAAAATAAGCAAATAGAAAAAGAAGAAAAAATACCGTTTCCCGTTCCATGTTTAGATGACGGCGGCAGATACGAGGTAAAAAGCGAGGATATAAAAAAGCTTGTCCTTGATATTTTTGATAAACGTGCAGATTGCGAAAAGGCATTTATAAGCGTTCAGATGCACGGATATGTGATGAAAACCGAAAAGGGATTTGAAAATTACGTTTCGTGGCGTGATAAAAGCGGTGATGTAACCGATAGCCGACTTGACGGCGTAGACTTTGATGCGATGGGTACTGCAAAAAAACAAAATCTGCCCCTTGTTAAGCTAGCGTTTAAAGACATAGACGGCGAATTTTTTACGTTAGGCTCGTTTATCGCCTACACCCTGACGGGCAAAAACGAAACGCACATAACAGATGCCGCCGCCTCGGGATTTTTCCTTCGGGATACCTGCACGCCAAACGGGTATCAGGGTAAAATGAAAATGCCAACGGTGGCAAAATCGGTAAAGCCGATAGGTAAATACAATGGAATAACAGTATATACACCAATTGGCGACCAACAGATAAGCGTGCTTGGAAGCGAGATAAACAGGAATAAATACCTTGTCAATATCGGTACTGCGACGCAGATTTCCTGCGTTGATACAAAAGAGCACCCAAACGGACAGTACGAAAAACGCCCGTATTTTGACTCTGAAATCCTTTACACCGTAAGCGGTCTTGTCGGCGGTCATACGCTTTATAAGGGCGAGGGAATAGACGAGCTTTACGCCCAGCTTGTTGACGCAATCAAAAAGCTCCCCAAAAAATCTGAAATACTGTTCGGTGGCGGCGGAGCAAAGGCGGCTTTTGAAAAGCTGAAGGGACGCCTTGAAAAAATCGGCATAAAATCAAGCATAACAAATGAAAATATAGGACAAAGAGGACTTATAAAAATGGCAAATCAAAATAAGCTTAACGTAGGCACAATGCTCTCGGAGATAACCTTCCCGAACTTCCCGATAATCGCAAAGCAAAGCGGACTTGACTTCATTATTCTAGATAACGAGCACGGCTGCTTTGATTACTCGCATATATCCGCCCTCATTATGAACGCAAATCTTATCGGACTTGATGCGATAGTGCGTGTAGGCTCCTCAGACAGAGGACATATCACAAAGCTTGCCGATATGGGTGTCCACGGCTTTTTGCTCCCGATGACGAACACGGCAGACGATATAAAGCAGGTAGTAAACTATGCCAAATATACACCCATAGGCAAAAGAGGAGTATCCACCACAAGAGCACATACACTCTATAATCCCCCCGAGCTTAAAGAGTATATGACACAGGCAAACGAAAAAATGAAGGTCTACGCACAAATCGAAACGCTTGCGGGCGTGGAAAATATCGACTCTATCCTCGCACTTGAAGGTGTGGACGGCGTGCTTGTAGGACCGAATGACCTATCGGTAGACCTTAACTGTATTGGCGATAATAAAACCCTGCTTACCTACATAGAAAGGGTGGCAGTCGCCGCAAATAAGATAGGAAAGCCTTGGGGAATTATCACGGCTAATAAGGAGCTGCTCGCCTTTTCAACAGAAAATAACGCAAAATTCGTGTCCGTCGGAAGCGAGCTTAATATGCTTTTGAATGGCTGTAAAAAAATAGCGGAACAATTTTAAAACAAAAGCCGAGCAAATGCTCGGCTTTTACTTTGTTTTGTGTAAACTTAAATCTCCGCTATAACCTCAACTTCAACGAGAACGTCCTTAGGTAGCTGCTTTGCCGCTACGCAGGAACGCGCAGGCTTTGATACGAAATATGAACCGTAAACGGCATTAAACGCCGCAAAATCCTCCATATTTTTAAGGAAACAGGTGGTCTTTACAACGTTTTCAAGTCCAACCTCTGCCGCTGCAAGAACAGCCTTTAAGTTTTCGCAAACCTGCTTTGTTTGTCCCTCAATGTCGGTAGCCTCAACGTTTCCTGTTGCAGGGTTGATTGCAATTTGTCCCGAGGTGAAAACAAGGTTTCCCACCTTCATAGCCTGAGAGTAAGGCCCAATAGCCTCAGGTGCGTTTTTGGTATATATCTTTTCCATATTAAATTCCTTTCAATTATACGAGTCTGAAGCCCTGAGCCTTAAGCGCATCGCTTATTTGCTCAATGTGTGCGTGGTTTCTCGTTTCAATAGTAAGACGCAAAAAGCAACCGTTAATGTCAGCCGTTTCGCTGGAACGCTCGTGATGAACGGAAACAACGTTACCGCCGCAGGAAGCGATAATTTCGGAAACAGTCATAAGCTGACCGGGCTTATCCATAAGCTCGATGCAAAGCGTACAGTTTCTGCCCGAGGTCATAAGACCGCGCTTGATAACTCTGCTCAGTATTGTAACGTCGATATTACCGCCCGAAACAACTGCAACGACCTTTTTACCCTTAATATCAACCTTGTTAAAGAGAATAGCCGCAATAGAGGTTGCACCCGCACCCTCAGCAATCATCTTGTGTTGCTCGATAAGGGTGAGGATTGCGGTGGAAATTTCGTCCTCGGTAACGGTTACAATCTCGTCAACGTACTCCGAAATAAGCTTAAAGGTGTTTTCACCCGGCTCCTTAACCGCAATACCGTCCGCAATGGTGGAAACAGAGGGAAGACGCTCGATTTTACCGCTCTTTATTGAATTGTACATACTCGGAGCCCCCGCGGCCTGAACACCGTAAACCTTGATAGAGGGCTTGAGCTTCTTAAGAGCAAAAGCAACACCCGAAATGAGTCCGCCGCCGCCAATCGGAACGACAACCGCGTCAATATCATCAAGCTCTTCAAGGATTTCAAGACCGATAGTACCCTGACCTGCGATAACGTTTTCGTCATCAAACGGGTGAACAAATGTATAGCCCTTTTCATCGCGAAGACGGAGTGCCTCACGGTAAGCATCGTCGTAAACACCCTTTACCATATTAACCTCAGCACCGTAGCTCTTGGTAGCCTCGACCTTGGAAATAGGTGCGCCGTCGGGAAGACATATAAGCGACTTTATTCCGTATTTTGATGCAGCAAGAGCAACACCCTGTGCGTGATTTCCCGCCGAGCAGGCAATAACACCGTGAGATTTTTCCTCCTCGGTGAGCTGGCTTATCATATAACCTGCTCCGCGAACCTTAAAAGAACCGGTAACCTGTAGATTTTCCGGCTTGATGTAAAGGTCGCACTCGGGATTGATTTTAGGCGCTTTGATAAGGCTTGTCTGACGGACAACCTTTTTTAGCACGTGAGATGCGTGATAGATTTTATCAAGTGTAAGCATTATAATTACTCCAATAAATAATAAACTAAAAAGCATTATACTACTTTTTTAAGAAAAAGTCAATAATTATTTTATAAAACGAATAAAAATTCAGTAAAAAAGACTGTTTTTTGCGACAAAATGTACTTGCATTATACTAAATTTTATGATACAATGTATATAACGACTTATAAAAAGGACGAAAAACTATGATAGAATTTATACTTGACAGTGACGTTGGCTCTGATGCCGATGATATAATGGCGTTTGCATACCTTGCAAATATGCAAAAGAAAGATGTTCTTACCGTTAAGGCAATAACACATAGCCAAACGGCAAAGGACGGCCCCGCACTTATTCGCTCATTTTTCAGAACGGTAGGACTTGATGTGCCTGAGGTAGGCACAATGGTCGGTGGTACTCCTTTTACCGATTATTACTGTGAAAAAACCTGCAAGGTATTTGCAACAGAAGAGGACTATGCACCTTGCGACACTGCGGTAAGAGTTCTTCGCCGTGCCCTTGCATCAAGCCAAAAGGCAGTGCTTTGTGCAATCGGTCCACTTACCAATATCGGTGCACTCTTTGTAAGTGAGGGCGACGACATCAGTCCGCTCAGCGGTGCAGAGCTTGTAAAAGAAAAATGTGAAAAAATGATACTTATGGCTGGGTGCTTTGTTACTGACGAAAAAGGCGACAGGATGCCCGAATTTAACGTTAAGCTAGACGCTCCTGCTTCCATTAACGCAGTTAAAAATTGCCCTGTGCCGATAGTTTTCCTGCCCTTTGAAACAGGATTTAATATTAATAGCGGCAAGGCGGTAACCGACAAATTTGGTGAAGGAAACGTGTTGTCAAAGGTTTTTACCGAATATCCGCATAAACGCAATGGAAATAATCACTCTTGGGATCCCGCAACAGTAGTTTATGCTATTGAAGGCTGCCGTGAATTTTTCAAGGAAAGTGAAAAGGGAACTGTTACGGTTGATGAAATCGGAAGAACCTTCTTTACTCCCGATGTAAACGGAAAGCACTGCTACCTTACTGTGAACGTACCTGAGGACAAGACCGAGCAAGAGATAAAGGACGCTTGCGGTAAGTACCTTGATAATAATGCAATTGAACTTTATGAAAATCTATAAATAGATAAAAAGAGCAATTAATTATGATAAATAAGTTAGAAAATGCGCTACCTGATATACTTGTGTCGTATTCGCAGTATATGCGTGTAGTAAAAAACAGAGCTCCAAGAACAGTGGAACAGTACGAAAACGATATTATTTTATTCCTTTGCTATGTAAAGGCAACCTTTGACGGAGACTCCACCAATCCTGAATATTACACCAAAATTGATATTTCGGTTGTTGATGCTGAATTTATGTCAAGGATAAGAGAGGAGCATATTTATTCCTTTCTCAGCTACATAGCCGATGAGCGAGGCAATAAGGCGGGTGCAAGAGCAAGAAAGCTTACCGCTATAAAATCCTTTTTTAAATATCTCACCGTTGTTGTACGCAAGGTTAAGGAAAACCCTGCAAAGGATATTGATGCGCCTCAAAGACGTGCGGCACTGCCTAAATTCCTTTCTCTTGACGAATCGTTAGCTTTGCTTGAAGCAGTAAATAACGATACAAATTCAAATACTAAGGAAAGAGATTACGCAATTTTAACGCTCTTTTTAAACTGCGGTATGCGACTTTCCGAGCTTGTCGGTATCAATTTAAAGGATTTTGATAAAGATTTCACTCAGGTAAGAGTTCTCGGAAAAGGCTCAAAGGAACGTATGATTTACCTCAATACGGCCTGTAAGGAGGCAATTCTTGCTTATCTTCCTATACGTAATGCCGACACGCAAATTAAGGATAAAAACGCATTGTTTATCAGCACCCGTCAGCACAACCGTATAAGCAAAAAGACAGTGCAGTGGCTTGTTAAAAAGTATCTTGGACTTGCAGGTCTTGAAAACAAGCACTATTCCACCCATAAACTTCGCCACACCGCCGCAACACTTATGTATAGAACAGGGAAAGTTGACGTTCGTGTACTCAAGGATATTCTTGGACACGAGCAGCTTAATACTACGCAAATTTACACCCATGTAAGCGATGAAAGTATGCGCGAGGCTATGATGGAAAATCCACTTGCAACAGTTAAACCAAAGGATAATAAGGACGAAGATTAAAATAAATAATTATATATAGGAACGCTCCGTGATTTTCACGGAGCGTTCGGTTGTTTTTGAGGCTTTTGACAAAAAACGCCAAAATAGGAGAATAAAACGTATGAATTTTAAAAAATTGATATATTCCGTATCACCGAAAATACTTGCAAGAGTCGTTTCGCTCGTTCTTGCGCTTGTAGTTGCATTGCTTTGTATACGCATAGGGTATTTTGTAGACGGCGACGAGAGTGAGGTAAAACCGAACGTTCAAAACGGTCAGGAAAATTCCGAAGCTACTGAAAACACCGAAGAAAACGAAACGAATAAGCCGACAAACGAAGCATTTAATCGTGAAAACGCAGCAAATATCGGCTCGGTTGTCGCCTCACGCGGCGCAGTGGTATGTTCACTTACGGACAGACTTTTATTAGCCGATAAATTTTCAGATACCCCAATTTCATCAGGAGATGCAGTAGTCTTTGCTGTTTCACTTATGACGGTAAAAGCAGCAAATGAAGGTAAAATTTCTCTAACAGACGAGGCAGTTTGCCCTGCCTCAGCAGCCCAAAGCTCGGGTTACAGTGTATCCGCTCATATTTTGCCGATAGGTCGCCGTATGCAAATTATTGATATACTTAAATGTATGCTTTTTCAAGGTGGAACGTCATTTGCAATAACACTTGCAGTACACATAAGCGGAAGTGTTGAAAAATTTACTATCGAAATGAACGAATACTTATCTACACTTGGATTATCCTGTGAATTTTCCGACCCTTGCGGTGATAAAGAAACAATGATAAGTCCTCATGATTTTGCGGTACTTATGAAGCATTTTTGTAACGAATCGGTTTTAAAGGAAATTTTTAAGTCAAATACGCCTGTCAGTATTTCCGTTGGTCAAGGGGTTGACTTGTTAGTTAAAAACGATTTCTTTACCACTGTATGCACACCGTATCAGGCAAAAAATGATGGCATTTCAGGTGGTAAAATATGCAAAAACGGTGTTGGGGTTGTACTATTTAATAAATCAGATAAGGATTATCTTGTTATTGTTATGGGGAGCATTGAACCATTTTCTGATATTTTAATGCTTTATAGCGCCTACGTGCTTGTTTGATGCTTAAAAACCTGTAATGCTCCCGTAATCATAAGCAATATTGCGTAAATTATTATTGAAACAAGCATTAGAACGAAAAGCGGAATTGCATTTCCCTGTGTGCAAATTCCCGAAACTGTTATGCTGCAGGCAAGGGGCATAATAAAATGTAAAAATACGTTTATTTTAGGCTTAATCATTAAAAATAGCCGTCCAAAGCTGAAAAAGCAGTTAAGACACTCGCATAGATAAAGTGATGCTATAAAGCCGTAAATTCCAAATTTAGGTATCAGAATTATAGCGAAAATAACGCTTAAAAAAGCATCAATTATATTAACCCTCATTACGTAATTTTGCTTATCAAGTCCCTTTAACATACCGTCAGATATGTGGTCAAGATACATAAAAAATACAAGCGGAGCTAGTATTTTTAGATAATGTCCTGCTTCGTTGCTTTTGTAAATTGAAATGGCAAGCTTGTCGGCAAAGCAACCGACAAGAGCCGAACAGCCGATACCGTAAATCAAGGCAAATACAAGCCCCTTTGTAACAGTTTTTTTGATACTTTCCTTGCTTTCTTTTGCCGACACTCTTGCACTGAGCTCGGAAATGGTTATTGAGGCAAACGATGTAAGCAATGCCATAGGGTAAAGTAGAATAGGTAATGCCATACCCGAAACAATACCGTACTGCGCCAGTGCAGACTCGCCATCAAGTCCACTTGCACGAAGCCCAACGGGGATAATCAAATGCTCAGCGGTAGTCAGAGCGGAGCGAATTAAGGCGCTTATAGCTATGGGAACAGTGATAGAAAGAAAACGCTTTTTAAAGTAAATATTTGCTTTACCTATCGGGTAGTTTTTCTTATCAAGCGTATAAAAAATGTAGAGTATAAGAAATGAAAGCGCCTCTGAGGATGCGTTGCAAATAACCAGAATAAGACATAGCATTTCAGTACTTGAATCAGCAAAAAAACTTAGTGCAATAAGCGTTGAGGCAATTCTTATAAACTGCTCAAAAAGAGATGTAAAAGCGCTTCTTGATATCTTTTTTACTCCGTTAAAATATCCGTGAAGGGCATTTGAGAGTGCGATAAACGGAAGTGCAAACGAAAGTGCTCTAAGTGAAGGGACTGTTCGGCTATCACCAATAAGCGAGCAACCGAGAAACGGTGCGAGAATAAACATAATTATCGACACCAAAAGTCCTGCTTTTAAACAGTATGCAGTGCAGGAACGTACACTTGACCTGATACTGTCGGTGCGCCCACTTCCGTAGCACTCGGAAATAACCCTTACCGCACCTAAATTTATTCCGGCAGCCGAGGCGGTTACGGCAAATGCGTAGACGTTCATTATTTGCGTGTAAAGTCCCATAACCGCATTACCCGCAATAATAGAAAGCCTTGCGGAAAAGAATACGCCTGCGCTTCTTAAAAGCAGAGATGTAACGGTTAGCATCAGTCCATCACGAATGAAATCCTTACTTGAACGCAACTTATATTACACTCCTTAGATTACAGATGCGTTTCACGCGAAAAACCGTGAATGAATCCATCGCTGCTTTCGGTACAAAGGTCTCCGCCGATAACTCTGCCACGATAAACGATAATGTTGGCAAATACTTTACCCTCGTATTCCGAATAGTTAGTTACCTCGTAGGTGTATCTTGTAACCTCTTTTCTTTTATATCTTGTAAGGTCAAGGCCCTGCATTTTTTGAAGCTCGTTGTAGCCTGTAAAGACGGTATCGAAGGTGCTTGGAATTACAACGTTTTTTTCTTCAATAGGAGTGGGATTTACCTCCCAACCGAATTGTCGCAAGAAATTAATTCTTGCGTTTTCATCCTTTACGTCGGTAAAGACTGCAGCTCCGTCGCTTGTAAATACTGATATAACGTCATTTTCGGGAATGAAAACAATAATTGAAGCGCAAATAGCAACGGCAACTAAAATGCAGGCAAAAAGCTTTACAGTGCTCATTTTTACGGTGCGTATAAACATCTTGGTTTTCCTCATTTCTTTTTTTAAAAATCTATGAGAAAATAGCATAAATTATTCCAAAAATAAAAGCTCGGAGGTTGTCTCCGAGCCTTTTTGCTATATTAAATTGCTTTGAAAAATCCGTCTGCGACTTGCCACTCAGCTTTAATCCAACCAAGCTCCGACTCGCATTTTTCAAGAGTAAGCTCCAAAGGGTTTATTTTCGGATAGCTTAGACTTGTGTCCTCCAAACTGTAATCGGGGATATTTTTACCGTTGAGTGTAAAGGAGGCGGTAGAGGAATATGCTACCTTTTCGATGCTTGTGTTTTTTAGAGAGTATGAATAGGAAAAAATTGCTCCGCAAAACATAACCTTGTTGTGAGTAGCAGTTACGTTGCCAAAAGCAAAGCAGCCCTTTATACTGAAATCGGGAGTGAATACGTTGTCTATTTCAGTACCAACCGCATTGATAACACCAAAGCCTGAGGCCGCAAAGCAAACGTTTATACCTGAGGTAAGAAATACGTCGGCAAGAGAGTAGCAATGTGTAAAATCCGCGTATGTGATAAGCGCCGCAATACCGCCTGCATAGGATGGGGTGTTGTTACCAATTACAGTAACGTTGTTTTTCAGAGAATAACAGCGTGTAAAGGATACTCTATTGTTTGCGTGTTCACCGCCTGCTACGGCAACGATGCCACCTGCAAACGCTGCTCCGAAGGTTGAATTTATCGCTTTGTAATCGGTAACCTCGGCATAAACAGTGTTGTTTGCCTCACAAGATGTGAAGCAGGCGCCGGTTACGTGAGCTACAACTCCGCCCGCATAAGCAACTCCGATAGTTGACGTAGCGCTTACCGAACCGTTTGCGGTACATCCGCTTATGACGGGATTGTTCATTGCATAAGCAACGATACCGCCACAGGTTGCTCTGTTTTGTGAGGGCTTAACCTCAAGCGTAGCATTTACGGTGCAGCCTGTTATTTGACCGCCGTCTATAATACCGCAAATGCCGCCTGCATAACCGTTGAAGAATTCGCTTTGTGCAGTGATTATACCGTTGACGGTGCATTCCGAAACGTTCGTGTTAATCATATAGCCTGCGATACCGCCTGCAACTGAAAAAGCGTAATTTTTAGTGGATGCAACAGCAATATCAACGTCAACGGTAAGCCCCTTAATTGTGGCGTCCTTGGTTACGGTAAATAAACCGCCGAAAACGTAGCTGCTCGCAAGAGAAGGACCAACGTATTCCTTGCTTGTGGTGGCCTTAACGGTAATCTTGTGCCCGTTTCCGTCAAACGTACCAAGGAACGGATGCTCGTGGCTACCAAACGGAACAAAATCAGCATCATCGATTACTATATCGTTTTGTAAAACAAAAGTTCCATACTGAGTGAGCTTTTCCTTTAGCTCGGCGTAGGTTGAAACGTTAACCGTTGCATTTTTATCTCCCTCGTTTAGCGCAGGGGGAGTAGGCTCGGGAGGCGTTTGTGTACCCTCTTGCGAAATAAAACCCTCGAATTCGTCGTCCGTCTGCGGCGGCTCAGGAACGCTATCCTCATCGTCCGAACAGGACACAATCGGCAGCATAAGCATTAGTGTCGCAAGAAAAACAGCTAGAATTTTAAATCTTAACTTCATTTTTTATCATCCTCGTCGGGTGTATCGGTATTATCGGCATCGCTTTCAGACTTAGCTTCGTCCTCATCCTCGTCAATAAAGTGAAGAGAACGGATTTTGTTTCCGTCCTTGTCGTAGCGACGGCGCTCAGGCATTTGTATATCGTCGTAGTGGCTTTTTTGCTCATTCTCGTCCTCGCTGCCATCTTCCTCACCCTCATCATCGTATTCCTCGTCATTATATTCCTCATCATCAATGTTGTGAAGAGATGCGCCGGTAGGAATTTCAGGTCGGACATAATCCTTGTTGTACTCCTCGATAATTGCCTCTACCTCGGCATCGGTGTAGACGGGAACAGGCATTGTCTTGTGTAGTATAACCGTAATAACAGTGCTGATAATACTTTGGTAAACCCAATATACACCGATAATTGCGGGGAAGGTAAATGCAAAGTATCCTGTTACAAGACACATAATAAGATTAGTGATAAGCATACTCTTGTTTTGTGCAACAGCCTCGGGAGTTGAAAGGTCGGGCTTAGGACCTACAAGCTTGGTTACAAAGACACTTGCAAACTGAGCCAAAACGGTTAAAATAGGAATTAGTACGATAAGGTCAAACGAGAAGGTAGGAGTTTTTGCAAGGTCGATAGCACCGCCGAAAATTGTAAAATCCGGAAGAGTGTACTTGGCAGGAAAATAAGCCGCAAATAAATCAGGCTTACTTTGAATTATAGAAACAAGCTGCATTTCCGAAACGGCAAGATTATTGGCAGTTGCGCCTTCGGTGCTTAAAACGTTTGCTACGGCGGTTTTTATGCTCTCGCCGACGTCAAGCTGACTGATGTTATCAATTACAGTTTGTTTAATTGCTGTCATATCAACAGACTCAACCTGTGAAATGTAGGTGAGGGGCGCATTGATAATGCTGAAAAGTACTATAACAATAAAAAGCTGAATAAGAAGAGGCAAGCAGCCGGAGGCAGCTTTTACATTTTCCTCTTGATTGAGCTTCATTATGTCGTTTTGATACTCAAGCTGAACGTATCTGTCCTTTCGTCCCTCGTAACGCTTGCGGATTGCGAGCAATTTAGGCTTGATACGAGCCTGTCCTACTGCGTTTTTGTGTTGCATAATGTTTATGAACACAAAAGCTCCTTTTACAACGAGAGTAAAGAAAATCAATGCTAAGGCATAGTTATTCGTAAACGAATAAAAGAAGCGAAGAAGCATTGCAAAGAAATCATTTAAAAATCCCATAAGCTAAATCCTTTCATTTTTGCCAGAAAAAACTGACAATATGTAACTAGACTTATTTATTATACAACAATAAAAAAATAAAAAAACAGTTAAGTGTTGACCAAATGTAAAACTTTTAATAATTTTGGTAAATCCATTGACAAAAAAAGTCAAAAAGTGTATCATAATATATGTAAAAATATGCTTGTCCGTAGATTTTACGGTCAAAGGAAGGAAAAATTAATGCTTGAAATAAAAGACCTCGTTTTTGAGGTTACTGACGAAAAGGGTAACATCCTGCGTATCCTCGATAACGTTTCCATAGATATTCCCGACGGTAAATTTTTCGTTATAACAGGTCCTAACGGCGGCGGAAAGTCCACTCTTGCAAGACTAATAATGGGACTTGAAAAGCCTACCTCGGGTAAAATTATATATAATGGCACCGATATAACCGAGATGGACGTAACCGAAAGAGCAAAGCTCGGTATCGGCTACGCTTTTCAGCAGCCCCCTCGCTTCAAGGGACTTACCGTAAACAAAATGCTCTCTCTTGCGGCGGGCAGGACACTCACCGAAAAGGAGTGCTGTACCTACCTTGCAAAGGTTGGACTTTGCTCGGCTGAATATGTCAAGCGTGAGCTTGACGGTTCCCTCTCGGGCGGTGAAATGAAGCGAATAGAAATTGCGACACTTATGGCAAGAAAGCCGGAGCTATCTATCTTTGACGAGCCTGAGGCAGGAATTGACCTTTGGAGCTTTTCTATGCTCGTTGAAACCTTTAAAAATATGCAAAGACTTAACGCAGGCGCAACTACAATTATCATATCTCACCAAGAGCGCATAATGACTCTTGCCGATGAAATGATTATCGTTGCCGACGGAAAAATTAAGAGTATTGGCGCAAGGGATGAGATGCTGCCGAGGCTTATGCGTGAGTTTTCCTCGCCTAAATGCGTCAAGGTAGAGGACTAAGGAGGAAAAGCAAAATGGAAAAAAGAGATATTGAGCTTTTAAAACAGGTTGCCGACCTTCACGATGTACCTAAGGGCGCATACAACATTAGAAAAAACAGCGGCAGCGCAGGTAGAAACAGTACTGCTAATATTGAGATAACCTCAAAAGAGGATAAGCCGGGTATTGATATCAAAATCAAGGACGGCACAACGAACGAATCGGTTCATATCCCTGTAATTATAACCGAAACTGGAATTGACGAAATGGTATATAACGACTTTTATATCGGTGATAACTGCGACGTTCTTATCGTTGCAGGCTGCGGTATTCACAATGCAGGAGATAAGGACTCAAAGCACGACGGTATCCACCGCTTTGTTGTCGGTAATAATTCAAAAATCAGATACGTTGAAAAGCACTATGGCGATGGCGACGGAAACGGTAAGAGAGTAATGAATCCTGAAACAATTCTTACTCTTGGCGAAAACTCCACCTGCGAAATGGAAATGGTGCAAATAAAGGGTGTTGACTCCACAGTCCGCAATATGACGGCGGATCTTGGTAAGGGTGCAAAGCTTATAGTTACAGAGCGACTTATGACTCACGGACAACAGTATGCACGCTCCGATATGACGATTAACTTAAACGGAGAGGAATCGTCGGCACAAATTGTTTCCCGCTCGGTAGGTAAGGATACCTCAGAGCAGGTATTTAATCCCATAGCAGTCGGAAATAACGCCTGCCGCGCTCATATACAGTGCGACTCTATAATTATGGGTGATGCCAAAATTCGCTCTATTCCTGAAATAGCGGCAAATCACCGCGAGGCGCAAATTGTCCACGAGGCGGCTATCGGAAGAATTAACGGAGATCAGCTTTTAAAGCTGCAAACACTCGGTCTTACCGCCGAGGAGGCCGAAGAGGTTATAATTAACGGATTTCTTAAATAAAATTAGACAGTCGGACGCTTAGCCCGACTGTTTTTCTGTATATTATGGGAAAAATAACGAAGTTAACTAAATGTTAATAAATATTTTGCTTGTAGTTTAATATTATTTGCTATTTTAGTATGTTGAAGGGAGATGATTAAATGGATTCGCTTCCGCGAGGGACGAACTTTTCAGCTGTAATCAAAAATCCACCTGTATCGTTTAGAGTTCGCTTTTTTAAGCTTAGAACCTGATGCACTTAAAAACTCGAACTGAAAACAATACGTAAATAAAAAAGGAGATTTGATATGATACAGCAATTATTATTGCAGCTAATACTTATATTACTTAATGCATTTTTTGCCGCTGCAGAAATAGCACTCATTTCGATAAACGAAAATAAGGTGAGAGCTCAGGCAGAGGATGGCGACAAAAAAGCAAAGAAAATGCTTAAAATTATTGAGGAGCCCACAAAATTCCTCTCAACAATACAAATTGGTATAACCCTTGCAGGTTTTCTTGGCTCGGCTTTTGCGGCTGATAACTTTGCCGAAAGACTCACCAAATCATTCATTTCGTCGTTTGGTTGGGCAGCTAATTACTATGAGCTAATAGATACCGTTTCGGTTATTATAATTACACTTATCCTTTCGTACTTTACACTTGTACTTGGTGAGCTTGTGCCTAAACGCCTTGCTATGAAGCATAAGGATAAGCTTGCGGGTTCCGCTTGCGGAATAATATCCGTACTTGCAGGTGTGCTAAGACCTATAATTTGGTTTTTATCCGTTTCAACTAATATCGTGCTAAGAATTTTTGGTGTAGACCCTAAGGAAAAGGACGAAACCGTTTCCGAAGAGGACATTGTTATAATGCTCGATGCGGGTGCAGACGAGGGAACTCTTAAGCAGGATGATATCGAGTATATCAAAAACGTCTTTAAGCTTGAAAGAATGACAGCCGATGAGGTTATGACACACAGAAACTCCGTTGTTGCTATCCCGGTTGATGCAACGGACAGTGAAATTCTTTCGATTATCAATGACGAGGGTTACTCAAGAATACCCGTTTATACCGAAAGCATCGATAAGATAGACGGTATAATCCACGCAAAGGAATACCTTATTAAGCGTGAACAGGAGGGCTTTAAGCTCGAGGATATTATGCACGAGCCCACCTACGTTCCCGAGTCCGTTCACCTTGACGCACTGTTTAAGGATATGCAAAAGAAGCATACACATATAGTTGTTGTCGTCAGTGAATACGGTCATACCTCAGGTATTATTACGATGGAGGATATAATCGAGGAGTTGGTTGGCGAAATTTGGGACGAGCAGGACGAGGCGGTTGAAAATATAATCAACACTGCCGAAAATCTCTATACAGTTCTCGCTTCAACACCTATTGACGAATTCTTTGAGCACTTTGAGCTAAGAAAAGACGAGGAAATAGAGGCAAATACCGTAAACGGCTTTATAACCGCACAAATAGGAAATATTCCTAAGATTGGTGATACCGTTAAATACGAAAACCTTGAAATAGTGGTTGCAGAGGCTGACGAGCTTATTGCAAAAACTCTTATGGTAACTGTTACCGAAAAAGAAGAGTCAGAAGAAGAATAATAAAAATTCCTTGCCAATCGGCAAGGAATTTTTTTACTTAAATTAAAGACCGAGCAAAACTTTTGCTTTAAGCACAGCCGCCTGAGTTTTACCGTCGGGAATTTCTCCGTTTAAAATCATATCAACAACAGTATTAAAGGGCAGCGGAACGAGAGTAAGGAACTCGTCCTCGTCAAGGTCCTGCTTTCCCGTTTTAAGACCGGTTGCAACGTACATATAAATTTTTTCGGAAAGAATTGCGGGAGAAGAATAAAATTCCCCGATAAACTGTAAATTTTCGGGGATGATACCCGTTTCCTCTAAAAGCTCACGCTTTGCGGCATCAAGAGGGTTGGTTTCACCCGCATCAATCTTACCTGCAGGAATTTCCCAAATAACGTCGTTAAATGGATAACGAAACTGCCTTTCCATAATAATTTCACCGTTTTCGGTTATCGGAACAATACAAACCGCTCCGTTGTGAAGTGCAACCTCACGCTTGGCAGGTGCGCCGTTAGGTAATAGAACGTCATCGTTTACAATGTGTAGGATACGTCCGTTATATATTTCAGTTCTTGCAACAAAACGTTCAGCGAGCTTGTTGAATAATTCTTTTTCGTTCATTTTAGGTTGTGTCCTTTCGCTCTGACGCTATAAATTGTGTGTTTTTGTAAAACTTCTATAAGTATTGTACCATATTTTGTGAAAATGTCAATATTTTTTTGTTAAAAGTATTGACAAAAATAAAATTTATATGTTATACTTTATTATGTTAGGGTATGTTTATTTTAACCCTGAATTTTAATTTGATTTTTTCGTACCCTTAGGTGGCGGCTTTTTCACCAAAAGGGTTATATATATACAACTGAATACTTGGAAAGGTAGAAAAAATATGAAATTTTTGACAGTACAGGAATTTCAAGCCCTTTCAGAACCGGATAAAAGCGATTATTACGAGAAACTTTTGTCGGAGAGAGAAATCTCCGCTACGGCAGAACAATTGGAAATACTTGCCGTAGAGTTTTATAATATTGATTATATGGACTCAAGAGAGATAGCTATGGAGCTTAAGCTTGAGGCTGAAAAATTATACCAAGCAGATAGAGACTACGCAAAGGAAAGAAGGAAAAAGGGGCTTCTTGTTTCCTTTGTTGTTATCTGCGCCGCCGTCATCGTTGCAAGTGCGGTGGTAATTATAGGATTGTTTTAAAGGAACGGCATACTCAATGGGTAAAATTATTCGCGCTATAACAACTGACGGAAGCGCAAGACTTTTTCTTGAAATAAGCACTGATATCGTGCAAAGAGCACAAAATATACATAATACGTCAAAGACGGTAACCGCAGTTATTGGAAGAGCCCTTACAGCTGCATCACTTATGGGATGTATGCTAAAGGATAAAAAGGACTCTCTGACGCTCCAATTTAACGGAGACGGACCTGTTGGAACAGTGCTTTGCGTCAGTGATTATATGGGAAACGTGCGCGGATGCGTTGGAAATCCCGAAATAGAGCTGCCTGCAAATCCACAGGGAAAGCTTGACGTTGGCGGGGCAGTAGGTCGCGGCACGTTTTACGTTGCAAAGGATATGGGGGCAGGTGAGCCGTACGTTGGTCTTTGTAACATAGTTTCGGGTGAAATTGCTGAGGATATAACGAGATATTTCGTTACGAGTGAGCAAACACCGACAGTATGTGCTCTTGGAGTAAGATGCGGCGAGGATAAAAAATGTACCTCGGCAGGCGGATATATTTTACAGCTTATGCCCGGCGCAAACGAGGAAACCATCAGCCGTCTTGAAGAAAATATCGGACTTGTTCCGTCAATTTCTAAGGCGGTTACAATGGAAAATTGCGAGGAATTTATCATTTCAACCCTTTTTAGAGGACTTGAATTTGAGATTTTCGATGAATTTGACGCCGAATACCGCTGTACCTGCTCTCGCGAAAGCTACGAAAAGGCGCTTATAAGCCTTGGCGCAGGTGAGCTTGATGAAATGATAGCGGAAGATAAGCCTATTGAGATGACCTGTCGCTTCTGCGATAATAAACAGACCTTTACAGCGGAGGAGCTGAGAGCTCTTCGCTCACAAATATAATTTAGTCATAAAATTTAATGCAGGCAAATACCTTTTTAGTACCGAAAAAAACGGGAAAACGGGGGTGTTTGTTTTGTCATACCCAAATTTTGTTGGCGTTATTGACTCTGGGCTTGGTGGAATTAGCGTTTTAAGGGCCTTGAAAAGTGTTTTACCTTGCGAAAATTACTTATATTTTGCTGATAAAGATAACGCTCCTTACGGAACTAAAAGCGACTCTGAAATAATTTCTCTAACCGATAGAAACGTAAACTACCTTATTTCGCTCGGTGCAAAAGCTATAGTTATTGCCTGTAATACCGCAACCTCTGTTGCGGCGCATCTACTAAGGAAAAAGTATAATATTCCTATAATCGGTCTTGAACCTGCTATTAAGCCTGCAATTAAGAGCTTTCCAAAGGGCAAAATACTTGTTATGGCAACACCTGTTACGCTTTCGCACGAGAAATTTCAAAATCTCCTTGATACACTTGGAAGAAGATATTTCACTTTACTACCTGCACCGCATCTCGTTGAGTACGTTGAAAAGGGCTTTGCTGATAGAGAAGAAACTGTTAACTACTTGCGTGAGCTTTTTTGGCGCTTTCAAAACGTCAAATTTGATGCGTGCGTGCTTGGTTGTACGCATTTTCCGTTTGTTAAAAATGAAATTGTTGAAGCACTCGGATATACGCCGAGCTTTTTTGACGGAGCAAATGGAACTGCAAGTTGCCTTAAAAACACCCTTCAAAGACTTGATTTGCTTAACAGTGATAACGAGCAACCGCTTGTTGTGTGGAATACAAAATATGATAATAATTTGCAAAATAGATTGTTATATAACAATATATGACTATTGAAATACAACAAAAAACAAAATATATAATTTTTGCTTGGTGGACGCACCGAGCATTTTTAATTAAATTTGTAAATTTAAAAATTTCTATTTACAAAATGAAATATATGTGCTATAATAGATTTGCGACACAACTGAATACGTTGATTACAGTGTAAGTGTTTTTACTATAATTATGGTAAAAATGCATACTCTTTTTTCGCTTACCCTGTAATCGAAAGTTGTGTCGCAGCAATCGGAGCTATGTGTTTTTCGTGCGTAGCTTCGGCTGCGCACTTTTTATTTTAAGGAGAGAAAGAATATGGGAAAAAAGGTAGTTAAAAACGAAGAAACATCAGTTAAATTAAATAAATTAATAACATTTTTTAAAAACGAAAATTGTATAGCAATAATAATCCTTATTATATGTTTATTAAACTCTATTTGTTTTGGAACTTTTTTTTACTGCATGTTTAATTTAAATAATCTAGAAAATATTGTTTATCTAATTAAAGACATATGTGACATCACTTTAATAATTTTTTGGATTTTATATCTCATAAAAGGTGGTAAGTTATTTGAATCTAAAACAAGAGCTTTAATATATCCAATTATTTATGTTTTGTTGTATGTTGCAAATGATATATTATGGATTATTTTTGATGGAGCTCGTATAAACTTATTATATTTTGGTATTACATTAGTTTCCATATTATTGTCTGTAAAATTATATCATTTGTTAAAATATTGTATTTTAAAATTAAAAAAATTCGCGATGTTAAGCAAAGCTGAAAAAATCGAAATATTGTTTTCGGGAAAATTTCTTACTATTTTAATTTTAAGTATATTTTTTATTTCATTAATTTTTACGTTGGCTAATGGAAGCGGAAAAAAAGAGAGTGACTGGGATAAGCTTTCAGATGACGAAAAACAGTGGTATCATGATAATTATGGAAACGGGAAAATGGATGATTATAAAGACGCAATAGATGATTATAAAAACTCAAGATAATAAAAATCCCGACGGTTTTACCCGTCGGGATTTTGCTTTGCAAATATTCAGTTTAGCTCTTATTATACGTTATTTCTAACCTTATAAAAGATACTCAAATAAAACTTGCGAAAAATAATAGTTTGACGCGCCGCGCGGGAGCGCTATTTGCCTGAAGGCGCTTGCTTTCTTAATAGTAGTACTTCTGCTTTGCGTCGTAGTGAGTGTGGAGAAGCTCGTGTGCCTTGTGTCCACCGGGCTCACCGAGATAGTTCTCGTAGATAGCCTTGATGTCGGGGTTCTCGTGGGACTTGCGGAGTGCCTTTCCTGCATCCTCGTCGTAGAGAGCCTTTGCACGAACTGCCTTAAGGTCAACGTACTGAAGCTCCTTTGCGGAAACGATAGGCTGACCGCCACCGGTTACGCAACCGCCGGGACAGCACATAACCTCGATAAATGCATAGTTCTTTTCGCCTGCCTTAACAGCCTCAAGAAGCTTCTTAGCATTTGCAGTACCGCTAACAACTGCAACGTTTACGGGAGCGCCGTTGATTTCAACGGTAGCTTCCTTGATACCCTCGGTACCTCTTACAGCAGTGAACTCAACCTTTGCAAGCTCGGTGCCGGTAAGCTTTTCATATACGGTACGAAGAGCAGCCTCCATAACACCGCCGGTTGCGCCGAAGATGTCAGCAGCGCCGGTGGACTGACCGAGCATATCGTCAAAGCCCTCGTCGGGAAGCTTAGCAAAATCAATACCTGCCTGCTTAATCATCTTAGCAAGCTCACGAACGGTAAGAACGTAGTCAACGTCCTTCATACCCTTGTTTGAAAGCTCAGGACGTGCAGCCTCATACTTCTTAGCAGTACAGGGCATAACGGAAACAACAACTATTTTCTTGGGGTCAATGCCCATCTTCTCAGCGAAGTAGGACTTAACCATAGCACCCTCCATTTCGTGGGGCGACTTGCAGGAAGAAAGGTTGGGAATGAACTCAGGGAAGAACTTCTCGCAGTAGGAAATCCATCCGGGAGAACAAGAGGTAATCATCGGGAGAACGCCGCCGTTCTGGATGCGTCCGATAAGCTCTGTACCTTCCTCAATAATGGTAAGGTCTGCACCGAAGTTGGTGTCAAATACCTTGTCAAATCCGAGTCTGCGGAGCGAAGCGGCAAGCTTGCCGGTCTGGGCAACGCCCATAGGAAGACCGAACTCCTCACCGATAGAAGCTCTGACTGCAGGAGCGGGCTGAACGACAACGTACTTGTCGGGATCGCCGATTGCTGCCCAAACATCGTCAATAGACTCTCTTTCGTGGAGAGCGCCAACGGGACAAGCAACGATACACTGACCGCAGTTTACGCAGGGAGTCTGAGCAAGAGAGAAGTCGAAGATAGGACCAATCTTGGTCTTAAAGCCTCTCTTGGAAACGCCGATAGCACCGATTTGCTGAACGTCGTTACAAGCCGCGATACAACGGCGGCAGGAGATACACTTGGAGTTATCTCTGATAACGCAGGGAGAAACCTCATCAACGGTTGTTTCCTTCTTTTCGCCATCAAAGGGATACTCCTTAACACCGTATTCACGGCAAAGAGCCTGAAGCTCGCAGTTCTCGGAGCGTACACAAGAGGTGCACTCTCTATTGTGAGAAGCGAGAAGAAGCTCAAGGTTAACTCTACGCTGTTCGCGGAGCTTAGGTGTGTTGGTTCTTACAACCATACCCTCTGCAACGGGCATTACACAAGCCGCTGCAAGACCTCTTGCCTTCTCAATTTCAACAAGACAAATACGGCAAGCGCCGATTTGCTGAACGTCCTTGAGGTAGCAAAGAGTGGGGATATTTATGTGAGCAGCTCTTGCTGCTTCGAGAACGGTGGTGCCTTCAGGAACAGAAACGGCAACTCCGTCAATAGTTAAATTAATCATGTTTTCCATTACTCGTTTCTCCCTTCTTATTTCTTATAGATAGCGCCGAACTTACAGGACTCGATACATACGCCACACTTAATGCACTTGCTCTGATCGATAACGTAGGGGCTCTTGATTACGCCACTGATAGCGCCAACGGGGCACTTCTTGGAGCAGAGTGAGCAACCCTTACACTTATCGGGATCAATAACAACCTGGAGAAGGTTCTTACAGCAGCCTGCGGGGCAACGCTTCTCGTAAACGTGTGCTTCGTATTCATCTCTGAAGTAACGAAGGGTGGAAAGAACGGGGTTAGGAGCAGTCTGACCAAGTCCGCAAAGAGAAGAGGTCTTGATAACGTTTGCAAGCTCCTCGAGCTTTTCGATGTCGCCATCCTCACCCTTACCGTCGGTAATCTTGTTGAGGATTTCGAGCATTCTCTTTGTACCCTCACGGCAGGGAGTACACTTACCGCAGGACTCATCAACAGTGAACTCAAGGAAGAACTTAGCGATGTCAACCATACAGTTGTCCTCGTCCATAACGATAAGTCCACCCGAACCCATCATAGAGCCGATAGCCATAAGGGAATCGTAGTCAACGGGAGTGTCAAGAAGGTGAGCAGGGATACATCCGCCGGAAGGACCTCCGGTCTGTGCAGCCTTGAACTGCTTA